>CAZBBX010000001.1:0-163287 GCA_964490325.1 uncultured Oscillospiraceae bacterium
AATATGACTATTACACCGGCAAGCTGGAGATCACCAAGACCAAGGCGTTCTCTGACGGCGATCGTTCCAAGGTTCGCTGCTACGGCGCGGACGACGTGAACGAAGGCGTTGCCATCATGCGTCACGAGAACGTGGACGTTTCCATCACGGGCAACTCCACCAATCCCACGCGCTTCCAGCATCCCGTTGCGGGCACCTACAAGAAGTGGTGCATCGAAAACGGCAAGAAGTACTTCTCCGTAGCAAGCGGCGGCGGCACGGGTCGTACCCTGCATCCCGACAACATGGCGGCAGGCCCCGCTTCCTACGGCCTGACCGATACGATGGGTCGTATGCACTCCGATGCGCAGTTCGCAGGTTCGTCCTCCGTTCCCGCGCATGTCGAAATGATGGGTCTGATCGGTATGGGCAACAATCCCATGGTCGGCGCCACCGTAGCCATTGCGGTAGCGGTCAGCCAAGCGCTGTAAGGAATAGGGGCGGGAGGCTTTCGAGTCTCCCGCTTTTTATGTGAAAGGGAGGATCGGGATGGAACAGCGTCGTTTGAGCGCGGGGCCGCTTTTGAACGAACGTGGCGAGTTGAACGAAGCAGGCTATGCAAACGCGCTTGTAAAGCAATACGACCGCGGCGCCATTCGGGCGGGAAAGCTGCGTATCAAGGAATGGGATTACTACCTCATCATGAATCGGGAGTATGCCGTTGCGTTGACCATTGACGACAACAGCTACATGGGACTTATCTCTGCGTCCATCTTGGACTTTCGCGTTCCCTGTGAGCATACGCAGTCCCCGATGTTTTGGTTTCCGCGTGGGAAGACCAAGTTCCCCGCAAGCTCCGCCCACGGCGATGTGCAAAAGGATCTCAAGCATTGCAGCAGCTTTTTCCGCCACGAGAACGGCAGGAGACACCTTTGCGTGAGCATGGACAGCTTTGGAGACGGACGTCCCTTCTTTGCCGAGCTGTGGCTCAGCGACGAGCCCAAGGACAGCATGGTCATTGCAACGCCCTTCAAGGAGAACAAGAAGGCCTTCTACTACAATCAAAAGATCGTTGGCTTTCGTGCCGAGGGGCAGGTGCTCTGCGAGGGCAAGGAATACCTGTTTGATCAAAGCGACAGCTTTGCCCTGCTGGACTGGGGACGCGGCGTTTGGACCTACGACAACACTTGGTACTGGGGCGCGGGCATGGGCGAGGTCGATGGACATGTCATTGGCTTCAATCTGGGGTACGGCTTTGGCGACACCTCGGCGGCAACGGAGAATATGCTGTTTGTGGACGGCAAAGCACAAAAGCTTGGACAGATCGACTTTGGCATCCCGCAAAAGGACGGCAAGGACGAGTACCTCTCGCCTTGGCATTTCACCGCTTCGGATGGTCGTTTCGACATGGAGTTTCGCCCCATCCTTGATCGCAGCTCGCGAACGAATGCCCTGCTGATCGAATCGGATCAGCATCAGGTATTCGGCAGGTTCACGGGGAACCTGCTCTTAGACGATGGCAGTAAGCTTGCGCTCAACGACTTCCCGGGCTTTGCAGAGAAGGTTCGGAACCGCTGGTAGAGTAAACTATCCATAAGAAATAAGGATCCGTTTTTGCACAGTGTCAAAACGGATCCTTTGTTTTTAACAGCGATCTTAGCGATAGATGCGGGGGACGCGGCCGGAGATGGACAAAAGGATCTCGTAACTGATGGTGCCCGCCCACGAAGCCATCTCGTCGGCAGTGATACGCTCACCCGCCTGTTCACCCAGCAGTACGACGGGGTCGCCGATCGCTGCGTCCGGTATGTCGCTGACGTCCACCATGAATTGATCCATGCAGATGGTGCCGATCTGGGGGGCTCTGCGGCCGTGTAAAAGCACAAAGGCCTTGTCGGTCAGGCAGCGCTTGTAACCATCGCCATAGCCCAAGGGGATGGTCGCAACGCGGGTCTCCCGTTCGGCGATAAAGCGCAGACCGTAGCTCACGCCTTCGCCCACATGGATGGTCTGCACGTTGGTAACGCGGGAATGCCAACTCAGGCAGGGCAACAGCTCGCTTGCGGGCGTAAGTTCGGGATCGGGATGGCAGCCGTACAGCGCAATGCCCAAGCGCACCATGTCGTACTGCAGATGCGGATGCAGAAAGATAGCGCCGCTGTTAGCCGCATGAACGATGGGATCGTAACCACGCTCATGGATCATGGAAACGGCATGGTTGAAACGCCGCGACTGCACGTCTGTGAAGGCAGGGTCAGATTCAGACTTGGCAAAATGCGTGAACACACCGTCCAAATGCACATGCGAACAGGCGGCCAAGGCGTCCAGCAGTTCCGACAACGCTTCCGGCGAGGAGACGCCGATGCGATGCATGCCGCTGTCGATCTTGATATGAATGTTTGCGGTAAGGCCTCGTTTGGCGGCCTCACGTTCTAAAGCGTACAGCAGGTCGAGGGTGAACACGGCGGGCATCAGCTCGTTCTCCAACACCTGTTCGATATGCTCCTTGTCGATCGCGCCCAAGATCAGGATAGGCTTTTTAACGCCGTTGGCGCGCAGCAGTGCGCCCTCCTCGGGCAGGGCAATGCCAAAGGCGTCCACATTTGGATCGGCGTCCAAGAGCATACCGACCTGTACGATCCCATGCCCGTAGGCATTGGCCTTGATGATCGCCATCAGCTTGGTCTCTGGACGCAGCTTTGATCGCGCAACTTCCACATTGTGCAGGATCGCATCCGTATGGATGTAAGCGTAGGTGCTTCTGAGCAAATTTTTCACCTCTTTTATGCGATAGCATAGTTTTACCACAAACAGCGCCGTTTGCATAGTGCAAAATTTGCCAATATATTCTTTGGGCTGCAGAACCCAAATCTTTCAAAGAACGCCTAATAAAAGCATAGAGGAGGCATGTCGTAAAAGTTTGTTAACAATTTGTTCAAAGATACTTGAATTTCTTAAGGACGGGTGTTAAAATGATATCGTTACGGTACTATACTTACGGGAGGTTGGGGTGCGCATCATTGGCGGCACAGCGCGAGGGCGCAGATTTGAAGCGCCGCAGGGATCAAACACGCGTCCCACCTTGGATCGAGTCAAGGAATCCCTCTTTGGGATGCTGCAATTCGATCTTCCATACAGTACTGTGCTGGATCTGTTTTCAGGATCGGGAAATTTGGGTCTGGAAGCCGCTTCCAGAGGAGCAAGCTTGGTCGTGTGCAACGATCATGCGCCATCCTGTGCGGCTTTGATCCAAAAGAACGTGACCGAGCTTGGCTTTTCGGAGCGTGTGAGGGTGCTGTGCCTGCCGTATCAAGAGGCAATACAGCGTTTGACCCGCGAGGAGCTGACCTTTGATCTTGCGTTTCTCGATGCGCCCTATCAAAGCGGTGCAGCTGAGGAGGCATGCAGGCTGCTTTTCGAATCGGGACGCATGAAAAAGGGCGGTCGGGTCGTCATCGAGCACGATTCCAAGCGCATACCGAAAGCCGTGTTAGGACTGACGCGCATCGTCAAAACGAAACGTTACGGCAGCTGCGCACTGACTTTGATGGAGGAGGATATCGTGCTTTGAAAACGGCCGTGTATCCGGGAAGCTTCGATCCCTTTACCGTTGGACATTTGGATGTGCTCAAAAGCGCGGCAGCGTTGTTCGACGAGGTGTATGTGGGGGTTTTGAACAATCGTGAAAAGCATCCGCTGTTTACCGAACGCGAGCGTGTCAACATGATCGCACGCGTCATCGAACAGGAGGGCTTTACAAACGTTCGTACAGAATCCTTCGAGGGGCTGCTCGTAAACTATGCGGACAAGATAGGCGCAAGGTACATCATCCGCGGACTGCGCGCCATCACCGATTTTGAATACGAGTTTTCCATCGATGCAGTCAATCGGCATCTGGCCCCGCAGATCAGTACCGTGTACTTTATGGCAAGCCCCGCGCACTCCTTTCTCAGCTCCAGCAATGTTAAGGAGATCGGGCATTGGGGCGGCAGTATCGAAGGCTTGGTTCCTTCTTGTAATCTAATGAATATTCGTGAAAGGTTGACACAGCAATGAGCGGCGCACAAACGATGAAGATCTACAGCACCATCTCCAAGATCGAGCAGATCTTGGAGGAAAGTCCTAAATCAAAATTCGGCTCCCAGAACAAGCGTCTGGTCGACGTCGATATGCTTTTGGACATGCTTGGGGACCTAAAGGTCACCATCCCTGAGGATATACGCATGGCTTCCTCCGTCATCGAGGAGCAGGAAACGACGCTTCGCGACGCCAACGAGCAGGCGGAGGAGCTTGTCTCGTCCGCAAAGGCCGAGGCGGAGCAGCTTCGCAAGGAAGCGCAGGACGCGGCGGAGAAGGTCTATCAAAAGGCCGTAGAGGAATACGAGGCGCGCATTGCGGATACAGCCGTCATGCAGGAGGCGAACTATCGCGCCAGCCAAATGCTTGCCGACGCGGAGGAAAGCGCAAACGCCATCGGTGAGAGCGCACGCAGCTATGCCGACGATATTTTGGCGGATGTGCAGCGCTATCTCAACGAATACATGCGCATGATCAACGACAACCGCCGCGACTTGGACGCCAAGCCCATGCCCGTTGCGCAGGAGCAGATCCGGCAGGCTCCCGCACAGCCGCAGGCGCCCGTAAGACAGCAGCCCGTCTATGTCGAGCAGGAAGCAGAGCCGCAGCCCGTACAAAAGAAAGCGCCGCAAAAGCAGGCGGCTCCCAAGCAGGAAGCGCCAAAGCAGGAGCGTGAAGCCTACGCCGATGACGACGAGGACGAGGACAAGCCCAAGAAGAAGGGTTGGTTCCGCCGTATGCTCGAGGGCGACGACGAGCAGGACGATGAGGAGGAATGGGAGGATGAGCAGGACGAGGAACCCGCTCATCAGAAGAAAAAGCATTCCAAGCTTTTCGAGTTCGTGGACGAGGACGAAAAGTAAAAGTATTTAGGATCTTTGAGACGCCGCTAAAAACAGTAAGCGGCGTCTTTTCCATAGCAGGGAGGCTAAAGCCAAGATGGAGAACATGGACAAGACCAATGTTATGCGCATACTGGACAGCAAGAAGCTGCACTATACAGGCTATGCTTACGGTACGGGTGAAGCCGTCAGCGGCGAAGAAGTCGCAAGGCTCATCGGCGCTGACCCAAAGAGAGTATTCAAAACCCTGGTCACGCAGGGTTCGACACGATCGTACTATGTATTCATGGTGCCTGTCGCGGCCGAATTGGATCTGAAGCTTGCCGCCAAATCCGTAAGCGAAAAGAAGGTCGAAATGATCAAGGCAAAGGAGCTGCTGCCGCTTACGGGCTATGTACATGGCGGCTGCTCACCCATCGGCATGAAAAAGCCCTTCCGCACCGTGATCGATGAGAGCGCAAGGGACTTTGATAATATCTTCTTCAGCGGCGGACGCATCGGTTTTCAGGTGGAGCTGTCTCCAACAGAGCTGAACGCGCTCATAGGCGGCAGCTTTGCGCCCTTGACAACCTTATAGGAACAGCGCCTCTGCGCACCGCATGAGCAGCGCAAGCGCAAGCACATCCGCAGAACCGCCGGGGCTGAGATTCTTCTTGATACAGTCGCTGTCAAAACGCAGCAGCGCCGCCTCCTGCTGCGATGGGGGCAAGGCAAGGATGCGCTTGGCGTTCTCACGCATGAAGGATAAGCCCGCTTCGCCGCCGCGATACAGCACATTCGTATCATCCAATTGGCAAAGGATCTCCAAAAGGACAAGGGTCGGCGGCTCCGTCTCCAAACAGGAAAGCGCTTTTCGTGCAGTGGGAAACGCATTTGCAGCTTCGCTGCGCGCCCCGTTGACGCCAAGTCCGCGGCTCACTGCGCCGTGCGTGTTCTTTGGGATACGCTCAAGCTCCGTGCTTGCCAAGGAGCGGATCTTGTCCGAAAGCTCCCCGCCTTCAAGCAGGTATTGACTTAGACCGCCCAAATAGATCAAAAAGGAATAGATCGCGCCTTTGTGCGTGTTGACGCCTCGCGTGACGTTCAGCATAGCGCGTTCCGCCTCTATGCCGATGCTGCGCAGTGGGGTCAGCTTTGCGCCTTCCGTTAAGCAGCATTTGCAAGCTTCAAAAAAGTATGGCTGCAGAGCGGCAGCGCTTTGTTCAAACAGGAAAAGATCCATGTCGCTGTGCGCGCCGTTGTTGTTTTCGTCCACAAGGCCCGGCTTAGGCGTAACGTGAACCTCCTGTACAAGCGCTTCACAGGCAAGCCTTGCCAGTTCCTCCGCCGCAAATTGGTATAGGATGGTTTTTGTGCGTTCCGTCACGGCGGCAAGGCCGTGCGCACGTTCCCGAGCACAGACAAAAGCGGGGCCGCCGCAGACCAAGCAGCTTCGTTCGCCTTCGCGGGAGAGCTTATGTCCCTGCGCATCCAAGACGTCCAGATCGAACAGACGCCCCAAAGTATCGGCTTCCTCGATGGCGCATACGCGCTGCTTCATGCTTGTAGGCGAAAGGTCGTACACAAGGTAGCCTTCCGGTCCCGTGGGCAAATACAGCGTCTGCATGGATACAGGCGTTCCCAAGGCGCAGCAGCAGCGGGACAGGGCTGTCCGAAACGCTGCACGGATCAGGGGACTGTCCTTGACAGGTCCCGCAATGTTCATGCCTATGCACAGCAAAGGCAGACCATGCTCCGTGAGCAAGGCCTGCTGGTGCGCGGCTCGCAGCTCACGCGCATCAAGCATCTGTTCTAAAGTGACGGGTACAGTAAGCATATACACAGGGGGGGACTAAGGCGCGGATGTCGTCAAAGCGGCCGTTTGAAATTGCGCTGCGCACCGCGGAAGCGCTGATGCCCTTATAGCGAGCAAGCTCGGTCACCTGTATGCCGTATTCTGGAAGGATGCGCTGCATCTGCAGATTGTATTGACGGGTCAAGGGGCTGAAGGGCTCGCTGCCCACAAAGCGCCTGCTGATATACAGCGCAGGAGCGATTCGCTTTCCAAACAGCATCAGATCCAGTTCGCCGCGTGCGCGCTCCGCTTTTTGCTCATCCCGAATAAAGTACGCGGGAAAGGTAGAATAGGAAACCAAATAGTCGTCGCCGGAATGGATGCTTAGATTCGGAATGTCCTGCGTGGCTTCCCGAACAAGGCGCAGGCGGTCGGCGGCGGGGAAGGGGCCGTTCTCCTCTGCAACGACAAAGACCAAAACGGTATCACAGGCCTTTGCCGCCTCGCGCATCAGGTACAGATGTCCGTTCGTAATGGGCGAACAGTTGCATACAATGGCGCCGACTTGTCCTGTCTGTGGACCGATGGCATCCAAAAAGCGCGTAAGTCCGCTGCGGCTATTTTCCATCAGCAGCATGTCCTGCGTTTGGGCTAAGGGATAGAAGGAGAGGGAGGAGAACAGGGCGCGGTACTTGGGCTTTGTGTTGAGAAACAGCTTTGTGATCCCATTTCCATACGCATCCTTCATCAGCTCCGACACGACCGCCGCGCAGGCGCCGCTGCCCTCCGCTGCAGGGAGAACGGCGATCTGCTTGAGCAGCTTTTTGCTGCGCGAACCGCAGGCAACGAGCGTGTCGCCTTCGTAAGCCAAGACGGTCACATCCGCGTCGCCCTCGTCTCTAAGGTCGGCTTTGCGTAAAAATTCTGTGTATGAAAAGAGCTGCGCCTCAGAAAATGGCGCAGCTCCCGTTCGGAACTCAAAGTTCATGCTCGTCTTTTACTTGGCGGATCACATCCACAACGGTGTTGTCGCGATACATGACTACGCCAACGATGCGCTCCTCATACGCAATGGGATCGGGAACGCCCACGATGCGCTCGGCACGTTTGGCAAGCTGTTCGATGGTGTACAGGGGGATGCCCGCCTTCTGCAGCCGCTCCAGCAGCTCGGGACGATTGGGGTTGACCGCCACGCCCTGATCGGTCACGACGATATCCACGACCTTGCCGGGGGTCACGATGGTGTTGACCTTCTTGACAATGGTCGGGATGCGGCCACGGGTAAGCGGAGCAACGACCACGGAGAGGCTTGCACCTTCCGCCGTGTCGGGATGTCCGCCAATAGCGCCGCGGATGACGCCATCGAAGCCCGTCAGCACGTTGATGTTGAAGTCCGTGTCGATCTCCAACGCGGATAGGACGACAAAGTCCAGCTCATTGACGGCGGCGCCCTTGTTGAGGTAGCTTGCGTAGTAGGTCGCATCGATCTGCTGGTGGAAGCGGTTGTTCTTCAAGGACTGCGCCGCGACCAGATCAAAGGATTGCACATCCAGTATGCGGTCGATCAGGCCCTCCTCGTGCATCTCCACGATCTGTCCTGTGATGCCGCCCAAGGCGAAACGGCAGCGGATGTTTTGCGCCTTCATCTTTTCGCGAATGAAGCGAGCCGTTGCAAGGGAAGCGCCGCCGCTGCCCATCTGCATGGAAAAACCATCGTAGAAGTAGCCGGAAGCCTCAATGGCGTCTGCGGCGACCTTGGCGATCAGCAGCTCCTTGGGATTCTTGGTAAAGCGAGTCGCGCCGCTCATGATGCCCTGCGGATCGCCTACGCTGTCTACATGTACGATGTAGTCCACGTTCGATTCGGGAATGGCAAAGGGGGCGTTCGGGAAGCGCACCAAATGGTCGGTTAGGATGATGCACTTGTCCGCGTACTCTGCGTCCAAGCGAGCATAGCCCAAGCTGCCGCAGATAGTGGAGTTCTCGTCCTCGCGGCTGTAGCCGTTTGCGTTGCCGTAGGGATCGCAGCTGGGTGCGCCCAGGAAAGCTACATCGATGTGCAGTTCGCCGCTTTCAATGGCGGCTGCGCGGCCGCCGTGGGAACGAAAGACAACGGGGGAGGCCATCAGGCCGTGCGAGATAGCGTCGGCAAGCGCACCGCGCATACCGCTGGTTTCGATATGGGTCACAACGCCCGACTTGATGTGCTCGATCAAGGGTGAATGTACATCGTTGAGCGAGCTTGCGGCAATGGTCAGATCCTTGATGCCCATGCGGGCAATGGTGTCCATCACCTGATTGACGATATAGTCGCCGTTGCGGAAATGATGGTGGAAGGAGATGGTCATGCCGTCCTTCAGACCACAGCGGCGGATGGCTTCCTCCAAGTTGCCGATGACTTTGTTTTTGGAGTGCATACGCTCCATAAAGGTCTCGGTGTTCTTCTTCTCGGTTCCGTGGAAAGCGCCGTTTGGTACGGATACCTTGGGCATATTTGTTACATCGTTCAAAAGCAACTCGTCCATGCTAAACCTCCTCGACCGAGATCTGATTGGCTGCGCCCGCAAGCTCAAGCAGACGCTCTGCGCGAATGACAACGGGGCGATCGATCATCTTGCCCTTGAGACTGGCAACGCCGCTGCCGCGTGCATTCGCTTCCGCAATGGCGTCCATGACGGCATGCGCCTTCGTAAGATCCTTTTCGCTGGGCATAAACGCATGATGCAGCGGCGGGATCTGGCGTGGATTGATGACGCTCTTTCCGTCGAAGCCAAGCTTTTTGATCAATTCGACCTCTTTTAGGAAGCCTTCTTCGTTGTTGATATCGGAAAAGACGGTGTCGATAGCATCAATCCCTGCCGCACGAGCGGCGTTAAGGATCATGTTTCTGGCAAAGAACAGTTCGGTGCCGTCGCTTCTGGTCGTCTTAAGGTCGGTGACATAATCCTCAGCGCCCAAGGCGATGCCGATGAGACGCTTGGAGGAGGTGGCGATGCTGTACGCGTTGAGCACGCCCTTTGCGCTTTCAATGGCGGCCATCATGCCGGTCGTGCCGACGGGAATGCCCGCTTCGCGTTCGATGCGTTCGATCTCCGCTTCACAGTCGATCACATCCTGCGCCGTTTCCGTCTTGGGAAGACGGATGACGTCGGGCTTTGCACGAACGATCGCTTCCAGGTCGGCAATGCCCAGTCCCGTACTCAGATCGTTGATGCGAACGACCAGTTCCTTTTTTCCGTAGCGCAGGCTGGTCAAGGCTTGATACACCAAGAACCTTGCGGAGTCCTTCTCCGCTATGGCAACGGAATCCTCCAAGTCGAACATGATGGAGTCCGAGCCATAGATGTGCGCATCGCGAACCATACCGGGATTGTTGCCCGGCACAAAGAGCATACTTCTTCTCAGTCGCTTCATGCCTTTGTCCCCCAAACATAGTCATTGCATTCCGCTCCGCGATAGCTTGCCGTGCTCACTCTTGCGCGAATGGTGCAGTCGAGTGCGCCCTTGTCCACGGCGGTCACCGTTACGTTGTCCACCGAGAGGGAAGCAAGCGTTTCACGGATCACCGTTTCGATCTGGCGACCGAACTGCTGCATGACACTGCTGGTCAGGTCGATCTCGACGCCTTCCGAGTCCTTGGGCTCGATGCGGATCATGATATCGCTGGATTCCATGGTGCCGCAAACGCCGGTTTTAATGATCTGCATAAGTTCATATACCCCCATGCCAAAGATTCAAACCCATTGTACCACGAATTCCTATAAAGGAAAGTGGGCAAAAAAATATAAAATACAGGCAGACCCTTGCCTGTGCTTTTACATACTGGTATAATACAAATCAAACTTGAAGGTGTTGTATGGAAGTTGTGTATGTTTTGGTCGGGCTTGTCGTGCTGTGCGCGATCGTGACGCTCTCCGTTTCCTATGCCGCCGCGATGCGCGGCATCCATCGATTGGACTATACCGAGCTGTTTCGGGACAAGTCCATTACAAGCTCTGCACGCGTGGCCTTCATGGTCAGGATCACCAACGAGGCAAAGCAGTATTTGGCACTGCCCCGTGAGCGGGTGGAGATCAAAAGCCGCGATGGTCTGAAGCTGTATGCGGATCTGACCGAAGCACCAACGCCTAAGGGCTTGGTGTTGTTCTTCCATGGCTTCCGTTCCAAGCCCGAAAAGGACTTCGGCGCGATGGCGCTGTGTTGCCGTAAGCAGGGATACTCCGTGCTGCTCGTCGATCAAAGAACGCACAACCGCAGCGAAGGAAGGTATATCTGTTACGGCGTCAAGGAACGTTACGACTGCTTGGACTGGATCAAATATGTGCAGCAGCGCTTTGGTGATGAGCTGCCCCTGTTCCTTGCGGGGCAGTCCATGGGCGCCACGACCGTCATGCTGGCGGCAAGCTTGGGCGTGCCAAAGGCCGTCAAGGGGCTGATCTGCGACTGCGGCTTCAGCTCTGCTTATGAGGAGATGGGCTATGTGCTGACCCACGGCTTCCATTTGCCGCGCTTTCCCATTCTGCCGTTGATGGGCTTCTGGTGCCGCTTGATCGCAGGCTTTGGGATCCGCGAAGGCGACGCCCCGTCGGCGCTGACCCGCAACACAGTCCCCGCCTTGTTCTTCCACGGAAAGGCGGATGATTTTGTTCCCTATTCCATGGGCGTCAAAAATTACAACGCCTGCGCTTCCGAGAAGGAATTGATTTCGGTGGAGGGTGCAAGGCACTGCTGCTGCTGGTATGTGGACACGGAACGCTGCGAAAGTGCTTTCGTGGAATTCTTAAAGCGGTATACGCCGAACAAATAGACCTTTCCCCGCATTTTCCTGTAAAAAATACATAAATCCGATGGACAATTTCTTGCAATTTGCCGCTTCTATGCTATAATGCAAAAAGATTGTTTGGAGGAAAGAATATGAATGAATTGAGAGGCGCCTGCATCGTCGGCCAGTCCGGCGGACCGACGGCGGTCATCAACGCAAGCGCGTACGGCGTGATCCGCACGGCCTTGGACAGCCCCTGCATCACTGCCGTCTATGGCGCGGCGCATGGCATCAAGGGCGTGCTGAACGACGAACTGTA
Organism: uncultured Oscillospiraceae bacterium; assembly: GCA_964490325.1. Taxonomy (GTDB): domain Bacteria; phylum Bacillota; class Clostridia; order Christensenellales; family CAG-138; genus DAOPJM01. The sequence continues at coordinate 11,754 of CAZBBX010000001.1, forward strand.
CGACATGGGCAAAGAGGACGCAACCGAGCTTTCACTTTTGATGCACACGCCCTCCTCGGCCTTGGGCTCCTGCCGCTACAAGCTGAAGGATCCCGATATGGACGACACCGACTACAAGCGTATCCACGAGATCTTCAAAAAGTACGATGTGCGCTACTTTTTCTATAACGGCGGCAACGATTCCATGGACACCTGCAACAAGATCTCCAAGTACATGCAGCGCGTGGGCTACGAATGCCGCATCATGGGCGTTCCCAAGACGATCGATAACGACCTGTACGGCACCGATCATTGCCCGGGCTATGCTTCCGCTGCAAAATATGTCGCGACAAGCTGCATGGAGCTGTATTTGGACGCACGCGTATACGACGCGCCGATGATCTGCATCGTGGAGATCATGGGCAGACATGCAGGCTGGCTGACGGCCGCTTCCGCAGTCGCTTCCTATTTTGGAACGGGTCCCGATCTGGTGTACCTGCCCGAGGTGGACTTTGATGTGGAGCATTTTTTAAAGGACGTTTCCCGCATCTACAACGAGACGGGGGAGTGCCTGATCGCCGTTTCCGAGGGCATTCACGACAGCACCGGCACTTTGATCGCCGAGTATGGCGCGGACAGCGCTCCTGTAGACGCCTTTGGCCACAAGCAGCTGGGCGGACTTGCTTCAACGCTGGTCAATCTGGTCAAGGGACGCTTGGGCAGCGTGAAGATCCGCGGCATCGAGCTGTCGCTCTTGCAGCGCTGCGCGGCGCACTGCGCTTCCGAAACGGATGTACAGGAGTCCTATCTTGCGGGACGCAGCGCCGTTGAATTTGCCGCCAACGGCATCACCGACAAGATGGTGGGCTTCCGCCGCAGCTTCGATGAGGACGGCAAGTACCAGTGTCAGATCGACTTGGTGGATCTGGATAAGGTCGCAAACACCGAAAAGAAGGTACCGCGTGATTGGATCAATCCCGAGGGCAACATGGTGACAAAGCCCTGCATCGACTACATCCTGCCCCTCATTCAGGGTTCGCCTGCATTGGTGTACGAGAACGGACTGAACCGTTTTGCAAGGCTCAAAAAGATCCGCGCAGAGGGTTGACCAAGCTCATTACAATAAAATTTCAGCCCCGTCGAACCATTCGGCGGGGCTGTGTTATATGTCTGTGCGTCAGTCGATGAGGTTTTCCTTGGTCTCCTCGTCAAAGAGATGGCAAAGCTCTCCGTCGATCACGATATGCACCTGCATACCGAAGGGGTAGCCTGCGCGGTATGCCTGTGGCAGGTCGATGATCTGCAGGCGCAGGACGGCGTCGATGTCCAAAACGTCCGTGTGCAGGTACAGCTCGCTGCCCATCATTTCGCTTACATCCACAGTCGCGGGGATGGTGTTCGGCTGCGGCTCATGCGCTATGTTCGTGTGCTCGGGGCGAATGCCCAAGATGATCTTCTTCTCGGGAACGTTCTTGCGCTTGAGTACATCGATCTTGGACTGACTCAGCTCGATGCGGTTGCCGTCGATCAAAGCATAGTAGCTGCCTTGATCGCGCATGAGGTGGGCAGGGAAGAAGTTCATCTGCGGCGTACCGATAAAACCCGCAACAAAGTGATTCTTGGGATGGTCAAAGACCTCGCTGGGCGTACCGACCTGCTGGATCACGCCGTCCTTCATGATGACGATGCGGTCGCCCAGGGTCATGGCCTCGATCTGATCGTGCGTAACGTAGACGAAGGTCGTGTTCAGGCGCTGACGCAGCTTGATGATCTCTGCGCGCATTTGGTTGCGGAGCTTGGCGTCAAGGTTAGAAAGAGGCTCGTCCATAAGGAACACCTGCGGATCGCGGACGATCGCGCGGCCGATGGCGACACGCTGTCTTTGTCCGCCGGACAGCGCCTTGGGCGTACGCTCAAGATACTCGGTGATACCCAGTATCTCTGCTGCGGCACGTACCTTTTGGTCGATCTCCGCTTTGGGACGCTTGCGAAGCTTTAGGCCGAACGCCATGTTTTCGTAAACGGTCATGTGCGGGTACAGAGCATAGTTTTGGAAGACCATTGCAATGTCGCGGTCCTTGGGCGGAACATCGTTGACCAAGCGGTCGCCAATGTACAGTTCGCCGTCTGAGATCTCTTCAAGACCCGCGATCATGCGAAGTGTGGTGGACTTGCCGCAGCCGGACGGTCCGACCAGTACGACAAATTCCTTGTCCGCGATCTCCAAATTGAAGTCGTGGACGGCTATGACGTTTTCGCCATAGACCTTCTTGAGGTTCCGAAGTGATAAGCTTGCCATGTTCTTGATCGTGAGGACGCGGCCTCCGCCTTGCCCCCTTGCCGCAGTGCGCAAGTCGCTGCAGCTTTGCGGCAGGTCTCCACACTGCCGCACCGCCGATCGGCGGCTGTTCCCTCCTATCTATTAAGCCCTCAACGCACAGAAAGTGGAGTGCGCGCCGCTGACTTTGATACAACGGGATACTGTATAACTATACATATGCAGTATAGCACAGGTATCCCGACAACGCAACGTTTTCTTTTAAATTAAGTAAGATCCACAGTCTCCCTGCACGGTCGAATGCCAAACACGCTTTACCAAAGCAGCAGCACCAGCTTGTAGAGCATGTTCACCGTAAGGCAGCAGGCAAGGCCGATCAACGTCGGCAGCAGAAAGCCGATCACGGTCATCAATCGGCTTCCGCTCTCGCGCCTCAAAGTAAGCAGCGTGGTCGCACAGGGCCAGTGAAACAGGGAAAAAAGGACGACATTGAAGGTGGTCAAGGCCGTCCAGCCGTTTGCCGCCAAGATCGTGCCGACCGTGCCGATGCTGCCCGTTTGTGCAAGGACGCCGTTTGCCTGATAGATCATCAATATCAGAGGAAGAACGATCTCGTTTGCGGGCATTCCCAATAGAAATCCCGTCAGTATCGTGCTGTCCAAGCCGAAAACGCGAGCAAAGGGGTCGAAAAAGCCGCTGACGGCGTTGAGCAGCGTTGAAGATCCCACTTGGATATTTCCCAGGATATAGATCATCAGGCCGCAGGGGGCAGCTACGATCACGGCGCGAGCCAGCACATAGAGCGTGCGGTCCAGCATGGAACGCAGCAGCACGCGTCCGATCTGCGGACGGCGAAAGGGCGGCAGCTCCAACGTATAGGCGGAAGGTTCGCCCTTGAGTACGCTGCGGGAAAGCAGCAGGGACGCGCCCATGCTCACAAGGACAGCAAGCAGGATAAAGGCTGTAAGCAGTACGGCAGACAGCAGCGAGCTGTTGTCCGGTATGCCAAGCATTGCGATCAGCACGGCGATCAAAGTCATCAGCAGCGGAAACCGACCGTTGCAGGGGATCAGGCTGTTTGTCAGCATGGCGATCAGGCGTTCACGGCGTGAGTCGATGATGCGGCAGGAGGTTACGCCTGCTGCATTGCAGCCAAAGCCCATGCAGGTCGTCAACGCCTGCTTGCCGCAGGCGTGACAGCGGCGGAAGCTGTGATCCAAGCAAAAGGCAATGCGCGGCAAAAAGCCCCAATCCTCCAGCAACGTGAACAGCGGAAAGAAGATCGCCATGGGCGGCAGCATCACGGAGACGACCCAAGCGGTCGTCCGATACATGCCGTATACTAACGCGTCCGTTATAGCGCTTGGACAGCCTAAGAAGGTCAGAGCGTGATCAAGGGAGGGCGTAAGGCCAAACAGCAGCTCCTGCAGCCATTGTGAAGGGTAATTTGCGCCCTTTAGCGTGATAAAGAATACCAGCGCAAGCAGGCATATGATGATCGGGAAGCTCAGATAGCGGCTTGTCAAGAGGGCATCCAGCTTATGGCGTCGCTGCGCCCTGCGCTCGGCGGAGCCTTCACGGCCCTCCCGACAATGTACCACTTTTCTGCAAAGCTCCTCAGCACTTGCAAAAACGGCTTCGGGCGATCGATCCTGTTCGGAAGCATCGGGCGGGGGAGAGGGGGGCGTATCCGCAACGGTCAGGATCGCTTCCTTCAGCGCCTCCAACCCGACGCCGCCGCGTGCGCTTGCGCCAATGACGGGAACGCCCAAGAGCTTGGACAGCGTCTCGGTATCGATGGTAAGCCCGCTCTTGTCGGCCTCGTCCAGCAGGTTTACGCAGATCACCACGCGCTTTGTTTCAAAGAGGATCTGCAAGGCAAGCGTGATCGTGCGACAGAGCGCACAGGCGTCGCAGACGACGACCACCGCGTCGGGTACCCCGCTTCTCAAAAAGTCCCGCGCAAGCTCCTCCTCGCGGGAACGAGCGCGCAGCGAGTACGTCCCCGGTATGTCAACGGGGATGAAGCCCCGATCCCGATAGCGAAAGTAGCCCTGCGCGTTTCCGACGGTCTTTCCCGTCCAGTTTCCCGTATGCTGCTTAAGCCCCGTCAAGGCGTTGAACACCGTGCTCTTTCCTACGTTTGGATTGCCCGCCAGCGCAACGATCACATCGCTTTCCTCACGCTTCTCCACGCAGCACTTGCCCAAGGTGCTGTCCATGCAAACAGGCTTAGCGCTTTTAAGGAGCTTCATTCTTCCACCTCGACGCCTGCAGCGTCACCGTTCCTTAGGGCGATCACGGTACCGCGGATCTGATAGGCGCGTGGGTCGCCCGAAGGCGCCGCAAACAAGCACTTGACAATGCAGCCGCGAGTCAGTCCAAGGTCGCTGAGCCTGCGATGCAGTGCTTCCTCCGTATGCACCGCCTTGATCACGCCTATCCCGCCAATGGGAAGCTGTAACAATGTGCGCATAGGGCACCTCCCCCTTTTGCTTGCTGCGCCATAGTATGCGCCGCATCCTGCGGGGGTGCGGCTTAAGGACGGAGGGGGTGGGCAGCCGAACTGCGGATATGAAAAAAGCAGCGGCCTAGCTTGACCGCTGCTTGCGTACTAACGAACCTGTTACTTCTTGTCTTCCGTCTTCTCTTCAAAGTCGAAGGCAGAGCTGGGCAGGACATGCCCATCGTTGCCGTTGCCTGCGGCAGCGGCGGCATTTTTTGCCTTCTTGTTCTTGTCGGTCATCACAGAGACCGAAACAAAGAGCAGGATGATGAAGGCAAGGGACACATACAGAGCGATCTGCGAAATGGTGCCAAGCAGGTCATAGCCGTTCTTGGCCTCGCCATCCTTGCAGAGGAAAGCAAAGGATTCCGACTTGATGGAGTATTCCGTGCGGACAGCCGTGGAGATATAGGGGACCTTAGACTGCGTGCTCGATGAGGAGGAGCAGAGGCTGCTGCCGGAGGAAGAGCCTTCAGCGGTATAAGTATCGGCATTGATAAGCGCGGTCATCTCGTCGTAAGAAAACTCTTGGTCGGTCGTATAGGCCGTACCATCGGGCGCTGTGTAGTTCTCGCTCAGACCGTAGTAGGAGGTCTGCTCGAACAGAGCGCTTTGTCCCAGGCTGGCAAGACCGCTCGCCAGCATGACGATGGCCAGTACATAGTAGATCGCACGCATGATATGCGGGAACTTCTCCATGTACTTGTCCTTGATGTTTTCGGACTGGTACAGCTTTCCTTTGCCGCGGATGGCGGCGACCAAGACGTAGATGCCGATGCCCAGCAACAATGCCGACAGTAAAATTCCGTTTCCCATTTTGGACTCCTTGCTTTATATTTTTTTGAGTTTCGGGCCTTGCGGCGTGTCTTCCACGGCATAGCCCAAAGCCTTGAGCTCGTCGCGCAGTTCATCCGCCTTTTTATAATCTCTTGCCTTTCGGGCGTCCTGACGGGCGTCCAGCAAGGAGAGAGCCTTCTTGGGTATCGCTTCGTTCTTCTTTACAAGAGAAAGACCAAGCAGCCCCGATAGGGTATCCATCAGTTCCGAGGCTTTATCGATCGCCTCCGTACCTCGCGGCTCGGCAACAAAGCTGTTGCAGGCGCGAGCCAGCTCGAACAGCGCGCCTATTGCGTCCGCCGTATTCAGGTCGTCGTCCATGGCGGCCTCAAAGCGGCTGCGATAGTCGGCAAGGGAGGCGATAAACGCAGCGTCCTCGTCGCTTACATTCGGAAGCCTAATGGCCTCGTTCAAGCGCTCGCGTGCCGTGCACAGGCGCGTCAAGGCAGCTTCTGCCTGTTCGATCAGTTCACGCGAGAAGTTGACGGGATTGCGATACTGCACGCCCAGCATGAACATGCGCACCGCAGCAAGGTCGTACTTCTCGGCAATGTCGCGCACCGTGAAGAAATTGCCTTCGCTCTTGGACATCTTCTCGTTGTCGATGTTGATAAAGCCGTTGTGCATCCAGTAGCGTGCAAAGGGCTTGCCCGTAGCGGCTTCGCTTTGTGCGATCTCGTTTTCGTGATGCGGGAAGATCAGATCCTGTCCGCCGCCGTGGATGTCGAAGGATTCGCCAAGGATACTCATGCTCATGGCGGAGCACTCTATGTGCCAACCGGGGCGACCCTTGCCCCATGGAGAATCCCAACTCGGCTCACCGGGTTTTTCACCCTTCCACAGCGCAAAATCGAGCGGATCGCGCTTTTGCTCGGCGGGGCTGACCCGCGCACCGTTTTCGAGATCTTCGATGTTTTGCCCTGAGAGCTTGCCGTACTCTTGAAAGCTGCGCACCGAAAAATACACGTCTCCGTTGTCCGTGGCGTAGGCATGTCCCTTGTCGATGAGCGTCTTTACAAGCGCAATGATGTCCGCTATATGTTCGGTGGCGCGGGGATTCACCGTGGCGCGCTCAACGTTCAGTTCATCCGCATCGTGGTAGTACTCGCGAATGAAGCGGTCGCCCAGTTCCTTGACGGTCACGCCGTCGGCGTTTGCACGGCGAATCATCTTGTCGTCCACGTCGGTGAAGTTCTGTACGAACGTCACCTTATAGCCGCGATACTCCAAGTAACGGCGCAGCGTGTCGAACACGATGAAGGGGCGGGCGTTGCCGATGTGGAAAAAATCATACACGGTAGGACCGCATACATACATGCGGATCTCGCCGGGTACAAGGGGGATCAGTTCTTCCTTTTTGCGTGTCATGGTGTTATAGATGACCATATTCATACCTCATTTTCTACTATATCATATTTCACGGGTCAACATTGTGAATTTTTAACGGCTTTTTCCAAGGCGTCCAGCCGCTGCCGCATAGCCGTCAGCTCTGCCGCAACGGGGTCGGGCATGTGGATATGATCCAGATCGACCCCCGCCTCGCCGCCGATATTGGCGATCCTTTCGCAGCGCTCTCCAAGGCAGACCGTACAGTCCTTACAGGCGGCGTTTGCACGTACCACATGCCCGGGAACGCCCACAATGGTCGCATGGGGCGGCACCTCGCTGAGAACGACCGCACCTGCGCCGATCTTACTGTGATCGCCCACCTTGAACGGTCCCAGTATGGTGGCTCCCGCGCCGACAGTCACATGGTCGCCCAGCGTAGGATGTCGCTTGCCGCTGTCCTTGCCTGTACCGCCCAAGGTAACGCCCTGATAGAGCGTTACGTCGTCGCCGATCTTGGCGGTCTCGCCGATCACGACCCCTGCGCCGTGATCGATGAACAGGCGCTGCCCGATCTGCACGGCGGGATGGATCTCGATCCCCGTAAAGAAGCGCGTCCATTCGGAGACGATCCTTGCAAAGAAGTGCAGCCCATGTCGATACAGGCGGTTGGCAAAGCGATGCATGCGGATGGCGCGAAAGCCGGGATAGCAAAAGTAGACCTCCCATTTGCCGCGAGCGGCTGGGTCACGGTCCAGTACGCAGTTCAGATCGTTTCGAAATGTATCAAACATCGTTTCCTCACGGGCAAACAGCCCACATAAAAAAGCATCCTCGCACATAAAGGCGAAGATGCTTCGCGGTCCCACTTTACTTAAGTGGGTACAGCCCACTCCTCTTGACGCCTTAACGCGGCATACGTCGGCTGCTACAGGACGATAAAGTCTTTCGCTGTCGCTGCTTGCGGGAGGCACTTTGTCTTGCTGCTTGGCGGATCGACTTGCAGCCGACGATCGATCCTCTCTTGGCAAATCACGCTAAAGACTACTCTTTCCCGCTCAACGCATTTCCTATTCCATTGTGTTATATAATATGCACTTTCCGCCCCATTGTCAATTCTTTTATTTTGATTTGTACAAATTTTCATAAGGGGCTCCCTAAAGCCTGTCGGCAAAACATCGTGTCTCCAGTGTGTAGCGAATGTTAATTTTCATGAATAAACGCGAATTCTTAAAAGGAAAAATTGACGAAAAGCTTTTTATCACCTATAATGTGCTTATTCCTGTGCAGAGCATGACCAAGGAAAGGAAGGTGCCGATTTGAAGAAGCTCCTTTGTGCGATCCCCATTTTACTGATTTGTTTTATGTTGCTTTTGCCCACGGTACTTGCCGCAGGTGCAAACAGCATGGCTCTGACCGTCGACTCCGTTGAAGGCAGCGTTGGTTCTACCGTAGAAGTGGCCATCAAAGCAAGCGTAAAGAACGAAAGCAATTCCAAGCTGGATTCCATCGAATTCAACCTTGTCTACGATGCAAGCGCGCTTCGCCTCATCGGAGCGGTCAAGGAAGATGACAAATTCGTCAGCGATATGCTGGATGATTTCGACATCGCCATGGACAACCCGACCGAGGGAAAATATCGCTTTGTGGCTGCATCCGCGAAAGGATCCGACAAGAGCGGCACGCTGTTGACCCTGCAGTTTGAAGTTCTGACGGAAGGAAAGCATGAGCTGCGTGTAGAAGATCTGATCTACTCCTTCTACGACACGGAGACCAATACGCAGCAGTCCTATTCCGCCGATGATCAAACGAAGAGCAGCGGCTCCTGCAGCGCCTGCTCCGACAGTAACTAACGGCTGCAAAGGTACAAAATAGGAGGTCTCGAAATATGAAAAAGAAAATTTTTGCCATCGCATTGAGCCTGCTGCTTGCCCTCACGTTTGCGATCCCCTTTGCATTGGCTGACAACGGTCCCGCTACATTTTCAAGCGAAACAGTCAACGGCAGCGTAGGCGACACCGTCGTGGTTCCTATCAGCGTTTCTATGAAGCTCAACAACAACTGCGCCATCGATTCCATCGAGTTCAATCTGTTCTACGATGCAGAGGAACTGGAATTTGTGGAAAGCAGCACCGACGGTTGTGTCATGGACAACGGCAGCTACGACAGTTTCCTGTACAACCTGCTGAAGACGGACAGCGGCGCAAGCTATTTCCGCGGTGCATACATCGGCTATGAAGGCATCAAGGAAAGCGGCGTCATGTTCACGATCAGCTTTAAGATCAAGGGCAGTCACGGGTCGGCCTTGACCTTGAACGAGGTCAAGTATTCCACCTTCGACTATACCGCAGGCAAGCAAACGCTGTACGATGTTGATCACGCAATAGAGCTGAACGGCGTCTCTGTCAACAGCAACGCCGTACCTACCGCCGTACCCGAAGCGTTGGCTTCTCCGCAGGTCGTTCCCACGACCAACACCGTCATTACAGCCACCGCAACGCCTAAGACGACCGCCTATTCAACCTTCACCAACGACGGCAACACGACAGCGATGGAGACCGCCGTCATCATGACGCCCTCGCCCACGCCCGCAGGCGGCGTTACCGCTGCGGACACCGCCGTACCCGATGCTTCATCGGCTGCGGACGAAAGCACTTTACCGGACGCCTCAAGCTCCGACGGGGCAAGCGGCATCGATGTCTCCGCTGCTACGGGCGCTCCCTCTGACGCCGCTGCCACCGATGCAGGCGACGATGGAACCACAATGGATACCGCAAAGGGCGGTATGGGCTGGCTGGTCTATGCGTTGGGCGGCCTTGGCATCATCCTGATCGTTGCCGCCGTCGTTGCGCTCATCATCCAAAAGAAGCGCAAGTAACTTAGCAAGAAAGGATACAAGCGATCGCGCAAGCCCATGTGTTACAGCGTGGGCTTGCTTTATGAAAGATCGGAACGAGGCGAAAGGAATGCCTAAAACGGAATTGAGTTATGAGGAAGCGCTTGCCTACATCCACGGGATGTACGGCAGGGGCAGCAAGTTCGGCCTTGCACGCACGCGGGAATTGTTGGAGCGTTTGGGAGATCCGCAGGATCAGCTCAAGTTCGTCCACATCGGCGGAACGAACGGCAAGGGCAGCACCGCCGCCATGACGGCAGCCATCCTGCGCGCGGCTGGCTACCGTGTGGGGCTGTACATTTCTCCTTTTGTGACGCGCTTTAACGAACGCATCCAGGTCAACGGCGAGGAGATAAGCGATACGGATCTTGCAAAGATCGTCAGCGACATACAGCCGATCGCCGAGAGCATGGAGGATCTTCCCTCCGAGTTCGAGCTGATCACGGCTTTGGGAATGCTGTTCTTCCTGCGTCAGCGCTGCGATATCGTGGTGCTGGAGGTCGGTTTGGGCGGTGAACTGGATTCCACCAACATCATCCATACCCCCGAGGTAGCGGTGATCACCGCAATGGGCTACGATCACATGGAGATCCTGGGCGATACCATGACGAAGATCGCCGAGGCCAAGGCGGGGATCATCAAGGAGGGGGGAGAGGTGGTCGTCTACGGCGGCAACGCCGAAGCGGACGCTGTGTTTGTCGAGCGCTGCAAGAGCTGCCATGCAAAGCTGCATGTCGTTCCGCAGGACGAGATCCATTTGCTCCGACACACGCCCGAAGGACAGGACTTCCTGTTCGGTCACTTTGGGCAGCTGCACCTGTCCTTGGTCGGCAGCTATCAAACGCACAACGCAGCGGTGGTGCTGACCGTCGTCGATGTGCTGCGCAGCCGCGGCTACAGCATCCCCGACGAAGCCGTGCGGGAGGGTCTAAACAACGTGCGCTGGCCTGCGCGCTTCGAGCTGCTGCATAAGGCTCCCTATGTCATCGTGGACGGCGGGCACAATCCCCACGGCATCAACGGCACGGCCGAAACGCTCAAGGAGCTGTTCCCCGATCAAAAGATCCTCTTTGTACTGGGTCTGATGAAGGACAAGGATTATCCCACCATGATACGCGAGCTTGTGCCGCTTGCACAGAGCTTTTGCACCGTGACGCCTGACTTCTGGCGCGCCTTGGACTCCGCGCCCCTCTGCGAAGCCGTCAAGAAGGAAGGCGGTCTTGCTGTGGACTGCGGGGGCGTGGAAACGGGGATACGCCGTGCGCTGTCTTATGCAAAGGAGACGGACGTCGTTTGTATCGTTGGCTCCCTGTACATGGCGGGAGACGCAAGACGCATAGTAAAGGAGATCTATCATGCGCATACTGGAGGGTAAACCCGTCGTTGCGGCGCTTAACGCGCAGCTTTCTAAAGAGGCGGAGAGCCTAAAGGACAAGTTTTTCAATCCCACCTTGGGCGTACTACGCGTTGGCGAGAACGCGGGGGATCTTGCCTATGAACGCGGGATCGTCAAGCGCTGCCGCGAAACGGGCGTATCCGTTGTCATTTCTAAGCTGCCTGCGACCGCAGCACAGCAGGAGACGCTGCACGCGCTTGACGAGCTGAACGCAAGCGAGGGCATACACGGCATACTCTTGCTGCGTCCCTTGCCCAAGACGCTTAACGAGGAGAAGATCTGCCGCGCCGTGGATCCGAAAAAGGACGTGGACGGCGTTTGTGACGCTTCCCTTGCGGCGCTGCTGCGCGGCTCGAAGGACGTCTTTGCGCCCTGCACGGCGGAGGCCTGCATGCAGCTGCTTAGACACTGCGACATATCGCCCGCAGGCAAGCGGGTCGTCGTCTGCGGACGCAGTTTGGTCATTGGAAAGCCGCTGTCCCTGCTGCTGTTGGGCGAGAATGCGACCGTGACGATCTGTCATTCCCGCACGAACGACCTAAGAGAGCTTGTCAGAAGTGCCGATATTGTTGTGACGGCGATCGGACGCGCACGCTTCTTTGACGCATCGTACTTCAAAGAGGGGCAGATCGTGCTGGACGTGGGCATGAACATGGACGCGCAGGGGAAGCTCTGCGGCGATGTGGACTTTGAAGCGGTCGCACCCATAGTTGAAGCGATCACCCCCGTACCCAACGGGATCGGCACGGTCACAAGCTCCATCCTGATCAAGCATCTGCTCGCAGCCGCTAAGAGGGCGAAGGTATGAGCGAGATCAAAGGCATCCGTATGCTTGCCTTGGACATCGACGACACGCTGGTAGGCGCAGATTCCATCGTCAGCGAACGCAACAAAAGAGCCATTGAAGCGGCGATCAAGGCGGGTGCGCGCGTGGTATTTGCCACGGGGCGCTGCCGCTTGGGCGCCTGTATGCTGATCGATCAGCTGCCGATCACGGAGCCCGTCATCTGCTTTGGCGGAGCCCTCCTGTATGCCCCGGATCTATGTACACTTTTGGAAGCGCGCTACTTGGAGGAGGCGGATGTGCGTAAGGCGCTTGCGCTTGCCAAGGAGCTGCACCTCCATGCACAGGTATACTTGGGCGATGAAGTCGTTTTTCGGCGGCTCAATGCCTTTGCACGTATCTACACAGGCAGGCAAAGCCTGCCGTATCGTGTGGAAAAGGACATGGAAAAGCTTACGCTTACGCAGGTGCCGAAGGTGCTCGTGTATGCGCCGGGGCGCTTGGAGGCAAGAGCGCTCAGACGTATGCGGGAAGCGCTCCCCGAAAATGTCAGCATTCTCATGTCTAAGCGCGGCTTTTTAGAGATCGGCCGCACCGACTGCACCAAGGGACTTGCTGTTCGACGTTTGGCGGAGAAGTGGGGCATTGCGCGTGAGCAGGTCGCCGCGATAGGCGACAACACGCTCGATATGGATATGATCGAGTGGGCGGGCGTCGGCTGCTGCGTGGAAAACGGGAACGAAAGTGTAAAAGAAAAGGCAGACCTCATTCTCCCTGCCTGCGAAGACGACGGCGTCGCCTGCTTTATAGAAGAATATCTGCTTCATCAGACGCCAAAATCGGGCGTATAGTTGAGCGTGGCGGATGCCGCCTCCTGCGTATATACATTTGTAAAGCCCAAGGACAGACAATACTCCAAAACAGCGCGATACTCGCGTCCCGTAAGCCGCCGATCTAAGGGCGGCTTATTCATTTCGGGCAAAGGCGTGTACTGCCGCATCAAAGAAAGCCATTGCTCACTGCCCCAATGTGCAAGGATGGCATCGAGTACTGCACGGCTGTCGTAGAGGCAAGAGGGCAGGATGAGGTGGCGGATCAGCACACCGCGCACGGCAAGGCCGTTTTCATCCACGCACAAAGCTCCCACCTGCTTATACATCGCATCGATGGCCGCAACCGCGACCTTACCATAGTCCGCCGCATTTGAAAACCGTTCGGACAAGCGCGGATCGATATACTTGAAGTCGGGCAGGTACACATCCACAAGTCCGTTCAAGCGCTCGATGGTGGATACCTGCTCATATGCGTTGCTGTTATAGATCACGGGAATGGTCAGACCGTTCTGCTTGGCAAGCCGCAGGGCAGGGATCAGCGTTTCCACATGCGGCGTGGGCGTGACAAGATCGATATTGTGCGCGCCCGCCTGCTGCAAGGACAGGAACAGCTCCATAAGCGCTTCTGCGTCCATAGGCTTTCCCAAGCAGCCGTCCTGCAGCACATGGTTTTGGCAAAAGATACAGCGCAGATTACAGGCGGAAAAGAAGACCGCGCCTGCGCCGCGCTCCCCGCTGATGCAGGGTTCTTCGTAAGCAAATAAGCCGCTCAAAGCGATGCGGGGCAGGGCATAAGCGCCGCAAAAGCCGCGTACCTTCCCGCGATCAACGCCGCAGTCATGCGGACAAAGTCTGCAAAGCATCAGAACACCCTTCGGCCGCAGACAAAGTTGCGGTTCCAATACTTGGTGGAGGTAGAGGAAAAGCTGCTGGTCACGACCTCGCCTGCGGAGGAGGAGGCGTGGATGAACTTTCCGCCGCCGATATAGATGGCGGTGTGGTTGACGGAATCCGAGGTGTCGCTCTTGAAGAACAGCAGATCGCCTGCCTGCAGGCTGTCGATGCTGTCCACCCGCGTCCAAGAATCCTTGTTGGAATAGCTCTTCGCGGACAGGCGGCTGACGCTTATGCCGCAGGAGCGCAGACAGTAGTATACCAAGCCCGAACAGTCAAAGGAGTCGGGACCCTCGTTGCTCCATACATAGGGCTTGCCAAGCTGCGCCTTGGCGCACTCGATCAAGCCGCTGACGCTTGTGGAATAGGTTTTGGAACCGTTGCTGGTTGTTTTCGTTGCGGTCGGTTCCGCAGTTGCGGTCTCAACGGGCGCTTCCGTAACGATGGCCGACGACTCCGTGGCAACAGCAGCCTGCGTGGCGTCAGCACTGCCTAAGCTTGTGCTTGTAGGCGCGCTTGTGCGCTTGGGCGTAGCCGTAGGCCTGCTTGTAGCTTTTGCGGTAGTGGTTGCCTTCGGGGTTGCGGTAATGCGAGGCGTGGGCGAAGGAGAGGGCGTAAAGGTATAGGCGGGTTCAGCATCGGTGGAATACAGCAGCTCGCAGCTTTCCACGCTCATCACGCCGTTGGAGCTTACGCGATTGCGCGTTTGAAACTGTACCACGGCGATCTCCGTCATGGGGCCGTAATAGCCGCTGACCTTATCATGATAGTAGCCAAGCTCGCTCAGCCGTGCCTGCAGGCTCTTCACGTCATCACCCGCATCCGTCAGCTTGATCTGATAGCTCTGCGCATCGTCCGAAAACAGCTGTTCCTGCAAGGCACTGTCGGCGATCCCGTCGCAGGGAACGTCAATGCTGCGTTGGAACAGCTTTACGGCGGTCTCGGTCGCCGCGTTGAATTTGGTTGATGGCTCATCGTGATCCAGATAGCCCAGATCCATCAGGCGCTGCTGTAAGTCGGCAACGGCGGGATTGTCGTCACCCAGCTGCAAAAGCGCATAATTGGAAACGCTGATGGGCGCAAGCGTGGGCGTTGCGCTGACTGTATTTGCGGCGGAGGAAGCAGGAAGCTGCGGCGGAAGCGTCGGCTCCGCGGTTTCCAGTACGACCGTTGCCGTGCAGTACACGGAGGAGAGCGCATTGGCGTTGCTTTCCACAAGCGCATCATCGCTGCGCATCAACGGAATAAGGATCAAAAGCAGCAGGGCACACAGCCCCAAGGTCACCAGAAGAACCTGCACGGCAACGGGCAACTGCAGCCTGCTGTGCTCCTTACGGTGTTCCGACATAAACGGTCCTCCTTCCTTAACACTTGACAACAGTATACATGATTTTTGCAGAATAAAATTGAATTTTTCCAAAACTAATGTAAAACAATCCCACTTGTGCTATGATATATGCAGAAAAATTTGGAACGGGAAAAATGGCGATCTTAAGAGCGGAAAAAATCAAGAAGTCCTTTGTGCTGCGCACACTGTTTTCCGACGTGTCGTTTGAGATCCAAGCAGGCGATAAGGTCGGCTTTGTCGGCGTCAACGGCTGCGGCAAAACGACGCTGCTGCGTTTGATCGCGGGACACGAACAGCCCGACGAGGGCAGCATCGTTCGCTCGTCGGAGCTTCGTATTGCCGAGGTGGAACAGCTGCCGAACGTCACGGAGGAACGCAGCCTGTACGAATTTACCCTGCTTGCGCACGCATCCCTCTTGGCAATGGAGAAGGAGCTTGCGCAGCTGGAGACCCTGCTTGCAGTAGGCAGCGACAAGCAGGAACGATACTGCCGCAGGCAAGCGGAGGTGCTGAACGCCTTTACGCAGGAGGGCGGACTGACCTTTCGCGCAAAGACCCGTTCCGCCTTGCTTGGTCTGGGCTTTTCCTATGAAACGCAGGATCGCAGCCTTGCCTCCTTCAGCGGCGGGCAGGTCGCCAAGGCAATGCTTGCGCGTGCCCTGCTGACCGACGCCAACCTGCTGCTTTTGGACGAACCGACCAACAATTTGGATCTGCCCTCCATCACATGGCTGGAGGAGTTCTTGCTGCAATATCGCGGCGCCGTCCTTGTGGTGTCCCATGACCGCCACTTTTTGGACGCGGTTACAACGCAGACCTTTGAGCTGGAGAATGGCCATCTTGTCGCAGCGCGTGGCAACTATTCCCGCTTCATGGAGCTGAAAAGCGACAGGCAGGAGGCGGCACGCCGCGTCTATCAGCGGCAAAAGAAGGAGATCCACAGGATAGAGGGCATCATCGCGCAGCAGAAGCGCTGGAATCAGGAGCGTAACTATGTAACCATCGCGTCCAAGGAAAAGCAGATCGAGCGCATCCGCAGCGGTATGATCGCGCCTGAGAACGACCCCGCCGCGATCCATTTCTCCTTCGATCTGGTGCAGCCCACGGGCAACGAGGTCATTACGCTCAAGCAGCTTGGTCATGCGTATGACGGCAAGACCGTCTTTAGGGACGCCGACCTGCTTGTAAAAAAGGGTGAATGTGTCTGCCTGATCGGGGCAAACGGCTGCGGAAAAACTACGCTCCTGAAGATCCTGTCGGGCGTTGTGGAACCCGCCTTTGGCAGCTTCCGTTTGGGCGCAGGCGTCAAGCTTGGCTATTACGAGCAGGATACCAGAAAGCTCAACGGCGAGCAGGACGTCATTGGCGAACTGTCCGACAGCTTTCCGCGTTTGGATCTGAGCGCCTTGCGTAAGATCTTGGGCGGTTTTCTGTTTCGCGGAGACGATGTGTACAAGAAAATCTCCGCGCTTTCGGGCGGAGAACGCGCCCGCATCCAGCTGCTCAAGCTGGTATTGAGCGGTGCAAACGTGCTTTTGCTGGACGAGCCGACCAACCATTTGGACATCCCCTCCGCAGAGATGCTGGAGACCGCGCTGGAGTCCTTTGAAGGCACCATCTTTATCGTGTCGCATGACCGCTATCTGGTCGAACGCCTTGCGGATCGCATCGTGGTCATGACCCGCGACGGGCTGATCGAGCAAACGGACGAGACGCAGGACATGTTCCGCTTGGTGCGTCCCCTGATGGACGAGCCTGCTCCAAAGGCAGAGCAGAATGAGGATAAGGCAAACTATTACCTGCTGCAAAAGCAGCGAAAGCTGATGCAGGCGCAGGCCAAGCAACAGGTCACAAGCGTTGAAAGAGCCATCGCGCAGGCGGAAGCGGACGCGGCGCAGCAGCAGTATGATATTGCCGCGTGCCAGTCAAGCGGCGCGTATGCCGAGATGGAGCAGCGCTATCGAGCCTTGTCTGAGCTTGAGGAGCATACCTTGGAGCTGTACGAACAGCTGCAGCAGGCGGAAGCCGCGTATAATGAACTTTTAGAGGAGGAACAGAAATGAAGTGGGACGGTTTTCCGATAGGATTTCGATTCGTGGTGCCCGATCTTTCCGTTGAAACGAAGCGCAGCTGCTGGACTGTGATGCTTGAGGCGCTGCGGTACGGGGACATGAAGGACGTGCTGCTTTTTGAACTGAAGGACGCCGTGACGGATCCCTGCGAGGGGACGGTCTATATCTGTGTGCTGTCGCACAAGCCCATCTCACAGTCCCGCGAGAATGCGCAGGTCATGCGAAAGAACGCCGCGCTGATGAGCCGCTTGACCCTTTCGGATCCCGTCGTGCAGGAAAACTATCTCAACCAGTTTCGCGAGAACGTGCTGATCGGCATGGTGCGAAAGAATGGAAAGGTGCTGCAAAATGAGGGAGACCGTGAGCTGCTTGCCGCACATATCGAGCCGAAAGAATGGGTCGATAAGACGCATACCCTTCTGATCTCGCCCAATTCCATGAAGGGCGTGATCGGCTCAGCCGACCTGACACGGCTGATCGCGCAGGCGGCCGCTGCTGCACTGCCCGACTACAGTCCCGTGCTGCTGCCCATCGGAGACGGGGGAGAGGGGACGATGCAGGCGCTCGTAGCGGCACAGCGCGGCGCTTATCACAGCGTTAGCTGCCACGATGCGGACGGACGCAGCATACAAGCGCAGTTCGGCGTCATCCCGCCAAGCATTGCCGTCATTGAGTGCGCCCAAAGCGTGGGCTTCCGTCAGCTGACCATCGACAGTGTCCCCGTGGAAGAGCGCAGTAGCTTTGGCGTTGGAGAAATGCTTCTTTCCGCCCTGCGTTCGGGCTATCGAAGGCTCTTCGTCTGCGTAGGCGGGACGACTTGCACGGACTGCGGCGTAGGTCTGCTGGCCGCCTTGGGCGCGTCCTGCTACAATGCGGCGGGGGATAAGCTGGCGCCAAATTCTGCAAAGCTTGGCAACACGCGGCGTATCGACCTTTCCACGCTGCTGCCCGAACCGCAGAGCATTGAGCTGACCGTGCTGTGCGATGTCGTGAACCCGCTGTTGGGCGACAACGGAGCGGTCGCAGTGTTTGCACCGCAAAAGGGCGCGGATCCTGACGCACTGGCACGGCTGAACCAGGGCTTTTTAAGGATAAGCGCACAGATCAACAAGCCCGAGATCGAGGTCATGGCGGGCAGCGGCGCAGGCGGCGGCATTGCATATGCGCTGGGTTGCTTGGGCGGAAAACTTGTCTGCGGTACGGATAAAGTGCTTGCCGAGCTGCAATTTGACGCAAAGCTTGCATCTGCCTCGGCGGTGATCAGCGCGGAAGGCTCCTTTGACGGACAAAGCGTCAACAGTCATAAGGCGCTGTCCGTCCTTGCCGACCGCTGCTTTGCCGCAAAGAAAACGCTGTGGATCATTGCGGGACGCATGACGGAGGATGTACAGTCCTTCCTCAATGAACGCGCTCCCTATGTCAAGACGCTGCTGTGCAAGAGCGATGAAGCGGATGGCCGCGAACGCCTTCGTACCGCGCTTGACGAGCTGCTGCGTTCGGAAGCGTTTCAAAACTCCCTGCTATAAGATCGAATAAACAAAAATCCCGCCATTTCGGCGGGTATTTTTGTATAGAGCCGTTTAGCGCTTCCACATAGCGGGGACAAGGAGGATCATCATGGGGAAGATCTCCAAACGTCCCAGCAGCATGTCCAAGGAAAGGACCAGCTTTGAAAGCGGCGAGAACATGGAATAGTTTCCAATGGGTCCGATCAGATCCAACCCGGGACCGATGTTGTTCATGCAGGCCAAGACGCCTGTGAGCGAGGTCTCCAAGCTCAGGTCGTTTAGGGACACCAGCAGGGTCGAAACAATGGTCACAAAGAAGTACGCGGCGGAGAAGGCCAGAACGCCGTCAACGGTCTCCGTATCTAACGTTTTGCCGTCCAAACGGATAAGCTCCACCACCCTTGGATGGATCATCTTGCGGAAGGCTCTGTTGACGTATTTTACGAGGACCAGCAGGCGCGACACCTTAAAGCCGCCGCCTGTTGAACCCGCACAGGCGCCTACGATCATCAGCGCAAGCAGCAGCATACGCGAGAATTGCGGCCACAGGTCAAAGTTGATCGTGGAGAAGCCCGTCGTGGTCATAATGGAGCTGACCTGAAAGAAGCTGTGATGCAGCGCGTCATAGAAGCTTGAAAACTGCGGCAGAATGTTGAACGCGATGGCAACGGTGGAAAACAGCAGGATGATCAAATAGAGGCGCAGCTCCTCGTTCTTTGCAACGCGGCGGAATTGTCCCATCAGCAGCAGATAGTAGATGTTGAAATTCACACCAAAGAGCATCATAAACACCGCCACCACCGTTTGCAGATAGTAGCTGTCATAGGCGGCGATGCTTGCGTTTTTGATGGAAAAGCCGCCTGTGCCCGCGGTGCCGAAGGAGGTGGTCAGCGCGTCAAAGAAGGGCATACCACCCGCCAGCAGCAATATGACCTCCAGCACGGTCATGCCGATATAGATGAGGTAGAGAATGGTGACGCTCTGTCGGAGCTTAGGCGTGAACTTGCCAGTGATGGGGCCGGGGCTTTCCGCCTTCAGAATGTGCAGCGTGCTTGCGCGGCCGTTGCTTCCTGCCATGGGCAAAATGGCAAGCAGGAACACGAGTACGCCCATGCCGCCCAACCAATGGGTGAAGCTGCGCCAGTACAACAGTCCCATCGGCAGGACTTCCACATCCGTAAGGATGGTGGATCCCGTCGTGGTAAAGCCCGATACCGTCTCAAACCAAGCATCGATGAGGGAGGGGATATAGCCCGAAAGGAAGAAGGGCAGCGCGCCAAAGAAGCTCATCAGGATCCAAGAAAGGGCGGTGATGACAAAGCCCTCCCGCGCAAAGATCTGTCGATTTCCCTTGGTGCGAATGCACAGCAAGAAGGACGCCGCGATCAGCAGCAGGATCGTGACGCCAAAGCCGTACAGAGACGACCACTCACCCTTGATCCACGACAGCAGGGCGGGCGGCAGCAGAAAGGCGGCTTCGACCCTTAGAATATTACCAAGGAAATATCGGATCGCTCGTTGGTTCATAGCGCATCAATCCTTGTAAATATCGTTGAGGGACAGGATGGGAGCGCCGCTTGTAGCGGCCGTGATGACAATGACGCGGTCTCCCGCTTCTATGGTATCGGCGCCCTTGGGCGTGATGACCGTGCCGCCGCGGTTGATGCAGGCCAGCAGGATGTTCGACTTGAGCGGCAGCTTGCTCAGCGGCATGGACAGATGCTTTGTCGCGTCGGTCGCGATAAATTCCAACGCTTCCACCTTACCGCCGACAATGCGGTGCAGCGTTTGGATAGAGCCTTGTCCGCTGGAAGCCAAGGAGCGCACAAAGCGCACGATCACGTTTGCGGTGATCTGCTTGGGGCTGATGATGCTGTCCAATCCCCTGTCGGAAAACAGGTCGGCATAGGCGCTTCTGTTGACCTTGGTGATGGTCTTGGGAACGCCCATGTGCTTGGCGCTGAGGGAAAGGATGATGTTCTCCTCGTCAAGTCCCGTCAGGGAGACGACCGCATCCATCTTGCCCACGCCCTCGGAAACAAGCAGATCCTGCGCCGTACCGTCGCCTTGAATAATCAATGCATCGGGCAGCGCCTCCGCAAGCTGTAAGCAGCGCTGCGGATCCTGCTCGATGATCTTCACCACGGCTCGCGCTTCAAGCAGGGAATGCGTCAAATACTCTGCGATGCGTCCGCCGCCCACGATTAGAACGGCCTGAATATGGCGCTGCTTCAGCCCAAGCGGCAGGAACAGCTTGACCAGATCGGCGGCGGAAGCAAGCACGGTGATCTTGTCCCCTGCAAGCAGCTGGAAGGAGCCCTTGGGGATGGTGATGACGTTGTTGCGATCCACGGCGCAGATCAGGATGGAGCTTTTCAGCTGCATGGGAAGCTGATCGATGCGCAAAGAGGCAAGGGGACTGTCGCTTGTAAGCTGGATCTCCACCAACTCCACATGGCTTTCATAGAAAGCGTCGCGCTTGAGGAAGGAGGGGAACTGCAGGATGCGATAGATCTCCAAGGCCGCAGCGCGTTCGGGGTTGATCGTCATGGACAGCCCCAGATCGTCGGAAAGCGCGGTCAGCTGCTCGTCGTATTCGGGATTGCGAATACGCGCTATGGTATGGATACAGCCCAACTTCCGCGCAAGGATGCAGCAGAGCAGGTTCACCTCATCATGCGGTGTGACCGCGATCAACAGGTCGCTGTTTGCCACGCCCGCCTCCCGCTGCACGGCCATGTTTGCGCCGTTGCCGTGCAAGGCCAGCACGTCCATGCGATTGAGCGCACTTTGCAGCACCGCGGCGTTTTTGTCCACGAGCACGATGTCATGGTTTTCATGCGCCAACTGGTCGGCCAAGGTCTCGCCGACCTTGCCGCAGCCGATAATTACGATCTTCACAGTTTCTTACCCGCTTATCCCCGTTATAAATTAGTACTGATAGAAGCCTCTGCCGCTCTTTTTGCCGAGCTGTCCTGCCCTGACCATCTTCTTGAGCAGCACGGCGGGGCGATACTTCGGGTCGCCTGTTTCCCGCTGCAGCACCTCCATGATGGCAAGCACCACATCAAGACCGATCATATCTGCAAGCGCCAGCGGACCTATGGGGTGATTTGCACCGAGCAACATTGCCGAATCGATGTCCTCTGCGGAGGCTACGCCCTCGGAATACAGCAAGATCGCCTCGTTGATCATGGGTATGAGCAGACGGTTGACGACAAAGCCCGGCGCCTCTTGGACCAAAATGGGCGTCTTGCCGATGGACAGGGCGATGTCACGCACGGCTTCGACCGCTTCATCGGACGCGTTTGCCCCTTTGATGACCTCCACAAGCTTCATCACGGGGGCGGGATTAAAAAAGTGCATCCCGATGACGGGACGGCTCAACCCCTGTCCGATCTCCGTAACGGAGAGCGAGGAGGTGTTGGTGGCAAACAGGCAACTTGGCTTTGTGATGGCGTCCAAGGCGGCAAAGGTCTGCTTTTTGATCTCCATGTTCTCCACGGCGGCCTCTACGATCAGATCGCAGTCGTTGCAATCCTCCTTCAGCCCCGTAAGGATGCGGTTTTGGATCGTATGCGCGTCCGCTTCCGTCAGCTTGCCCTTCTGTACACGCTTGTTCAGACCCGCAACGATCCGTTCCTTCCCGCGTTCGGCAAGCTCAAAGCTGATGTCGCAAAGCAGCACGGCATAGCCCTCGGTCTGTGCAAAAACTTGCGCGATGCCCGCGCCCATGGTTCCCGCGCCAATGATACCAACGTTCATAGTTTTCCTTCTCTCCTTTGTCAACGATCGTGAAACTCTACGTTCCTGCGCTTTTCCAAAAAAGCGCGCATACCCGTGCGCTGATCCTCCGTTTCAAAGCAAGCGCCGAACAGCTTTTCCTCGCATTCCACCGCCTTTTCCATGGGCAGAGCAAGACCTTCCCGCTGGGCGCGCTTTGCGTTTTGCACGGCGATGGGCGCGTTGCCCGCGATCCGTGCCGCGAGCTTCTTGGCGGCAGACGTCAGCTCCGCGGCGGGATACACGGCGTTGACAAGGCCTATCCGATAGGCCTCCTCCGCCTTGATGCTGCGCGCAGTAAAGAGCAGTTCGCTTGCCCGTCCCAAGCCAATGATGCGGTTGAGACGCTGCGTTCCGCCAAAGCCCGGCGTGATGCCAAGACCCGTTTCGGGCTGTCCAAATACCGCGTTTTCGGAGCAGAGCCGAATGTCACAGCTCAATGCCAGCTCGCAGCCGCCGCCCAAGGCATAGCCGTTTACAACGGCGATAACGGGCAGCGGGAAGCGCTCTATGCGCAGGAACAGCTCGTTTCCCTTCTTGCCGAAGGCATAGCCCTCGTCGCCGTTAAAGTTTTCCATCTCGGCAATGTCGGCGCCTGCCACAAAGGCCTTTTCGCCGCTGCCGGTTAAGAGGAGTACCCGCGTCGCGCCAAGATCGATCCCGTCCAGACAGTCGGACAGCTCTTGCAGGACGGTGCTGTTGAGAGCGTTCAGAGCCTCCTGCCTGTCGATCGTGATGCAGCCGACAAAGCCTTCCTGCTCATAGCGAACAAACATGCTTTACTCCTCCCGTTCCACAATGGCGGTGCAACCCATGCCGCCGCCGATGCAAAGGGTGGCAAGACCGCGATGTGCGCCGCGCTTTTGCATCTCGTACAGCAGGGACACCAAGATGCGGCAACCTGACGCGCCTACGGGGTGCCCAAGCGCCAAGGCTCCGCCGTTGACGTTCAGCTTATCCGTGTCAAAGCCAAGCTCGCGCTTGACGGCGATGGACTGCGCGGCAAAGGCCTCGTTCGCCTCGATAAGATCGAAGTCGGCGATGTGAAGGTGATTTCTTTCCAAGACCTTGTTGGTGGATGCAACGGGGCCTACGCCCATGATGGCGGGATCCACGCCCTTTAGGGAACCGTCGATCCATGTTGCCATGGGGTGAACGCCTAATTCCTTGGCTTTCTCCTCGCTCATCACCACAATGGCGGCAGCGCCGTCGTTGATTCCTGATGAGTTTGCCGCCGTAACAAGGCCTTCGGGCTTAAAGGCGGGGCGCAGCTTTGCAATGCTTTCCTTGGTCGTTCCCTCACGCGGCCCTTCGTCCGTGTCCACAAGGATGGTCTCCTTTTTCTTCTTTACGCTGACGGGAACGATCTCGTCGCGAAAGCGTCCGCTTGCCCGCGCCGCGCAGGCCTTCTGCTGGCTCGTTGCCGCAAAGGCGTCCAGCTCCTCCCGCGTGATCCCATACTTTTCGCACACGTTCTCTGCGGTGATGCCCATGTGATAGTTGTGAAAGGCGTCCGTCAAGGCGTCGTTGACCATGGTGTCCACCAAGGTGCCGTTGCCGAGCCGATAGCCGTAGCGCCCATTTTGAATGGCGTAGGGCGCAAGGGACATGTTTTCCATCCCTCCCGCCACAACGACGTCCGCCTCACCCGCCAAGATGAGCTGCGCGGCAAGATTGACGCAATGCAGCCCCGAGCCGCATACGACGTTGACCGTGACGGCGGGGACCTCAACGGGCAGTCCCGCCGAAATGGAGGCCTGCCTTGCCACGTTTTGACCAAGCCCCGCTTGTATGACGCAGCCCATATAGACCTGTTCCACATCCTCGGGTCGAACGCCTGCCCGCGCAATGGCTTCGCGGATCACTAAGGCTCCCAGCTCTGCGGCGGGAACCGTTGAGAGCGCGCCGCCCATCGTACCGATTGGTGTTCTGCAGGCGCCTGCCAAGACGATCTTCTTCATTTGTTTCCTCCATCTTCCCTTTATAAACGTTACCAATAGTATAGCAGATTTCCGTTTGCTTTCAAGCAATATATCTTGTCAGGTATGCGTTTCTTGCTTGTGGTCACACAGCCGCAGCGATTGAGAAAAGCTGCCCGCCTGATGCGTGTTAAGGCTCTTCTCCCGTCCTCGCCCTTGCAGTAGAGGGGCTCATACCGCCCCAAGCCCTGCCTTTCAAGATGGTAGGCAAGGCGCGCCGCATTCTCCTTCTTGCCCGCAAGGATGGAGGGGCAGGCTAGACTGCCGCCGCTCCCCTTTGCAAGCAGCACATAGCGCGGTTCGTCGATTGCGGACAGCAGCTCCGAGAAGGCGGCGGAAAAAACGCTTTTATCGTGGACGCTTGCGTCGGTCAAGCCGCAGCAGACAAAGTTTTCGTCCAATTCGTTGCGAACGACATAAACCTTGGCGGAACGCGCACGCAAAGCTCGCTGCTCCAAAAGGGACTGCAGGACGGCCTTTGCAAAGCCCTCAACGCAGTTTTCGGGCTTGGAGAGGCGGCGGGCACGAGCAAGCGAGCAAAGAAACAGGATCAATATGGGCAGTCCGATGAGGGCAACGAGCAGGATCACAAAAAGCTTTGCGTGTGAAAGCAGCAGCGCGGCAAGCCCCGCAAGGAGCAGCAGCAGGAGCACGCCAAAGCCCACGGTCTTTCCCTTTGCGCTCTTCAGGAGTGGCAGTCCGCCAAGGGCTGTGCGCGGCGTCTCGCAGATATACAGCAGTTCGGGCTTTTCCTCCCCGTGCAGCGCCTCTGTCCAACGCACAGTCATGCCCTTTCGGTCGTCGGCAAGCGTCAGCATGTCGGCGTTGATCTTCGATGTCCGTTCTTGCGTGTATGGTTTTTTCAGAATATCCAAGCGGTCAAAGCCGCTCTCGATCACGTCGCGGTGATAGGCGGGTCCCAAGAAGGCGTCCATGCGCCGCTCCAAGGTCGCATAGTCCGCCCCCTGCGGACATTTCGGGTCGTCTGAGGGAAGGAGCGTTGCCAAGTGCCAGATGTTGGAGGCCTTGTCAGGCACGTTCGGATTGATGCGGATGGCTCGCCCCCGCATCTGGTTGGAAAGCATGAAGGAGCCGACAAAGCTTGCAAGGATCAGTGAATTGATACAGGGGGAATCCCAGCCTTCGCCCAGCAGCGCCTTGGTGCCCACCAAAATGGTGACAAGCCCCGTGTTCAGCGCCTCCGTCAGCACACAGACCTTGTTCTTATTGGAGCCGCTGATTACAAGCTCAACATAGCCGCAATCTCCCATCGCCTTTGCCTTGCAGTCAGCGCCAAAGCGCCTTGCAAGCTCCATGATCTTATCCGCTTTTGCAGCGGGAACGAGCACCAACGTTCCGCTCAGCAGCGCCAAGTCCTGCCTTTGCGGCGCGCTGCGGCGGATCGCTTCAAAAATGGGAACGGTGCCCATCGCCGTCAGCGGTTCGTTCGTGCCGATGAGCTTTTTGAGATCCTTTTTGATAAAGTCGGTCAAGATCACCATGCGCAGGTTCTTTCCCAAGCTTTCGCTCTCATGCTGCACGATGGACGCAATGCTGTCCAACTTGGCAAGGGAGGCCATGTTGTCACGGTCGATCCGATCGGTCGAAGTAAGTGCTATACGTTTGCGCTCCATCAGACCGTTTTGTGTAAGAAGCGTTTGCAGTTCCCCGCACTCATCCGTGGGAAAGAGCGCCGCATTGTCCAAGACAAACTGCAAACCGTCCTGTGCGGCGGCAAGGCTGTAGGGGGGGAGAGGAGACAGATAGGAACATTCGGAGGGCAGGGAAGTAAAGTTCGCACAAAGCGAAGCCAAGGCAAGTGCGCCGTCCTGTTGTGCTTCCTCCATTTGAGCAAAGGCGCGGCGCAGCGCCTGCGACTTACATAGCGCCGTAAGGACGCCGCGTTCGGACAGCTCATCAAGACAGCTCTGCGCCTTTTGCCGATGCTGCTCAACGGCCTCCTGCTCGACCTTGGTGGGAAAGCTCAGATAAACATAGTCCTGATGGGGACAAAGCGTTCGCTGCGCGACCAGCTGCGGCACAAAGATCTCCTCGTCGATGGGACCGCAAAGGGAGATATAGCGCTGCCATTCGGCGGGTGTACTGTCGTAGGGCGGCGTTGCCGTCAGTGATATAAGCGTGAGCTTTATCCCGTATTCTGTAAGGAAGCGCTCCAAGGCACGCTGCCACTCGCTTTTAAGGTGGTGCGCTTCGTCCAAGCAAAGGGTACCCACGCCCGCGCTTTGCAGGGTCGCCATCAGGTCAAAATCGGAAAAATCCTCGCTCTGCTCCGTCTCATCCGAGTCCTCGTCGCTTGCCGCAGCCAAAGCGCGTTTTGCCATGGCGGCATGGAGCGCCTGATAGGTCACGGAGGTTATGAGGGAGGGGCTTTGCAGATCATAGGATACATAGGAAGCTTCTTCTTCGGTGGGCGGCAGGAACTTTTCTTGGAAGCGCTCGCCCCACTGCCTGCGGATCGTCACGCCGGGGGAAAGGATCAGCGCAGGCTTACCAAGTCTGCGGATCAGCTCCAAACCCAAAATGGTCTTACCGCTGCCGGGCGCCGCCACGATATGCAGCCGACCGTCGCACAGGTACTCCTCGGCATGATCCAATACGGATCGTTGATAATCCCGAAATGTACCGCGAAACTGTATGTTTTGGAAATCTTGCATAACTTCGCCCCCTCAATACCGATAGGTGCATTTTACCATACTGCGATATGTACGGCAAGGCTTCCCGAAAAGAAAGCCGCAGATGGAGTAGATGGGGATGTGTATACTGTTTTCCTTTTTTCAGGTTCTCGCTAAATGGAGAATAAAAAAGACGACTGCTTGCACAATCGTCATAGGTGGTGGAGCTTAGGGGATTCGAACCCCTGATCTCTACACTGCCAGTGTAGCGCGATAGCCAACTTCGCTAAAGCCCCGTAACGAATGTGATTATAGTACATCGGATCGTATTTGTAAAGCTTTTTTTTGCGAATCACAAAAAATCGAAAAAGTATAGAGACTGCCGTGCCGCGCCTATCGGCGGAGCCTGCCTATACGGGATCGCACATGAATTTTGAATTTTTATCTTTCTAAAGGACAAAGGCAATTGGATATGCTATAATGCAGGCATGGTGAATACGCAGCAGACAAAAACGCAGGATCTGATCGTCAACAAAAAGAAGCGGGGCTTGCAGAAGCTGGAATTCACGCGCCGTCGTGAACGCCGCCCCTTTGTTTTGGACGTTCTATTTGATATTCTCAAACTGATCCTGCTTGCCGTTTTGATCCTCTGCTTTGTCGGCGGTGGCTTTATATACGGTGTGGGCAAGGCCTACATCGACACAGTGCCGACCTTGGACGTCGAGCAGCTCACTAAGAGCGACCGCACGACCTACATTTACGATATGTACGGCAACGAGATCACCAATATGACCACCATCGAGTATCGGGACTGGGTGAACATCGAGGACGTGCCGACCATGCTGAAGAACGCCTTCATCGCCGTAGAGGATGTTCGCTTTTACAAGCATCAGGGCGTGGACTTCAAACGCCTTTTTTCCGCCGCCTTGGAGATCTTGGGAAACAGCAATTCCTCCGGCGGCAGCACTCTCACGCAGCAGCTCATCAAAAATAAGATCTTAGGCTCCGAGCGCACCTATAAGCGTAAGATACAGGAAGCCTATTTGGCGCTGCAGCTGGAGACGACGGTCTCGAAGGACGAGATACTGGAGGCCTACTTAAACGACATCTACTTGGGCGGCTCCAACTATGGCATCGTGACCGCCGCCAAGGACTATTTCGGCAAGGAGCTGAGCGAGCTGACGATCCGCGAGTGCGCGATGCTTGCGGGTCTTACGCAGAATCCCTATCGCTACAACCCGCGGCTGAACAAGTATTACCGCGATGAGGACTCCTATCAGACCACTGTCGACCGCACCGACACCGTTTTGGAGCGTATGTATGCAAACGGCTATATCACCAAGCAGCAGTATCAAAGCGCGCTTGCGGAGGATGTCTATATCTTGGAGGAAAGTCAAAACTCCAAGATGTACGACATGGCCTACTTTGTGGAATACGCGATCTATGACGTCATCACTTGCTGGATGAAACAGGACGGCGTAAGCGACACCACCGCTAATCGCACAAGTTACGAAAACAAGCTCCGCTCAGGCGGCTACAAGATTTACACGACCGTGGATCAAACCGTACAGAATACCGTGCAGACGGCTCTTGCGGACTGGCAGGATTACCCGCAGCTTGCAAACAGCAGCGCATCCGTTGTAACAGAGGTCATCAGCGACAGCGTTACCATTGAGACGGTAGAGCCGCAGGCAGCCGCCGTTGTGATCGATCAAACCACGGGAGAGCTTCGGGCGATCGTGGGCGGCAGGAACGAGCCCGCCATTCGCAAGGGGCTTAACCGCGCCTATCAAAGCTACTTGGAGGTCGGTTCCTCGATCAAGCCGCTGTCCATATACGGACCCGCGCTGGAGATGGGACTTTCTCCTGCGTCGATCATCCCCAACGTCGCATGGACGATCGAGGGCTGGGGCGGCGAGAACGGCTATCCCTCGGGAGGCCTCAGCGATAAGCAATACGGTCCCGTCACGCTGCGGACAGGCTTGGTCAAGTCGCTGAACGTAGTGGCGGCGCGGCTGCTGCTCGAATACATTTCCATCGATGCTTCGGTGGAGTATCTAAAGAAGCTCGGCATCGAGGAATCGCAGCTCAATAAGGACGGCGCAGGCCTTGCCTTGGGAACCTCCGGCATCACCTGCGTTCAAATGGCTGCCGCTTATGCAGCCATTGCCAACAACGGCTACTACAACACGCCCACCTCTTTTACGAAGGTGTTGGATGAGAACGGCAACGTTGTGTTGGACTCCGAGCTGATCCGCGGTCCCGCCACACAGGTGTATAACAAGCCCTCTACGCCTTATCTTTTGGTGGATATGATGAAAAATGCGGTCGAGTCCGGCACGGGCACCAAGGCGCAGATCGACGGTTATCAGGTCGCGGGCAAAACGGGTACCAACTCGGACTATTCCAGCGTCTACTTTGCGGGCATGACCTGCAAGTATACGGCCGTCCTTTGGATCGGACACGACCAACCCGCCAACAAGCTGACCTCGGGTTCCGACGGCGGAACGTATGCCGCGCCGCTTTGGCAGAATTTTATGTCCAAGATCATGGAGGGGGAGGAGAGCAAGGACATCATCAACGCCTCCGCCGAGTCTTTGGGACTGGTTTCCCGCACGGTCTGTCCCGTGTCGGGGCTGTTGGCCACGGATTCCTGCGTGAATTATTACTACTATATGGACAAAGCGTCGAAGTTCAAGGTCGTTACAGACCTATTCACCTACGACTCCGTGCCGACGGACAGCTGCGACATGCATGTGACGCTGAACATCTGCACAAAGTCCAACTGCATCGCTTCGGACAGCTGCGCCTCCGAGAGCATTAAGAGCGTGACCTATGTGCTCATCCGCCCAAGCTCGCCCTTCTATACCATGAGCGACGAGGTCTTAAACAAGGTCTTTGGCGACACTTGGCGCAGAACGGACAAGTCTATTTCCGACTTTACCGCCGAGTTCCCCGTTTGCGTGCAATGCGCGGCGGAGAGCACGCCGCCTCCCGAGGAAACGCCCGCGCCGTAAGTGCCAAGTCTTTTTCACCTCCAAGCGCTAAAGATCGTTCTGCGCTTTTGTAATCATGTCAATTTTGACAAATTGGCGTGAAAAGCTTGCAAAATCGATAAAAAGAACTTCCCCTTTCCAAGGGGTATCTGTTATAATGATACGGTAAAGGAGCTTATACTGATGGATATTAAGATACTGCTTGCTGACGATGACGAGATCGTCCATGAGTCCCTTCGTCTGTATCTGGAAGCGGAAGGTTACGGCTGTGTTGACGTGTACGACGGAAACGCTGCCATAAAGGCTTTAGATTCTTCCATTTCGCTTTGCGTTCTGGACATCATGATGCCGGGGAAGTCCGGGATCGATGTGTGCCGCGAGATCCGCAAGACCTCACAGATCCCCATTATCATGCTGACCGCAAAGGGCGAGGAGATCGACCGCATCGTCGGCTTGGAGCTTGGCGCCGATGATTACATCGTAAAGCCCTTTAGTCCGCGTGAGGTAGTCGCCCGCATCAAGGCGATCCTGCGCCGTACCGACACGCATACCTCGGAAACGGACAAGAATCACATCAGCTACAATGGTCTGTCGATCGACCTGAACAGCTATACCGTCACCCTACGGGGGCAACCCGTGGAATGCACGCCTAAGGAGATCGAGATCCTGTATATGCTGGCGTCCAATCCGGGGCAGGTCTTTACAAGGGATACGCTCCTTTCCAAGGTGTGGGGCTACGACTTTGCGGGTGAAACGCGCACGGTCGATACGCACATCAAGCGCCTGCGCGCAAAGCTGGACTCCACGGGCTTGGGCTGGAATATCAAGACCATCTATGGCGTCGGCTATAAATTCGAACTGGAATAAGCGTTCATGAAGGGCGTACTTTTTCGCAGAGCGCTGATCGTCTGCATGATCGTGCTCCTGCTGGCGGTCATCGTTCTGTTGGGAGCCTATTCCCACTTTGGACGCAACACCTATATCCAATTGGAGCTGGATTCTCTGTCTGAGGTGATGGAGACAGCTCAAAATCTTTATCTGTATCGCGAGAGCATGTTCGTCGAACGCAGTTACTACGCCGATACGCTGAAAATGCTGTCCAACATGAACGACGTATCCTTCTATTACGTCGATCTTATTTATATGGAGCTGCGCACGAATGTGCCGCAGTACTATGACCAAAATTTGGAAAGCATCCGTGACAAGGTCCTTGGCGGCGAGACCATTCGCATGAACAACCTCAAGCTCACGGGTTACAGCGCCATCTGCGTGGGCGCGCCTCTGTACAACAACAGCGGCGACTTGGAAGGCGGGCTCATCCTCATCCGTCAGACGCAGTATATCGACAACGCCTTTGACAAGCTCAATTCCGTTCTGTGGCTGATGGGCGCCTGCATTCTGCCCGTTATGCTGCTGTTTGCATACGTGAGCATACGGCGTCTGTCCAGACCCTTTAACGACATGACCAACGTGGCCATTCAGCTGGCGCAGGGGAACTACAATGTTCGCGCCAACGAAAAGCTGACGGGCGAGGTGGGCATTTTTGCCCGCGCCCTCAATCAAATGAGCGACGCCCTTTCACAGACAATCTACCAGTTGGACAGCGAAAAGCGGCAGCTTGGCTACATCCTGTCCAGCTTCTCGGACGGTGTTGCTGCTTTGGACAATCTGGGCAATTTGACGCACTATAACCCAGCTCTGATGAAGATGTTCGGCGCAGTGGACGTGAAGCATCCCATCGATCTGGTCCCCGACAGTAAGATTTGGGACGTGTTCCACGAGGTCTTGGATTCCAAGGAGCCGCGCACCATGCACTACGAACTGCCCGGTGACCACGCGCTTTGGATCTCCATCGTTCCCGTCATGACGGAGGCAGGCGATTGCACGGGCGTTGTGGGTCTTTTCAAGGACGCCACGGAGATCGAGCGCTTGGAGCGTGTGCGGCGGGATTACGTTGCCAACATCAGTCATGAGCTGCGCACCCCCTTGACGGCGGTTCGCGGCCTGTTGGAACCTCTGGCGGATGGCATGGTCCACGATGAGGAGACCAAGAAGCGTTACTATGGCATCATGCTGCATGAGGTCGAACGCTTATCAAGGCTCATCACCGACATGCTGCAGCTGTCGCGTCTGCAGTCGGGCACTGAGTACATGGAGAGCAAGGAATTCGACCTGATCGAACTTGTGGGCGACGTCGTACAGAGCTATCAGCAGGAGGCCGCAAAGCGCGGCGTCAGTCTAAAGCTTGACGCCTGCGAATTGTCCTCCGTCATCAGCGACGCAGATCGCATCGAGCAGGTGCTGGTTATCCTCATCGACAACGCCATGCGCTATGCCTCTGCAAGTGAGAAGAAGCTCATTCGCATTACGATCACGCAGGACAACAAGGACGCCTACGTCTCCGTATGGGATTCCGGCTGCGGGATCGCCGACGCGGATATCGAGCATATCTTTGAGCGCTTCTACAAGGCGGATAAGTCGCGCAAGGAAGGCGGAACGGGACTTGGCCTGTCCATCGCCAAGCAGGTGATGGAGAAGCTGGGCGAGCATATCGAGGTGGAGAGCAAGGCGGGGGAGTGGACCTGCTTCCGTTTCTCCATCAAGAAGTATGTCAGCAACGCCATCCCGCTCGGGCCTGTCGATTCCGACGCCATCGTGTACGAAAACATGGAGGGCGACGGCGGCGCTTCTCAACAAACGCCCCCTGACAGCAGGGATACCGCCGATGACAAGCCCTCGTTGGATGCACCCTACGAGGTGGTCGAGGACGAGGAAACGCAAAAGAAACCCAAAAAGCGCGGCAAGCTGCTGTAGCATTCCGCAACAAGAAAATTAGAGCCTAAAGGACAGCCTCCCTGCAT
Organism: uncultured Oscillospiraceae bacterium; assembly: GCA_964490325.1. Lineage (GTDB taxonomy): Bacteria > Bacillota > Clostridia > Christensenellales > CAG-138 > DAOPJM01. The sequence goes on from CAZBBX010000001.1 coordinate 44,663, forward strand.
ACATTGTTTCACAGATATGTAAGGAGGCTTTTCGTATGGAATTTCCGCAATATGAAGGCAACTATGTTCCCCGCAGCAAGCGCCGCAACAAAAAGAAGGGTTCCTCGCGCTTTTTAGTGGTGTGCGCCCTGTTAAGCTGCGTGCTGATCGCCATTCTGATCTGCAGCTCAAGCGTGGGAAGCTTCATCAGCGAAAAGATCTTCCGTCCCATGTGGGATTTTGTACTTGGCAAGGACGCGGAAAATGACAAGATCGTCTCCGCGCTGAGCGATCAGGAGGCAAGCGCCTTCGCATCGCCAAGCGCAGCAACAGCTTCCGATGAGGTGACGCAGACCATCGAGCTGCCGCAGCAGGTATACTATCTGCTGCAGATGGAAAGCTATGACAATGAGACCGCCGCATTCAACGCCGCCACGCTGTATCGAGCCATGGGCGCCGCAGGCTATGTCATGGCTGACGGTGCGACCTATCGCATACTGGCGGCGGCCTATATGGATTCCGACAGCTTGACCAAGGTCAAGGAGCAGGTCAGCGGGGACGGATACCTGTGCAGCTCCTACGTCATAACGGGGAATAAGCTGAGCGTCAGCGTGACCAGCGACAAAGAGGATGTGGAGACCCTGCAGGAGCTGTATCTTTCCTTGATCGACCTGCCCAAGCGCGTTTCCGAACTGGTACTGGCTTTGGATCGCAAGGAAACGGACGTTGCCGCACTGCGCTCGGAGCTGTCCCTGTCGGCACAGGACTTGGAAAGCTCGCTCAATGCGATCAAGACGTATACGGCGCTTAAGGACGTCTATGACGCGTTGTCCGACTATAAGCTGTATCTATCGACATTTTTGGCGGATAGTGCTACAATGGATAATGATGAATGTGGCGTTTTGCTCAAGTATGCGCAAATCGAAATGATGCTGCGCTATGTTGCATTCACGCAATCCACGAATGGAATATAATATATTATTATGAAATCAATAACAATCTATACGGATGGCGCTTGCTCAGGGAATCCCGGACCCGGCGGTTGGGGCTGTGTCTTGCTGTATCGTGAGCACCGCCGCGAGCTGAGCGGCGCCCAAGCGGACACGACCAATAACCGCATGGAGCTTACGGCCGTCATCGAAGGGCTGCGGCAGCTCAAGGAGCCTTGCGCGGTCGAGGTATATTCGGACAGCGCGTATGTGTGCAACGCCTTCCTAAAGTATTGGGTGCAGGGCTGGCAGCGGAACGGTTGGCTGACCGCGTCCAAAATGCCTGTGGAGAATCGCGATCTTTGGGAGGAACTTCTTTTGATATCCAAAGCACATTCCGTCACGTATCACAAGGTCAAAGGTCACGCTGACAATGAAATGAACAATCGCTGCGACGCCTTGGCAAGAGCGGCGATCAAGGGACTGACGACAGGCGGCACAAAGCAGTCCGCAGCCGATACGACAAAATAGATACCAAAACCATGTCTTATTTGTTAATTCTATTCGTTAAAGTTGTCTTTAACGAATAGATGTGGTAGAATCTAAGAGTAGATCGTCTTGCGGTTTTTGCTTTCAAAACGTGCGGATCGTTCTGCCCCGCTCCCAAGTGATGGTGAAAAACGATCCAACGGAAATGCTGCAGAACAGACGATCCATCAATACTCTAAACGGAGACCAAACAAGTATGAGCGATTACCAAAGCGAACGAAAAAAGGACTACACCCTAAAACTGCGCGCACTTCTTGGGGAACTTCCGATCTTTTGCGGTTTCTATTTTCGCGCCATGGAATCGCAGACCAGCATCTTGACGCGCTACGGTTACGCCGTTGACCTCAAAGGTTTCTTTTTCTTCCTGACCGCTCCCTCCTCCCCCTTCTCCGAAAAGGCTGTGCGCGAGCTGCAGCTTTCCGATCTGGACACGGTCAAGGCACTTGATATAGAAATGTATATCGATGCAATATCATTATATGAGGCAAACGAGCAGGAACGCACGAATGCAGAGCGAGCAAAAGCGCGCAAGCTCTCCACACTGCGCTCCTTCTTCAAATACTATTTCAAGCAGGAAATGATACGCGCAAACGTTGCAGCTTTGGTGGATCTGCCCAAGCTGCATGAAAAGCCCATCATTCGCTTGGATGCAAACGAAGTGGTCGATCTACTGGAGGAGGCGGAGAGCGGCAAAGGCCTCAGCGACCGCGCAAAAAAGTTTCATGAGCGCACCGCCGTGCGTGACTTAGCCATTCTGACCTTGTTCTTGGGTACAGGGATACGGATCAGCGAGCTGGTCGGCATCGACATAGACGACATCGACATGGAGAACGATGCGTTCGTGGTGACGCGCAAGGGCGGCGATGCGGAGCTTCTGTCCTTTGGCCGCGAGGTACGCACAGCACTGCTGCGCTACATGGAGGAACGAATGAACGTGACCCCTGTCGAAGGGCACGAAGATGCGTTCTTTCTGTCACTGCAGCGGCGCCGCATCACCGTGCGCGCCGTGGAAAACCTGGTGCAAAAGTATGCCAAGATCGCAACGCCGCTCAAAAAGATCACACCGCATAAGCTGCGCAGCACCTATGGAACGCTGCTGTATCAGGAAAGCGGGGATATCTATTTGGTTGCCGATGTGCTGGGGCACAAGGACGTGAACACCACACGCAAGCACTATGCCGCCATGTCCCGCGAACGGCGCAGGCAAGCGGCGCAGCTTGTTACGCTGCGGGATGAGGAAGCGGACTGCAATTTAGAGCTTCCGAGCCACGCAGCTTCTCAGTCATCGCTGTCCTCATCGGAAACGCCAAAGTCGTGAGGCGCTGTCTCATCGTAATCGTACTCGTCCTCCCCCTCGACCTCAAATAAAACATCCTCTATGGCGATGGTCGCATAGGCGGGACCGTTATCGGTGTCGATGCAGCGGAAGCAGTTGTCGCAGACCTTCGTTGGGTCAAGTTGGCAGCGATCCTCGCAGGCGCCGCAGTTATTACATTCCTCCCGCAAACCCAAGATGCAATGTTTCATCGTTTTTTTGCCTTTCATGCATACAAATGTTTGCATTTTCACAAACATCCTGCTATACTGTAGTTGTAACACAAGTTTTCGGAGGATGCAACGTGAAAAAGCTGAACGATCCGCAGGAGACCATCTACCAAGCGCTATGCGAGTACTGGGATGCGCACGGCTTTCCGCCAACGGTGCGCGAGATCTGCAGCGCCGTCGGGCTCAGCTCCCCCGCTACCGTGTATGCGCACCTGAGCAAGCTGGAGCAGAACGGCCGTATCTCGCGTGTGGGCAATAAGATGCGCGCATACCGCATCAATCGCGTATCGGATGAAGAAAAGAACGGCATCCCTCTTCTTGGCAAGGTCGCCGCAGGCGTTCCCATCGGCGCGGTGGAGAACGTCGAGGATCGCTTCACCCTTCCCCGCCTGCTGGTCAACGGCAGCGACAGACCCGACTGCTATATGCTGCATGTACAAGGCGACAGTATGCTGCATGCGGGGATCTTGGACGGGGATGTGATCGTGGTCAACCGCGCATTGGAGGTGCACGAAGGCGACATCGTCGTTGCGCGTATCGACGGCAGCGAGGTCACAGTCAAGCGCCTGTATCCGCGCAAAAGCTGCATCGAGCTTCGACCCGAGAACGAACTGTATGAACCCATTTGCGTGTCTCCCGAACGCGTTGAGATCATTGGCAAGGTCACGGGTCTGATGCGAAAGATGTAATAAAACATATAAAAAGCAGGAGCGCAGGCCCCTGCTTTATTCTTACTCCTTCAGTTAGCTTGCCGCCGTAATTTCGCGTTCGGCTTCCTCTTCCAGCTTCTTGTAGGCCACCTTGCCGACCAAGGTCTTGGGCAGGGACTCGCGAAACTCGATGTCGTAGGGCATTGCATACTTTGCAATATGCTTTCTGCAGTACGCCATCAGATCCAGCTTCAGTGCTTCGGATGGTTCATACCCCTCGCGCAGCATGACAAAGGCCTTGACCTTCTGCATCTTGTAGGGATCGCGAATGCCGATCACGCAGCTCATCTGCACGGCTTCGTGCGCATCGATGATGTTTTCCAGCTGCGAAGGATACACATTGTAGCCGCTGGTGATGATCATGCGCTTGATCCGCTGCTTGAAGTAGATGAAGCCCTCGGCGTCCATGCTGCCAAGATCTCCCGTGTGCAGCCAGATCCGTCCGTCATCGTGCTGCTTAAGGGTGTTTGCATTCTCCTCGGGATGGTTCAGGTAGCCGAGCATCACGGAAGGTCCGCTCAAGCAAATCTCCCCTTCCTCGCCATAACCAAGCTCCTCCGTGCCGCCCACCTTACAGATCATGTAGTAGGTATCGGGATACGGAAAACCGATGCTCCCTTCGCGCTCGCAATGATACGGCGTCAGGCAGCTTGCCGTCACGCACTCGGTCGTTCCGTAGCCTTCGCGCACATGGATCGTTGCGTGATGCGCTTCCAAGAAGGCGTCAAACTTTTTCTTCAGTTCGATCGACAGGGAGTCTCCGCCGGAGAACACGCCCATCAAGCAGTCCAACGAAACGCCGTCCAAATACGGATTGCGCGTGATGGCCTCGAACAGGGTCGGTACGCCTGCGATAAAGTTTGGCCGATTCTTCTTGATGAGCAGGGCATAGTCCTTCACGTTGAAGCGCGGCACAAGGATGGACTGCCCGCCCGCCACCATCATGGTGTGCACGCATACGCCCAAGCCAAAGCCGTGGAACATGGGCATGGCTGCCAGCATCTTCTTGCCTGTGACTTGGCAATGGCACATGGTCATCGTCTGCAGCGCCAAGGCGTTAAAGTTGAGATTGCTCAAGCGAATGCCCTTGGTCGTACCCGTTGTGCCGCCCGAGAACAGGATGACCGCCTCGTCGTTGGGCTTTTTGTGTGCAGCGGGATCCGCACCCGAATACGCCTTGCCTGCCGCGATGAAATCGTGCCAAAGCAAAACGTTCTTAGCGGGTTCCACCTTGTTCTTGCGTCCCGCTGTAAGTTTATAGCCGAGCTTTTTGACCGTGCCCAGCTCGTCCCCCGCACTTGTGATGATGAGCTTTTGAATAGGGCACTGTTTTTGTACCTCCAGCATCTTGCCGTAAAATTGATCCAGCGTAATGACGCAGCTGCTTTCCACCTCATGCAGATAGAAGACGATCTCGCCCACTGCGGAAAGCGGATGCACCATGGAGGCGACCGCGCCGATATAGTTGAGCGCATACAGGCAGTACACGGTTTGCGGTACGTTCGGCATACAGACCGTCACGCGCTGATCCTTCTTGATCCCTGCGGCACACAACGCTTTTGCAGTCAGGCGGATCTGCTCTGCAAGCGTTGTATAATTGATGGTGCGTCCCATATAGGACAGCGCCGTATTCGTCGGGTAACGCTCGGCGGTATCCAAGACCGTATCGCTCATGGACATGGTGGAATAGGTAAGATGGAACGGGACGTCGCCGTAATTCGGCAGCCAGGGTGTTTTGGGTTCAAGCATAACAATCTACCTCCTTATAGATCGATCGCCGCCGCCAAGGGCAGCTCCAGCAGTTTGGGATCCTCGATAAGCTTTTTTACGACCTTGATGCTGTTGCAAAAGTACATACCATCCGCAATGCGCTCGTCGATCGTCAGTCCCAGATCTACGAACTCATGCATTTCGTTGCTGCCATCGTCATGAAACACAGGCGCTTTATGCTTTGGGTTGATGACGGCAAAGAAGGAATTTGTCCCCCAATTCACCAGGTGGTGATAGCTTGCGTGCATCTTGATGCTTCCCAGATTGGAGATGAACACGCTGGAATAGTACGGATCCTCCCGCATCAATGAATTCGGCATGTTTCCGTGCCGATCCAGTGAATTGAGAATGGATACCACAAGGCTCAAGATCGGCTTTGGCAGACTGGTCAAAACGCCCATCGCCTCGTTGGTGCCGTCGATCTGATGCTCATGGCGTACGCCGTGAACGATCTTTTCAAGCTTATCGTGCATCTGCTCGATGGGGCTTTTGTCGCTGTCGCGGTCAAAGCGCAGGATGGCCAGCGATTCAAAGGCATCGTCGTGAAACTCTTTTTTCACAACGAAGGAAAAGGAGATCTCCTTACGCTCGTACATACGCTTGCCTGCAATGAAGTAATTCATCTTCGGACGAAGCGCAATGGTCTTGGCGATCGCCGCACAGATCACTTGAAACATCGTGTAACGGAACGCGGGGTTCTCCGCGTTCTTTTCGGCAAGGTATGCGTCGATGGCCTCCGTGCCGATATGCTCGATCATCACGGCTTCGTTGTCACAGCGATTCGGCAGCAGATAGGGCATGAACAGGTGCATGGCGTCCTGTCCCTGTACAAACCAAGCGTCCCGCCTGTCTCTTCGATCCTTCTTGCGAGCTTCCATGTATGTTACCCCCCTAACAGAATTATCTTTCGTCCATAAACGCCTGCAGTTCACCCAAGCGTTTTTGCATCATGTCATAGCCGCTTTCATAAACGTCGTTCAGCTTTTCCCTGTTGGATTCGAGCAGGCCCAACGTTTCCCCGGTGGGACGAATGACAAAGGCTCTTCCCGCTGCTTCCTCCGCAATTAGTCCCGTCATCTGCCGCTCATAGATCTGCGGATGCCGATATAGCAGCTCGCGCAGCGCGGGATAGTGCCGATAGGCCACTGCATACAGCGTTCGCATGTTCACCGAAACGCTTGGCGTATAGCTTGCGGACTTGGTCAGAACCACAACATATTTTTCGCAGCCACGCTCCTTGGCGCGGCGATACGGAACAGGATCCGCAATGCCCCCATCCATATAGAGCGTTCCGTCCAGCTCTGCAGGCGCTGCCAAGATGGGCATGGAGCAGGAAGCTTTTCCGATCCGCTCCAGTCGATCCGCATCACTGCGTTCCGTCAAATAGACGGCTTCACCCTTGCCGCAGTCCGTGGCGACAAACTCATATTCACAAGGGCTATTGAACATCGCGTCAAAATCAAAGGGATACTGCTTGATCGGATACTCAAAGAACACCCGATCCAAATTCAGCAGCTTCTTGGAACGCCACAGCTGCGACAGCCCGTAATACTTGTCCTCCGTCTCCTCCTGCATCATACAGCGCTTTGTTCGTCCGATCTGCCCCGAAAGATACGCAAAAGCGTTGCATGCGCCGGAAGAAACACCGACAATATAGGAAAAATCAACATGGTTCTCCAGCAGGCAGTCCAAAACGCCCGCTGTGAAGATCCCGCGCAGCGATCCTCCTTCCAGAACCAAGCCGATCTTTACCATTTTCTCCCTCACTAAACCACAATTGTTACCTAACGATGATATGATACAAATATTCCAATCAATTTGCAAGGGTCTATTTTTCGCACGATTGATGATTTAGCAACACATCCTCTAATAATGTCCATTATCTCCGCACATTGCTTGCGTTATTTTGATATCTGCCCGCAAGAATACTGAGAAAACTTGTCACATTTCTTAAAATATGATACACTAAATTTGGATCATTTCTATTTGGGAGGAAGATATGAAGTTTTGTCCAAATTGCGGTGAGCGTCTTGAGGACGCCGTAAGCTTCTGCCCCAACTGCGGCAGGCAGATCAGCACTGATGGACGGGAAGGTACGCAGCAGGGACCTTCGGTCGTTGAAAATGTGATCATTCCCACACAGGATACTCCGCAGCAGGCTGCCGAACCAGTGACAGGCGCTTCTGCATATGAAGATCCTTTTATCAAAAAGCCCAAGAAAAAGAAAACAGGGCTGATCATCGTCCTTGTATGCGTGACGATTCTTCTGATCGGCGCGGTCGTGGTCTTTTGCCTGTACCGCGCAGGTGCATTCCTGAGCCCTGCAGAACGGCTTAAGAAGGCTGTCACCATGGGCTGCAGCGACCTTTCCGAAGAACTGACGGATGCGCAGGAACGGCTTCATTCAAACAATGAACTGAGCAAGAAACTCTATGACAATTCTGAGATGCACCTTGACTTGGATGTGGACGGAGACTTTTCCGCCTTGTCCAACGGTATGTTTGCCTTGGACTATGCCGCTTTACTCAGCAGTTTAGAGGGTGATTTCCAATCGCTGCATGATGAAGACGGATATGTGTGGCATGTTTCACTGCAGCTGATGGGAATGGATATCTATGAGTTTGGTGTCACTGCTGAGGAAAACGGCAGGGTCGGCGCCTTCTCCAACACGAAGGGTCGCTATGTGGTATTGCCCGAGGATCAGGACGATGTCGATTCGCTTCGCATGTTCCAAATTATCCGCGAACAGCTCGACCGAAACGACGAGATAATTAGCTGTCTTCCTGCAGCTGTGGAAGACGTTGCGCCCGTGCTGTGCAGCCTGATCACCGATGCGTCCGTGGAGTATACCGCGAAGGTTGAAGGCACAGATGCTTTGGGCGCAGCCTATACCGCGAATGAATACATCGTGCACCCAACAGAAGCCGAATACAATGCCTGTGTGGAACAGCTTGCCGTCTATATGGAGACGAGCGAGGGCTTCCGCGGCTTGTTTGATTATGTCTATGCGTACATGGATGCTTACGGCGTCGATCTTAGTTCCGACGGCACAGCACTTGACACGGACGCGCAACTGGCGGAGGCCGTAAAGGAGCTGCGTGACAGCAAGGACAGCATCGCGGAAACGCTCCTGAAGGCCGATCCCGAATTAACCCTGCTGTTGAACAAGCAAGACGTTGTGTCGTTCATTTTCACGGCGACCATTGATGAACAAGCCGTTATGGTGCGCTATGATAAGTCGATCGACACGGAGTATGTTCGATTTACCATTACAGCGGGCAGCTTCAGCCTTTCTGTTGACGCCGATCCGTCAGACGATACAAATGAAAACAGCTGTGATCTGCACGGCGCGGTCACCGTTTCAATCCCCGATACGGCGGACTTTAGCTTCAGCTACACGGCGAGTGGGGACAGAGACGACGCGGACAGTATGCATAATGAGCTTACCCTCTCCATGCAGAGCCTGACGGTCGCCGATGAGGACGCTTCCTCCTTCCCGGTGGATGCATTCCGTGACCTTAGCGTGACCTATAAAGATTCGCTTGATCCTATGGCGGGAATGCGCTGCGAGGTCTCGATCTGTAACATCAATATCCCCGATTCGGTAACGCTCAATGAGATCAAGCTGATCGTTACCGATGACCTGACGCCGACCTCCTTGACTTGGCCGACCATCCCGCCTGTTGAGGGTACTTTTGACGACCTCAGAGACGTCATCGGCGGCAGCCTCGACCTGAGCGACCTGTTCTGATCAAAATGAACGCCCCCGCTTTGGAGCTTATCGAAATTGAAAAGCGCTACGGAAACAGAGCCGTTTTAGGCCCTGTTTCCCTGCGCTTGCACGCAGGTGAGCTTGTGGGACTTTCGGGGCCGAACGGGGCGGGCAAGAGCACGCTGCTCAAGATCGCAGCCGGCATTCTGCGCCCTACACGCGGAGAACGACAGCTGCCTGCAAAGACGACGATCGCCTATGTCCCGCAGGAGACTGCGCTGTATGAGGATCTAAGCGGGATCGAGAACTTGCGCTACTTTGCGGATCTGAACGGCCTTCCCGCATCCGCGGCAAAGGCTCGCACGGATTGGCTGCTGCAGCGTCTTTCACTATCGGATGTTGCAAGAAAGCCTGTACGAACGTACTCCGGCGGAATGAAGCAGCGCCTAAATCTTGCCGCCGCCCTGTCTGTTACACCGCAGCTTCTGCTATTGGATGAACCCACCACAGGCGCAGACGCCGCCTCCTCTGAGAGCATCCTTACGCTGATCACGCAGCTAAGCCAACGCGGCTGTGCCATCCTTCTGATCGATCATACGCAAGCGGAGCTTGATACGGTCTGCGGCCGCATCCTGCAACTGGAGAATGGAAGGCTCACAGCCGAGGATCAAATTTGATGCGTCATCTGTGGGCTTGCCTAAAAAAGGATTTCTTGCTGCTTGCGGATCACGGACGCGGCCTATTGACGTTTCTTGTGCTTCCGCTTGCTTTGCTTTTGCTTTTGAGCGGGGCAAGGTCGGAGCTTTCGAGTACACGCAGCTTTACACAGCCTTTCAAGATCGCCGTTCGCGACTTGGACGACACGATCATGTCACGCGCCCTTATCAAACAGATGGATACGATCTCCTTGTTCAAGGAGGTGCTTTCGGCAGATGAAAGCGACGCCGATGAGGCCCTGTTCGATCTAGGCGCCGCAGCCGTCATTACCATACCGAAGGACTTTTTCTACAAGGCCTACGACTTTACCGCAAGTGCAGAGCTGCATCCAAACGGTGCCATGCCGCTGCAGGCGTCTATGGTACGCTCCATCGTGGAAAACGTTTGTGAACTGATGAATGAGGATCAGCGCTGCGTTTATGCGGAGTACCTGCTGCGATATGGCTTAGAGGGCGTCGGCGAGCATCAAGAGGAGCTATATGCGGAAGCTGCGAACCGTCTGCTCAACGATGTCTTCGTTTTGCTCAAGGCAATGGTCGAGGACGAAGCGGTGGAAAGCATGGCGGCACAGGTCGAGCGCATGCTGCTCACCGCATGCCTGTCACTGATCTGCCTGTTGTATCCGCTTGGTGCCGTAAGCGCCATACCCGCCGAACATGCAAACGGCTTACTGCAGCGTTACCGTGTTGCGGCAGGATCCCCCCTGCCCTTTTACCTTTCCAAGCTTCTATGCGGACTGCTTCCGCAGCTCCTGTTCGTTCTTCTTCTCTTAATCAGTTTTTCGGTACAAAGCCTTGCCTGCGTGCTGCTGCTTGATCTGATCGCCTACTGCGCCATGTTTTTGATCTACCTGCTGTTTGCGCTTTTGATCCGCTCCTCCGCTAAGCTGATGCCCATCGCAAGCGCTTACTTGATCGTCTCCCTGCTGCTTGGCGGTGTGCTGTATCCGCTGCAGCTGTATTCAAACCCCGCATTGATTGCGGCGCAGTTTACCTTGCCGTATTATCTTTTGCAGGGTCTTTGCGTGATCGAGAACGCCGCGTCGGTGCAAGCGCTGCTTGTTGCAATTCTCCCCGTGGTTCTAAGCGGTCTGCTTGCTGCTATAGCTTGTTCCATCCTTATCGGAAGGAGGGACTGCCTATGAACTTACTTATGATCGCAGCTAAGCGCTGCCTAAGAATGTTGGGCGGCAAGCTGTGCGCAGGCATCGTCATCCTTCTGTGCCTTGTGGCCTACGCAGTCTTGGGGGATATCCTGTCCGACAAGGCAGCCGATACGCCCTGCTTTGCGCTGGTCGATCGGGATCAGAGTGAGATCTCGCTGCGCGTTGGCGATGCGCTTTCATCGGACGACGGCCTGCGCCTTGTTTCGACAGACTCCGCGGAGGCCGACAAGCTGCTGCGTCTTGGCCGCGCAGAGGGGATCTTTACCTTGGAGGCAGGCTTCGGGGAAGCGCTGCTGCAGGGGGAGATCAAAGCAAGCTTCACGGGGACGGCAGGATCCAATGCAACAGAATTTGGCCGCAGTCTTCTCTATGCAAAGATCCTACGTGAGCGAACACGCCTGCAAGTCTCTGACCGGTGGGATGTCGCAAGCTTCGACGCCGCGTACGCGAAGGCAAGCGCAGCGGTAGGCGGCGCATTTACCGTGAACAGCAGCGGGGGCAGCGCAGAGGCGCTTGGTGCAGGCGGCGTATTTGAGGGACTGTTTGCGCGCAGTCTGGGTGTTGTTATCCTGTTTATCAGCTTTTTGCAGCTCTATATGGCGCAGTGGGCAGCCTCCAATGATGCAATCCGTGTGCGAAAGCGTCTGCTGTCCATACGCGGCGGCTTGATAAAGGAGCTGTTCTGCACCCTTGCGGCGCTGTTCTTTGGCGGCGCCATCCTAAGCGTGATTGCCCTGCTGTTTTTGCCCGACCTGCAGCTTCGTGGGCTTCTTCTGCTGCTGTTTTACAGCTGCGTGAATGCAAGCGTCTGTTTGCTGATCGCTCTGTACCAAAGGCAAAATGGCAAGGTCGACGCCGCGATCCCCCTGTTGGCGTTGATCGGCGCCTTCTTGGGCGGCTGCCTGTTCTCATGGGAGGCGATCTCTCCCGTCCTTGGCTTTGCTTCCTATTTTACACCGCAGGGCTTGGCTCTGCACCTTGCAGACGGTCAGCTGTTTTGTCTTCCCCTGTTGGCAGGCATAGGGCTTCTGTTTCCCGTTCTTGCGCGTATCTCCGTACGAGCTTGACCCGATCTGCGTGTTTTGCGCTGTTTTGCGCTGTTCTATAGATTTTGCTTGTTTTTCGGGTGCATAGGGTGTTATAATACTGAGTTGTACGCAGGGGGTAATTTATGTACAGTATGACGGGTTATGGCAAAGGCACTGCCGCGCTGGACGGACGGGAACTCACGGTGGAGTTGAAAAGTGTCAACCATCGCTTTTTGGACGTCGGTCTGCGTCTGCCGCGATCCCTAAACTGCATCGAAGATACGCTTCGCAAGACCTTATCGGCTCGCCTTTCCCGCGGGCATATCGACATATACGTCAATTACAGCAACACGCGCAGTGATGCAAAGTCCGTGCGCTTGGACGCCGCTGTATTGACGGCCTATGTCAAGGCTGCACGGGAACTGAATTTGAGCCTGGGTCTTGCGGACGATCTGACGCTTTCCAATGTGCTGCGCCTGCCCGACGTAGCCGAGGTACTGCTTGCCGAAGAGGACAGCGAGGCTTTGAATGCGCTTTGCGCCAAGGCCTGCGACGCTGCCATCGATCAGCTTCTTGCCATGCGGCTTGCAGAGGGCGATCGGCTCAAGGCTGACCTTGCGGACAAGCTGTGCACGCTGCGCTCCATCGTTGCAAAGATCGCAAAAAGAGCGCCCTTTGTGGTCATCAGCTATCGCGACAAGCTAAACGAGCGCATCGCGCAGCTCGTTACGGACACAGAGCTTGACCGCGCCAGACTTGCAACAGAGGTGGCTCTGTTTGCGGATCGAGCGGCCATCGACGAGGAACTGACGCGCTTAGGCAGCCATATGGAGCAGTTTTTGCGTTATCTTGGCGAGGACGCACCCGTTGGCCGCAACTTAGACTTTGTGATTCAAGAGATGAACCGCGAATGCAACACCATCGGTTCCAAGGCCAACGACGCCGAGCTGACGCAGTTGGTGCTGCTTGGCAAAGCTGAGATCGAAAAGCTGCGCGAGCAGGTACAGAACATCGAGTGAGGTCAACATGCGTCTTAAGAATCCGCTCATCGGCATCGGTTACGGCAATCTTGTGGCTGCCGCGCATATCATCGCCGTGGTGAGCCCCGAATCTGCGCCCATCAAGCGTATGATCTCCGATGCAAGAGAGCTGGACAAGCTCATTGACGCCACCTGCGGACGACGCACGCGTTCTGTTGTGATCGCAAACAGCGATCATGTTATACTGTCTGCATTGTTGCCCGAAACGATAGCCCGCCGCATGAATGGCGAGGAAGTTTCGGAGGATGAATAATTGGGAGGTACTATGAGACAACAGGGCAAGGGGCTGCTGATCGTCGTATCGGGGCCTGCAGGCGTGGGCAAAGGTACGGTCGATGGCGCTTTGATCGCTCGCAACCCGGGGATGCGAATGTCGGTTTCCGCAACCACCCGCAAGCCGCGACCCGGCGAGATCGATGGCGTTCACTACTTCTTCCGCACAGAGGACGAGTTTCGCCGCATGATCGACAAGGGAGAGTTTCTGGAATATGTACGCGTTTTCAACACGCACTACTACGGGACCCCAAGAAGCTTTGTCGATTCGGAGATCAACGACGGACACGACGTCATCTTGGAGATCGATGTACAGGGCGCCATGAAGGTTCGCGAAGCCTATCCCGATGCGGTGCTTCTCTTCATTGCTCCCCCCTCCCTCAGCACACTGAAGTCCCGCCTGATCGGGCGCGGAACGGAATCGCTCGAAGCGATCGAAAAGCGCTTTGCGACCGCCTTCAGCGAGCTGGAAATGATGGACAGATACGACTATATCATCGTCAACGAGGTCGTTGATGTAGCCGTAGCTTCAATGGAATGTATCGTGAACGCGGAAAAGCTCCGTGCTTCACGCAGACAAGATCTGATCTCAAAACTAATGAAAGGCAGTGAAGAAACGCTATGATGAATTATCCTTCTCTTAATGAGCTTGTAAAGATCGCAGGCTGTCGCTATCGCCTCGTGACCGCTGTTGCCACAAGGGCGCATCAGCTGCAGGACGAGCCGGAGAAGCTGGGCAGCCGCAAGCCCGTATCCGCCGCGGTGGAGGAATTATACGACGGGAAAGTCGTGATCGTTTCCCCGATCAACCAATAGTCGATCGGTCAAACGCGCTCTACGCCCGTTACAGTCAGCTGTAATGGGCATTTTTGTAGGCAGGAGAGATATGTTCGTACAGGTCGTTATCGACATAGCGCATGAGAAGATCGACCGCGCCTTTTGCTATCATGTGCCGCCCACGCTGACAGTTTGCGAGGGGCAGCATGTGCTGGCGCCGTTCGGTCGCGGCAACACGCCCAAGGAGGGCTTTGTTGTTGCGTGCAGCGAGACCTGTACCATTGAGAACTGCAAGGACATCCTGCGTGTTTTGGATGAGTATCCCATCTTTACCAAGGAGCAGCTCGACTTGGCAAGATGGATGCAGCGGGTGTACCATTGCCTGTTTGTGGATGCGCTGCGTCTGATGATTCCCGCGCAGCTGCGTGGCGAGCGCGTCACCGAAAAGACGATCCACACGCTTTCCCGCGCTAAGGATCTGTCGGCTGCGCAGCTTGATTCACTGAAGCGTGCGCCTAAGCAGCAGCAGGTTCTCAGTTGCTTCACAAACAGCGACGCGGAACTGACGCGGCAGGATCTTCTTGGGATCATGGAGAATGCGGACGGCGCGATCCGTGCGCTCCTCAAAAAGGGCTTTCTCATCGAACACAGCCACAATGTGTTTCGGCGTCCGCCTCTGCAGGCAGAGCTGTGCGGCGATGTGGTCAAGACGCTCAACCCCCAACAGGAGACTGCGGTACAAGCCCTCTTGGAAAGCATGGATGCGAACCGCAGCGAGACCTTCCTTTTGCACGGCGTAACGGGAAGCGGGAAAACGGAGGTATATCTGCATGCGATCGCGCATTGCCTCGCTCTTTCCAAGCAGGCGATCGTACTCGTGCCCGAGATCTCATTGACGCCGCAGACGGTCAGCCGCTTCACGGCACGCTTTGGCGGACGGATCGCCGTGCTGCACAGTCGCCTTTCCTCCGGGGAGCGTTTTGACGAGTGGAGACGCATCCGTCTTGGTCTTGCCGATATTGTGATCGGCGCAAGAAGCGCGATCTTTGCGCCAATTACAAAGCTTGGCCTGATCGTCATCGACGAGGAACACGAGGGCAGCTATCAAAGCGAACGATCGCCAAGATACGCTGCAGTGGAGATCGCCACAAAGCGTTCCGCCGAGCAGCGCGCAGTCCTGCTGCTGGGAAGCGCGACCCCCTCCCTCACTGCCTACTACCGCGCCATAAACGGTCGCTACCGCTTATTGGAGCTGCCAAACCGCGTTTTGGATCATCCGCTTCCCAAGGTGGAAGTGGTTGACATGCGGGAGGAACTGCTGATGGGGAACAACGGCATCTTCTCCGAACGCTTGATTCTTCTGTTAGATCGCTGCATCAAGCGCGGCGAGCAGGCGATGCTCTTTTTGAACCGCCGCGGCTACTCCTCCTTTGTGTCCTGCCGCAGCTGCGGATATGTGCTGCGCTGCGACAACTGCGACGTTTCCATGACCTATCACAAGAGCGAACGCCGCACCCGCTGCCATTACTGCGGCGCTGTCAAGCCCTTGCCCACCATCTGTCCGCAATGCGGCCGCCCCTTCATCCGTCAGATCGGCGTGGGAACGGAGCAGGTGGAGGAAAAGGTCAAAGCGCTGTTTCCAACCGTATCCTGTCTGCGCATGGACGCGGACACCGTCACCCACAAGGACGCGCACGCCGAGATCCTATCCGCCTTTGCCGCGCAGCGCGCACAGGTGCTGATAGGCACGCAGATGATCGCAAAGGGGCATGATTTTCCGCATGTAACCTTGGTTGGCATCGTTGCTGCGGATACGTCCCTAAACCTGCCCGATTACCGTTCCACGGAGCGCACCTTTCAGCTGCTCACGCAGGTCGCAGGCCGTGCGGGTCGCGACGAAACACCAGGCGTGGTCGTTTTGCAGACCATGAACGCCTCGCATCCGGTGATCGGCTTTGCCAAGCGGCAGGACTATCGCGGCTTTTTCAACTATGAATTGGCCGAACGCAAAAAGTGCCTCTACCCTCCCTACTCGCTGTTTCTGCGCGCCCTGTATACCGCTGCGGACGCGGCGGCTCTCAAGCTGCATTGCGACACGCAGGCAAGCCTTTTGGACAAGGCCTACCGAACGCAGCTGAGCGCGGAGGCTCGAAGCAGCGTACTGCTGCTGGTGTCCTCCGAAGCGCCCATCATCAAAATGCAGGGACGCTTCCGCTGCCAGATCCTTATAAAACTGCTTCGCACCCGCTGTCTTAAGGAGGTCTTGGATCTCAGCTATGACTTTTTTGCGGCGGAAAGCGAGTTTCGTCCCAATATTGAAGTAAATCCACAGGAAATGTATTGAATATGAAAAAGCATCCCAAAACCGTAAAAAAGCGATCCGATTGGAACCTCTTGTTCCGCTCCTTGAACGGATATAAGCGCTACCTCATCCTTGCGGCCGTATGTGTGCTCTTGGCAACGGCTTGCAGCTACGCCGCGCCCTTTGTCACAAGCTTCACCTTGGACTATGTCATCGAGGGCAAGCAGCCCTCCGCGCCTCAATTCGTGCTGCAGCTTGTGGAGGGCATCGGCGGACGCAGTTACCTTGTGCAAAACCTGTTGGTCTGCGCGCTTGCGTATCTGCTGTTCACGCTGTTCAACGGATTGTTTACCTACCTAAGACGGCGCTACGTTGCGGTGGCCGCCGAGAACATGGCTAAGAACATGCGCGATACCCTGTATCGGCACATCAACGCCGTCCCCTACGACTATCACAAGCATGTCAGCACGGGCGACCTTGTGCAGCGCTGCACCTCGGATGTGGATACGGTGCGCAAATTCATCTCGCTGCAATGCATGGAGATCGTGCGCACCATCGTCATGTTTGTGCTGGCGCTTACCGTCATGTTCAGCATCCATTGGCGGATGGCGCTCATCTCCATGGCTGTGCTGCCCATCCTGACAGTTTCCTCCTTTGTATACTTCAGCTATGTAAGACGCTACTTTAAGGAGTCCGACGAGGCGGAGGGAGCGCTTTCCACCGCCATCCAAGAGGATCTGACGGGTGTTCGCGTGGTAAAGGCCTTTGGTCAACAGCGTGCCGAATACGATAAGTTCACCAAGCTGAACGGCGTCTTTCGGGAAAAAACGCAGAAGCTGGTCAATCTTTTAGGCTACTACTGGGGCATCTCGGACGCCATAGGCTATGCGCAGATCGCTGTCTCCTTGGTCGCAGGCGTGCTGTTCTATGTGAAGGGCGATTTTACACTGGGAAATGTAACGCTGTTTGTCACCTACACAGGCATGTTGACTTGGCCTGTGCGCCAGATGGGACGCATCCTTGCAGACTCCGGCAAGGCCGCAGTATCCTTGGGACGACTCAATGAGATCCTTGACGCGGAGGTCGAAAAGGAACCCGGCAAGGCGCTCACGCCCGATCTGCACGGCCCCGTCGTGTTTGACAAGGTCTGCTTTGGATACGACAGACCCGACGAAGTCCTGCAGGATGTGAGCTTCACGGCGCAGCCCGGCGAGACCATTGCCATCTTGGGCGCGACAGGCTCCGGCAAGAGCAGTCTTGTGCAGCTGATGCAGCGTCTGTATCTGTGTACAGACGGACGCATCACCATCAACGGATATGACGTCAACGACATCGACCACGCGCACCTTCGGTGCAACATCGGCATCGTGCTGCAGGAGCCCTTCCTGTATTCAAGAAGCATACGCGATAACGTCCGAATCGTGCGTCCCGAGGCCGAGGATGCGGAGATTTTTGAAGCAACGGAGCTTGCCGCCGTCCACGATGTGATCCTCTCCTTTGAGCAGGGGTATGACACCATCGTCGGAGAACGCGGCGTAACGCTCTCGGGCGGGCAGCAGCAGCGCATCGCCATTGCGCGAACGCTTATGCAGCACGCTTACATCCTCATCTTTGACGATTCGATGAGCGCTGTAGATACCGAGACCGACGCAAAGATCCGCGAATCCCTGCGCGGGGTGAACAAGGACGGCATCGTCTTCCTCATCTCCCACCGCATCACAACGCTGTGTCGCGCCGATCAGATCCTTGTGCTGGAGCACGGGCGCATCGTGCAGCGGGGAACGCACGAGCAGCTTCTTAAGGAAGAAGGTCTGTATCGCCGCATTGCAAAGATCCAAGGCGCCATAGAGGAAGGAGGCGAACAGGCATGAGCTTTCAAAATGAGCAGGATTACTCAAATAAGTCTCAAAAGGTAGATTTTTCCTTGTGGAAGCGCTTGTTTACCTATGCTTTGCACAACAAGCGCCTGCTAATAACAACGATCGTGTTTATGTTCATCGTTGCGGTCGTGGATACCTCGTATCCGCTGTTTACAAGCTATGCGATCGACAACTTCATCACGCCCAATACCACGCAGGGACTTGTTCCCTTTGCGATCCTGTACCTGCTGTTTGTCGCCATCCAAGGCTTCTCGACCTACAGCTTCATCAGCCGTTCGGGCAGGATGGAGATGGCGATCTCCTATGAGATACGGCAGGATGCTTTCCGCAAGCTGCAGGAATTGTCCTTCTCCTTCTACGACAAGACCGCCGTTGGCTACCTGATGGCGCGCATGGTAAGCGATGTTGCCCGCCTTTCGGAGATGATCGCCTGGAGCATCGTCGATACGCTGTGGGCGTTCCTGTATGCGTTGGGCTGTATCATCATCATGCTGATAAAGAATCCCCTGCTTGCGCTCATCGTGATGGCCGTTCTTCCCCCTCTGCTGCTTGTGAGTATCTTTTTACAGCGCCGCATCCTTCGCTATCAGCGTGACGCAAGGCGGCACAACAGCCGCATCACGGGTGCTTTCAACGAGGGCATCATGAGTGCGCAGACGACCAAAACACTGGTTCGCGAGGAGAAGAACTCCGAGGAATTTGAGGAGCTTACGGGCAGCCTGCGCAAGGCGTCCATTAAGGCCGCGCTGGTCAGTGCAGCTTTCTTCCCGCTTGTTATCTCTTTGGGCGCCATAGGCACCTCCTTGGCGCTGTGTATCGGCGGTAAGGCGGTCGTCTCCCCTGAGCTGTCCATCATCGGCGGCATGAGCGCGGGTACCTTGGTCGCCTTCATCAGCTATGCCTCCAGCTTGTTCGACCCGATACAGCAGCTTGCGCATGTGTTTGCGGAGATGCAAAGCGCGCAGGCTTCCGCAGAGCGCGTTCTCAACCTGATCGACACCAAGTCGGATATTGTGGACAGCCCCGAAGTGATCCAAAAATACGGCGACGTCATGGATCCGAAACGCGAGAACTGGGAAGCGCTGCACGGGGATGTGACATTTGAAAATGTCAGCTTCTCCTACAAGGATGGGGAGACCGTCCTGGAGGACTTCAACCTGTCTATCAAGCAAGGTGAGACCATCGCGCTGGTGGGCGAGACGGGAGCGGGCAAAAGCACCATCGTCAATTTGATCTGCCGCTTCTATGAGCCCACCAAGGGGCGTGTTCTCATCGATGGGCGGGATTATCGCGAACGGTCGCAGCTTTGGCTGCAATCCAACCTTGGCTATGTCCTACAGCAGCCGCATCTTTTCTCAGGCAGTATTCGGGACAATATCTGCTTCGGGCGTCCGAACGCAAGCGATTCTGAGGTGCGTCGCGCCGCTGCCTTGGTCCATGCTGACGGCTTCATTGAAGCCATGGAAAAAGGCTACGATACAGAGGTGGGCGAGGGCGGTGCAAGGCTGTCAACGGGTCAAAAGCAGCTTATCTCCTTTGCACGCGTCATCCTGTCCGATCCGCGCATCTTTGTGCTGGACGAGGCGACAAGCTCCATCGACACCGAGACGGAACAGGCAATCCAAGGCGCTATCACCCATGTTTTGACGGGAAGGACCAGCATCGTTGTGGCGCATCGCCTGTCGACCATCAGAAACGCCGACCATATCCTTGTGATCTCGGCAGGCAAGATCGTCGAGCAGGGCACACATGAGACCCTTCTTGATAAAAAAGGTCAGTACTATGCACTGTACATGCACCAGTTTCAAGAGGAAAGCACAAAAGAGACACTGGCCTAAGCGAATCAAAGAAAACAGCAAGCGGGGGTCGAAGCCCCCGCTTTTTGATGGGTATAGATCGGTTCGTATATAGGCTTATTCGTAGCGAATGTCTACCGAGCCAAAGGAGATGTCGCCGCGCAGGTACAGCGAATACAGCGCGTCACTTTGCGGTTCCCCGTGCGTTGAGCAGGCGGAAAAGCTCTTGTCGCTGGAATTGATGACCCGTACCGTTTTCGGCAGCAGCAGGCTTAGACTCCCAAAGCTCACATCCACGTTTATCATGGCATTCTGCACGAACTCCGTACACTCCCTCAGATCCAGCGTGTAATCACCGAAGCTGATGTCCAGATCGGCGCTTTGAAAGCGCTGCTGCTTGCAGACGATCTGCTCGTTCCCAAAGGAGCAGTCCATGACGACCCTGCCGTCCTCCTCGTTGTACTCGCTCTTTTTTGTCTTTCCGGAGTGTTTCTCATGCACATCCTTCCTCAAGAACAGGCGCAGGATCAGCGACAGCGCGATAAGGATCAGCGCGGCAGGCCAGATGAAGCCCCAAGTCAGTTCAAAATGTACAACGTTTAGGTTGAACAAGAAGCTGTACGCGCCAAATGCGATGATCCCTATGGAGATGGGCGACGGATAGGAGCGTGTCCAAGACACGCCAAGCCCGATCAGCAGAAGCGGCCACACAACGCCCCAAAAGCTTGCATTACCAATATTTATGACCTGCAGATACCCCAGCAGGAAGACGACGCCCACCACCAGCAGCATCACGATCAGTACGATATTATCCGCTTTGAAGGTGGAGAACTCCCAGTTCCATTTTTCGTGCTTCTTTTGCTTGGGCTCCGCTTCCACAACGACCACATGCGGTTCAATGGGTTTGACGCCCAGCAGTTCATCCGTCGAAACGCCCAAGGTGCTTGCCAGCAGCGGGATCAAGGATATATCGGGACAGGAAATGTCGTTTTCCCATTTGGAGACCGCCTGCGGTGATACGCCAAGCTTCTCCGCCAACTGTTCCTGCGTAAAGCCGCAGTTCTTGCGTAAGGCCGCGATCCGCTTGCCCATGCTCTGTACTTTTTCTTTTTCCATTGTTTTGCCCTCCTTGTTTTCTGCCATCAGCATAAAGGAACCAAATATAAAACGCCATAACCCATTTGGAGAGTTGAGAAAATTGTCTCAACCAACTATAGAGAGTCGCTCAACTAAGCATGGTATTCATCTCAACCAAGCTTATTTTACTCGTTTTATTTACAAATTGCAACAGATTGGGTATAATAAACTGAATACTTGGGAGGTTGGGCAATGGCGATACGAACGATACGAGTAGATGAGGATCCTGTACTGTATAAGACCTGCAAGGATGTCGTCTCCTTTGACGGTAAGCTCTCTCGGTTGATAGACGATATGTTTGACACGATGTATGCTGCGGACGGCGTGGGACTTGCCGCTTCGCAGGTCGGTATTCTGCGCAGGGTCGTTGTCATCGATGCGGGTGACGGACCCGTCGAGTTGGTCAATCCGCATATCCTCAAGCAAAGCGGCTTGCAGCGGGGCTATGAAGGCTGCCTGTCCTTCCCCGGAAAACGAGGCTATGTTGAGCGCCCCAAGACCGTTACTGTTGAGGCGCAGGATCGACATGGCAAGCTGTTCACCTATGACGGACAAGACCTGTTTGCGCGTGCGGTGTTCCATGAATGCGACCATCTGGACGGCAAGGTCTATCTGCGGCTTGTGACGGACGCGCCTGCCGATTTTGATCCCGAAAAGGAAGGATAAGTATGCGGATCGCCTTTATGGGTACGCCGGACTTTGCTCTGCCAAGTTTGTCTGCCCTAATTGAACAAGGGCACACGCTTTGCGTGTTCACACAGCCCGACAGGCCTGTCGGGCGCAAGGCTGTGCTTACTGCACCGCCTGTAAAGCAGCTTGCCCTTAAAAACGGCGTCCCCGTCCAGCAGTTTGAAAAGATCAAGAGCGATGAGGGCGTTGCCGCCTTGGAAGCCTTCCGACCAGAGCTTTGCGTGACCGCCGCCTTTGGACAGTTTTTAAGCAGGCGCGACCTTGCCGTCCCCAAATACGGCACCTTCAACGTACACGCCTCCCTGCTTCCCCGCTATCGCGGCGCTTCTCCAATTCAAAGCGCGATCCTCAGCGGCGACACGGAAACAGGCGTCACCATCATGCTGACGGACATCGGTATGGACAGCGGTGATATTTTGCTGCAGGAGCGTACTGCGATCGGCCCCAACGAGAACAGCGCCGAGTTGAGCGCCCGCCTGTCCGTACTGGGTGCAGACGCGTTGCTGCAAGCCATCTCGCAGCTGCAGGCAGGTACGCTGACCCGCTGCCCGCAGGACGCTTCTGCTGCGACACGCTGCCGCATTCTAAATAAGGAAGATGGACGCATTGATCCAAATTCTTCCTGCCGTGCTCTGCACGATCATATTCGCGGAATGGTGCCTTGGCCTGTTGCCTTTGCGCTTTGGCGCGGGGAGACGATCAAGCTTTGGGACAGCCGCCTATGCGATCTGTTGCCTTCGGATAATGAACCCGTCGGTTCGCTGCGCACGATCGACGGAAAACTTTTGCTGCGCTGCACAGACGGCTATTTGGAATTAACTTCCCTGCAGACTGCGGGTGGAAAACGCATGGATGCGCAGACCTTTCAAAGAGGTCATGCCATGGATGGTGAGGTGCTGCAATGAATGCCAGGCGGGTGGCGCTGGACGTTCTGATCGATGTATTGGAAAACGGCGCATATGCAAATCTTGCTCTTAAGGACGCGTGTCGCGATCGGGACGCGCAATCGGCTGCGTTCATCTCCTCCCTCGTGTATACGAGCTTGGAGCATCTGTACTATATCGATCACTGCTTGGCCGCCTATGTCTCGCGACAAAAGCGCGTGGTGCGCAACATTCTGCGCTTGGGAGCGGCGCAGCTGCTCTATATGGATATTCCCGCATACGCGGCGGTCGAGCAAACGGTCTCTTTGGCAAAGTCCTGCGGAAAGGGCGCAAGCAGCGGTCTTATCAACGCCGTGCTGCGCCGCTTGGATGCAGAGCGCGATGCTCTGCCGCCCCTGCCCACCGAGCCATTACAGCGCCTTTCAATGCAGTACAGCTGCCCCGAATGGATCGTGCATCTCTTTATGACAAACTATGGCGCTGCAGAGACCGAGGAGTTGCTCAGCGCAAAGCCTGTTGGCATGTCCCTGCGTGCGCAGTATCCCAATACGACAGAGCAGCTTGAAAAAGCCCTCAAAAGCGGGTATCGTGTCGGCAAGTTGGATCCAAACTGCCTGATATTGGAAAAGGGCTTGGATCTGAACGCCTTTCCGCCCTATAAGGATGGCGCTGCCACCATACAAAGTGAAGGCGCCATGTACCTTTGCCGTGCCTGTGGCGCGCTCAAGGGCAAACGCGTGCTGGACGCCTGCGCCGCGCCCGGCGGCAAGTCCGCCTACCTGTATTCCTTGGCGGAGGGTGATATCGATCTGAGCTGCTGGGAGCTGCATGAGCATCGCCTGAAGCTTTTGAACAGTACGCTTTCGCGTCTGCATGTACAGGCGGCTGCGAGCCAAAGGGACGCTTCCATACCCGATGACGCTTATAACAACGCCTTTGACACGGTTTTACTGGACGTTCCCTGCTCGGGACTGGGTCTGCTCCACGAGAAGCCCGATCTGCGCTACAACAAGCAAGCCGAAGATCTTGCTTCACTGTGCAAACTGCAAGCTGCGATCCTCAACGCCTGCAGCGCTTATGTGAAGATCGGCGGCACGCTCGTTTACGCAAGCTGTACCATCTCGCCCGACGAAAACGAGGGACAGATCCGTCGTTTTTTGGAGGAGAAACCAAACTTTCAGTTGGACTTTGAACGGCAGCTGCTGCCGCACAGGGACGAAACCGACGGCTTTTATGTTGCGAGGATGCTGCGATGCCGCTGATGGATCTGACAAAAGAAGAGCTTGCCGCGCTGCTTTCCACATGGGGAGAGCCAAAGTTTCGCGCCGCTCAGGTGTTTGATTGGCTGAAGAAGGGCGTCCGACCGTCCGAGATGCGCAACCTTCCCGTTGAACTGCGTGAAAAGCTCGGCACCTATCCCTTTGGCGGAGCAAGCATTCGTCATCGCTTTGTCTCTGAGCTGGACGGAACGGTCAAGTACCTCTTTGCGTTGGAGGACGGAAATCTTGTGGAAGGCGTTTTGATGCGCTACCATTACGGCAATACCGTCTGCATCTCCACGCAGGTGGGCTGCGCAATGGGCTGCCGCTTCTGCGCCTCTACGCTCGACGGCTGCGTGCGGGATCTGAGCGCGGGAGAGATGCTCTCCTTTCTTGCCGAGATCGAACGCACGGAACCATTGGACGCGGGTCACGACCGCGTGATCACGAACATCGTGCTCATGGGCAGCGGTGAGCCGCTGATGAACTATGCAAACGTGGTGACCTTCCTAAAGCGCGTCACCTCGCCCGATGAAAAGGGCGTCAGCCCCCGCAACATCTCGCTGTCCACCTGCGGCGTGGTTCCGCGCATCTACGACTTTCTGAAGGATGCGCCGCATGTAACGCTGTCCATCTCGCTCCATGCGCACTCCAACGAGCAGCGAAGCGCTCTGATGCCCATCAACCATAAATACCCCATCGAGGAGTTGGTACAGGCAGCAAGAACCTATGCTGACACAACAGGCAGACGCGTGATCTTTGAATACGCTTTGATCGATGGAACGAACGCTTCGTTCGAGGACGCACAGGCGCTTGCAAAGCTGCTGCGCGGGGTCAACTGTCACGTCAACCTGATCCCGCTCAATCCCGTCAAGGAGCGTGAATTGGCAGGCGTCAGCCGCAAGCAGGCCAACTGCTTCATGGAATGGCTCACACAACTGCATATCTCTGCCACCATTCGCCGCGAGATGGGCGCCGATATCGAGGGCGCCTGCGGTCAATTACGAAGGAGGGTCCTACATGATCAAAACAGCCTGTCAAAGTGAACGCGGCCTGCGCAGCGGCAACGAGGATCGCTGCCTTGTGCGCCCCCTTGACAAGGGCGCTTGCTTAGCTGCCGTAGCTGACGGCATGGGCGGACACGCCTGCGGCGAGTTGGCTGCGCAGCTTTGCGTAGATACGCTTTCCGAAAACGTCTGCAAGGCCAATGGTGATCGTGCAGCGTTCCTCAGCAGCACCGTGCAGCTTGCCAATGCGCGCATCCTGTCGGAAAGCGAACAAAACCCGCAAAAAAGCGGTATGGGCTGTACGCTGGTCGACGTCCTTGCCGACGATACAGACTGCATGGCGGCAAACGTGGGCGATTCCCGCCTGTACCATTTTCACAAGGGCGAGATACGGCAGATCACGGTCGATCATTCCTTTGTGCAGTCGCTTGTGCAGCGCGGTCTTATCACGCCCAAGGAAGCGCGCACCCATCCAAGGCGCAACATCATCCTGCGCGCCATTGGCACGGACGCTGCGGTACAATGCGACCTTTTCTCCTTTTCCTGGGAAAAGGGCGACCTGATACTGCTCTGCTCGGACGGCCTGTCGGGCAGCTTGACGGACGAACAACTATCTGCCGCTCTTTCGGAAAACCAAAAGAGCTTGGACGAACTGTGCGATCAGCTCATCAAACTTGCTTTGCTGCATGGCAGCACCGACAATATCACGCTTGTCCTCCTCCAAAATGCGGAGGCTGACGGATGAGCGAGTTTATCATCGACAAACGCTATAAGGTGCTGAGCCTCATCGGTTCAGGGGGCATGGCGGATGTATACAAGGCCATCAACCTCAGCAACAGGCGCATCTATGCCATCAAGATGCTCAAGGCGGAATATAGTGACGACGCGGAGTTTCTGCGCCGTTTTGAGCAGGAGGCTCGCGCCACGCTGCATCTGTCGCACGACAACATCGTTCGCGCCTACGGCGTGGGGCAGCACAATGGTCTGCCCTATATCGTGCTGGAGTACATCGAGGGGCAGACGCTCAAGCAGCTGATCGTAGACAATGGTCCCCTGCCTGAACGCACCGCCATTGGTCTGTGCTGTCAGATCTTGGACGCCTTGAGCGCCGCTCATTCGCACGGCATCATCCACCGTGACGTAAAGCCGCAGAACGTGATGATAACCTCCCGCGGCAAGGCCAAGCTGACGGACTTTGGGATCGCGCGGGACGTGCGCGCCTCAACTCGTACCTTCTCCGGAAAGAGCGTGTTGGGCTCCGTCCACTATATCTCCCCCGAGCAGGCACAGGGCGACAAGGTAACAGAAAGCAGCGACATCTATTCCGTGGGTGTCACGCTCTATGAGATGCTGACGGGCACCGTGCCCTTCACCGCGGATTCCACCGTTTCCGTGGCGCTGATGCATCTGCAGTCCAAGCCCGAACCGCCCATCCTGCGCAATCCCTCCATTCCGCCGTCGCTCAACGACATCGTATTGAAGGCGATGGCTAAGGATCCCAAGGATCGCTACGCGGGTGCAAAGGAAATGCGTGCCGATCTGGTGCGCTCTCTGTCCGATCCCAACGGCAGCTTTGCAAGGGAGACCAAAGCCGATGCCGCCAAACGCAAGAAGAAGCGCATGACCGTATACGCATGGTTCTTCATTGGCGTCTTCATCCCTGTGTGCGCCATCGTGTTGGCGTATCTTGGCTTCTCCGGCGGTTGGTGCGGACAAAAGCGCAGCGACGAAGCCCCCGCCTCCGCATCGCCCTTAGTCAGCGTCAGCGCCTCCCCCACCGCCTCGCCAACGCCCGTTCCCGAAACGCTGTCCGAAGCGGACAACGTGCTGAAGATGAACTTAGACGATGCTCTGAACAAGCTGAGCGGCTTAGATTACGACAAGATCTATGTGAGCTTTGTATACGAGAGCGAGGGCGACTGTGCAAACAACAGCGTCGTGTTCCAGTCGGAATACCATTCCGAAGGGACCCGTGCAAAGACCGCCGATCTGACGGTCTATCGGCGCTATGAGCCGCTGTTCGTGGCGGATGTGTCCTTCAACGTGGATGTACCGCGCAGCTCCAACGCCCGCATCGTCTACACGACCTACAGCCTCGACAATATTCCGTACTATATCGTTCTGTATGACACGGATGTAGCGGCGCAGAGCGGCTTTACGCTGTCTGCGACCGTATACAGCCGCGATCCCGTGGGGCGCAGCGTACTGCTGCTGCTCAACGGGGAACAGGTGCAGCAGACCACGGTAAGCTTTGCGCTGCCGAACACGGGTGAATGATGGAGATCGAAGGGTTACTGATCAAGGCGGTCGGCGGGTTTTACTATGTATCCGCGAACGGGGTCACTTATGTCTGCAAGGCGCGGGGCGTACTGCGGCGCGAGGGACTGTCCCCCGTTGTGGGCGACCGCGTTTTGATCGAAACGCACGCAAGCGGCTATGCGCAGCTCAATACTGTGCTGCCGCGCAGGAATCTGTTGAAACGACCCTCCGTTGCGAACCTTGACGAACTGTTCATCGTTCTTTCCGCGCACACGCCCGAACCCGATTGGCTGCTTGCCGACAAGCTCATCCTTGCGGCAAAGTGCATGGACGTCCTACCCATCCCCGTTTTGAACAAGACGGACGAGGCGGACGAGGCGATCCGTCAAGCATTTCGCACGGATTACGCCCTGTTTGAACGCTTGGAGGTCTCCGCCGCCGATGGAAGCGGCTTGGACGCGCTTCAAGAAGCGGCGCAGGGGAAGGTCTGCTGCTTTGCGGGGCAGTCCGCCGTTGGAAAATCCTCCCTGCTCAACAGGCTCTTGCCCGAACTGTCCCTGAGCGTAGGCGCCTTGTCCGAAAAGACAGAACGCGGTAAGCATACCACGCGACATGCAGAGCTTTGGCCCTTTAACGGCGGCGCTTTGCTCGACACGCCCGGTTTCTCCCTGTATGAAAGCGAACTGCTCAGTCAGCAGGAGCTGGATGCATGTTACCCTGAATTTGCCCTTTCCGAGGGCTGCCGTTTCCCCTCCTGCCACCACCGCGGCGAACCTGCCGCCGACTGCGGCGTAAAGCGCCTGATCGGGAACTCCCTCAGCGAAGCGCGGTATGCGCGCTATATTTTGATCCTGGATGAAATGGAACAAAGGAGAAAGCATCAGTATGATTAAGATCGCACCATCTATTTTAGCCGCTAACTTTGCCGACATGGGACACGAGGTCGCGGACATTGAACGTTGCGGAGCCGACCTCATCCATTTTGACGTGATGGACGGCAACTTTGTACCAAACATTACCTTTGGCCCCGCCATGTGCAAGGCGCTGCGTCCCTTGACCAAGCTGCCTTTGGACGTGCATCTGATGGTCGATCATCCCGCCGACTGGCCGGAAGCCTTTTGTGACGCAGGCGCAGACCTTGTGACCTTCCATGTCGAAGCGGAACGCCACATCGACCGCGTCTTACAGCGCATCCATGATCTGGGCATGAAGGGCGGCGTGGTACTCAACCCCGCCACCCCGCTTTGCACCTGCGAAAATGTCTTGGCGGACTGCGATCTTATCCTTTTGATGAGCGTCAACCCCGGCTTTGGCGGGCAAAGCTTCCGTCCCTATGTGTTAGACAAGATCAAAGCTCTCAGAAGGATGATCGACACGGCGGGTCTTCAGACGCTGATCGAGGTCGATGGTGGGGTGAACCCAGACACCGCAAAGCTCTGCGCGGAAGCGGGCGCAGACATCTTGGTCGCGGGAAGCGCCGTCTTTAAGGCGTCGGATCGCGCAGCGATGATCCGTCAGCTTCGTTCCTGACGGCAAACAAACAGAAGGAGGCTTTCCGCCCCCTTCTTATTATATACTCTTACTGATCTATTTCAGGCTGACCACGGTAACGCCGGCATCGCCCTCTCCATAGGCGCCCTGCCGAAAGCTTTTCACGCGGGGATGCGTCTTGAGGTAGGCCTGCACGCCGCTGCGCAGCGCTCCCGTCCCCTTGCCGTGTATGATGAAAAATTCCTTGCGCGAGGACAGGTCACACTCGTCAATATAGCGATCGATCTCCAAGATCGCGTCGTCCACCGTCTGACCGCGCAGATCCAATTCCAGCTTCATTTCGCGTACATCGGCGAGGATCGGCGTACTTGCGCGCTTTTGCTCCAAGACCTGCGCCGTGGATGCGCTGCGAAGATCGTCCATGGGGACGGTGAACTTCATCACGCCCGCCTGCACGATCGCCGCTCCGCGCTCAAGCTTTGTAACGGTGGCGTTGCGATCGAGGCTCACCACGAACACCTCTTGCCCCACAGTCGCCGTTTGCAGGGGTTCGCCGTGATCCTCGCGCCTGACAAGCTTGTCACTTAAGGCGTCCTCTTTCTTTCTCAGCTTGTCCCGTGCGTTCTGCTTGGCGCGCTCCAAGGCGGCATAATCAATGTTCTTGATCTGCTTGAGTTCGGCAATCAGTTCGTCCATCTCCCTGCGCGTCTCAATGACCAGTTCGCGTGCGTCCTCCTTGGCCTTGCGGCGCAGCAAAGCCTTTTCAGCCGTGAGTTTATCCTTCTCCGCCTGCATGGAGGTCTTCAGCTTATTCGCTTCTGCCAAAGCCTGCTCCGCTTCCTCGCGCTGCTCTGTGGCCAAGCGCCGCTGTGTGGACGCCTCGTTCAACACATCTTCAAAGGCGATGTCCTCTTTTTTCAGGTAACGCCGCGCCCTGTCGATCACGGAAGGCTCCAAGCCCAGTCGCTCCGATATTTCAAACGCGTTCGACTTCCCGGGGATGCCGATGTACAGGCGATACGTCGGGCAAAGCCTGTCCACGTCAAACTCCATGGATGCGTTCTGCATACCCGTCTGCGTGAGGGCAAAGGCTTTGACCTCGCTGTAATGCGTGGTCGCCATCGTCATACAGCCGCCAAGCTGCAGGTATTCCAAGATGGCCTGTGCCAAAGCCGCGCCTTCGATGGGATCCGTTCCCGCACCCAGCTCGTCCAGCAACACCAGCGAATGCTCGTCCGCCTTGCCCAAAATGTCCACCAAGTTGGTCATATGGGAGGAGAAGGTGGACAAGGATTGCTCAATGCTCTGCTCATCGCCGATATCGGCAAAGACCTCGTGAAACACGGAAAGCTCCGAGCCCTCATCTGCGGGAATGAACATACCCGACAAGGCCATCAGCACGAACAGGCCGACTGTCTTTAGCGTGACGGTCTTACCGCCGGTGTTTGGTCCTGTGATGATGAGTGTTTGGAACTCCTCGCCCAGCCAAATACTGACGGGTACGACCTTGTCCTTGGCAAGCAGCGGATGCCTGCCGTTTAGAATGTGGATGCGCCCCTCCTCGTTGAGCTTTGGACAGCATGCCTGCATATCCCGCGCAAGGATGGCCTTTGCAAAGATGGCGTCCAAGGCTCCAAGAATATTTAGGCTTGCATACAGCTCATCGGCAAAGGGTTCGACCAAGGCCGTCAGTCCCGCCAAGATGCGGTCGATCTCCGTCTTTTCCTCCGCCAAAAGGCGCTTGAAATCGTTGCCCAATTCAACGACGGCGCTCGGCTCGATAAACAGGGTCTGTCCGCTGCCGCTTTGATCATGGATCAAGCCGGGGAACTGTGAGCGGTATTCCGCCTTGATGGGTATAGCGTAGCGGCCGTTCCGCATGGTGATAATGGGATCTTGCAGATATTTTTGGTAGCTGCTGCTTTTGATGTAGAAATTGAGCTTTTCCCGCACACGTTCGTTGACGATACGCATCTGCCGCCGTATACGCGTCAGTTCCACTGAGGCGCTGTCCGCGATCTCATCCTCAGACAGGATGCAGCGTGCGATCTCGTCCTCGATGCTGCGATGCGAGGAGAGCCGATTTGACATGCGCTGTACGCTGCCCTCCGTCTGTGCAGACAGGATGGTCTCCCTTGCATGGCGGGAAACCTTCAGGCATTGCGCCGTGTCCAGCAGCTCGATCGCAGAGAGGGAATACGAAGCGTGGATACGCTTCAGAGTGCCGCGCATGTCGGGGAAGCCGTCGATGGGCGTCCTGCCGCTGCGTCTGTACACCGTGTCCGCTTCCATGGTCTGCGCCAAAAGCAGCTCCGCCTCGGCGCGGCTTTCCGAGGGCTTGAGTGTTTTTAGCTCGTCACGCCCCAATTCGGAGGCAGTATGCGTCAGGCAGAGCGCTAAGATCTTATCAAATTCCAGTGTGGTCAACGCACGAGTGTTCATATCGGCCTTTCCGCTGCGGGTCAATACCCCCGCAGCTTGTGTACAAAGTCCGTGATGCGCGCCATTCCCTCTGTGACCTGCTCCAAGGAGGCCGCATAGCAGCAGCGGATATGTCCCTCGCCATAGGGACCGAACGCCGTGCCGGGTATGCACGCGACTTTCTTTTCGGAAAGCAGTGCATCGCAAAAGGCTTCGCTTTGAAGCCCTGTCGAGCGAATGTCGGGAAACACATAGAACGCGCCCTTTGGGTCACCGCAGGGAAGACCCAAGGCTTCAAAGGCGGAGAGCATCACCTTGCGGCGCTTTGCATACTCGCCCACCATATACTGCGTGTCCTTCCAGTCGTTTTGAAAACCGCTTTCCAAGGCGATCGTGCCTGCGATCTGCGCAGGCGTAGGCGCGGACAGCATGGTCAGCTGATGCACCTTGCGCATCGCCTCGATGAGCGGTTTGGGACCGACCGCATAGCCCAAGCGCCAACCCGTCATGGAAAAAGCCTTGGAAAAACCGTTGAGTACGATGGTCCTCTCCGCCATGTCGGGCAGGGTAGCAATGGAAACGTGCTTAATGCCATCATAGGTCAGCTCCGAATAGATCTCATCGGATACGACCAAAACGTTGGTGCCGCGCAGCACCTTGGCGATCTCTTCTAGTTGCTCACGGCGCATGACGGCTCCCGTGGGATTGTTGGGAAACGCCAAAAGCAGCGCCTTGGTGCGCTTCGTTATGGCTGCTGCAATATCGGCTGCGTGAACGATATAGCCTTGCTCGGGATCCGCATACACGGAGACGGGAACGCCTCCCGCCAAGCGGATCGAGGGTGCATAGGCCACGTAGCTCGGTTCATGCACGATCACCTCGTCACCTGGATCGAGGATCGCGCGGAACGCCAGATCGATGGCCTGACTTGCGCCTACCGTGATGAGCACCTGCTCGATGTCCTCAACGGTGAAGCCGTAGCGTTCGTTCAAAAAACGCAGGATCGCATGGCGCAGCTTAGGGTCGCCTGCGTTGCTGGTATAGGCGATGCGCCCTTTTTTTAGCTGCTCCAGCGTAGGATAGCGGATATCGTCGGGCGTGGGAAAATCGGGTTCCCCTACGCCAAAGCTGATGGAATCCTCACCCAGCAGGTCAAAATACTTGCGAATGCCCGAAGGCGGGATCGATGAAACGGTATGAGAAATAAACTTTGAATACTCCATGTTCCTATCTTGTGCGCAAAGCGCCTACATTTTGTTCATATCGCCTACGACGACGCTCAGATCCAGATACTTACCGTTGCGGTAGACGGTAATAAGGACGGTGTCGCCGACTTGGCAGCCGCGCAGGAAGTTGACAAACTGTTCCTGCTCCTCGATGGTCACGCCATTATAGGCCGTGATCACATCGCCTTTTTGGATGCCTGCCTGCTCGGCGGGGCCTCCTTCTGTAACGGCGTCAACGTAGATCCCAACGATCGTGTTAAGGTTCTGCGCGTTCTCCTCGTCCAACATATAGACGGATACACCGATACCGGGGCGAACGATCTGCCCGTCGGAGATGATCTGCTCAACGATCGACTTTAGGTCGTTGATGGGCAGGGCAAAACCGATGCCCTCCGCCGCAATGGCGTTGCCGTAATCATCGTAGCCCGCCGTGATGCTCTTGGCGGTATTGATGCCGATGACCTCGCCGTTCATGTTGAGCAGAGGGCCGCCGCTGTTGCCGGGATTGATAGCGGCGTCCGTTTGCAGATAGCTGTTGGTGAAGCCATCGATATTGATACTCCGCTCCAAAGCGCTGATGATGCCAAAGGTCACCGTCCCGTTCAGCTCGTAGCTGTCGAGCGGATTGCCGATCGCCAGTACAAAATCCCCCACGCGCAGCGCGGAGGAATCGCCTAAGGAAAGCGGCGTCAGGTCGTTCCTGTTGATCTTCAGCACCGCCACATCCGTAGCTACATCCGAACCGACCAAGGTCGCCTCTGCCTCGCTGCCATCGCACAAAAGCACATACAGCTCTCTTGCGCCGTCCACAACATGCTGGTTGGTGATGATATACCCGTCCTTAGACAGGATGAAGCCGCTGCCGCTGCCGTATAGCTCCAATGCAATGCCGCCTGCGCTTGCGGGCTGGTAGTTCTCTATACCCACAACGCCTGCAGAGACCGACTCAACGATATCGGGGATGGGATTATCGGTCAGCAGGGATGAAGAACCGTTCCCGCTGTGAGGCGCTGCCGTTGCAAGCGACGAGTAAGCCGTTGTAGCGGGGGTTGCCGTCGGTGCAAGGGCTGCCGTCGGCGCGGCGCTGACACGAGGCGTGTTGATCTCCGCTACGGGATCACTAATGAGAAAGGCGCCGACAAACGCGACTGCCAGGATCGCGCCCAGCAGGATCACACTCAATACGACGACAAGGGCAACGCCGCCGAACCGATCTTTGCGGCTCATGCCGCTGCGTGGATCCGTGTTTTCATACATACTATTTTCCTCCGTCTGTCGCTCGGCGCGGCGGGTTGACCCGTGCCAGCGTGAATGTAAACTGTGTGCCTTTGCCGCGAGCACTGCGAACGGTGATGGATTGTCCGTGCTGCTCGATGATGCGCTTGACGATCGACAGGCCTAAGCCCGAACCGACCTGCGGCGAAGGGGTGTGCGCCTTTTCCACCTTATAGAAACGGTCGAACACATGTGGCACGTCCTCCTGCGGGATGCCCATGCCTGTGTCGCGTATGTTGACAAAGACGTCCTTGCGGATAGCGTAGGTCGAAACGCCGACCTTGCTTCCCGCCGGGGAATACTTGATCGCATTGTCGATCAGGTTTCGCAGGACCTGCGAGATCTGGTTGACGTCGGCGTCGACAAAGCATTGCTCCTGCGCAAAGCGGATGTCCAAGGACAGATCCTTCTCGCTGATGCGCGCTTCAAAGGTGATGATTACGCGGCGGATCAGTTCGTTGATATCAAAGACCTCGCGGTGCAGCACGATGATGCCGCTCTCGATGCGTGCAAGGTCGAGCAGGTCGTTCACCATGGCATTCATGCGCTTCGTTTCGGAGAGGACAATGCCGATATACTGCGCGTGATCCTCCTCAGGGATGGTGCCGTCCTGCATGGCTTCCAAGAATCCGTTCATGGAGGTCAGCGGCGAACGAAGCTCGTGCGACACGTTGGCGACAAAGCTGCGCCTTGTGTCCTCCAGATTCTTGAGCTGCTCCGCCATCTCGTTGAAGCTGCGCCCCAGCTGCGCCGCTTCATCCTTGCCGCTGACGGATACACGCTGTGAAAAATCCCCCTTGCTGAAGCACTGCACCGTTCTGTTCATCTCAACAAAGGGATGGATGATGCGGTAAGAGGTGTAGTACGACAGCAGCACCGCGATCACCGCCGCCAGAATGAGAATGACCAGCATCCACAAAAGCAGCTCCCGCATCTCACCATTGATACCGCTCACATCGGAATGGAGCAGGATCAGCCCCACGCGGCCATCGTCCCGTACGAAGGTGCGGTACACGGTCAGAACCGTAAACGTATTGTTTCCGCGGAAATAGGCGTTCGTGTGTTCGGCCGTCTCCCCCGCTCTTTGCCACATGGCGCTGAAGTTGGTGTCTGGTCTTTGCAGCGATGCAAGTGGTTCCCAACACGCATCCGTGTAGAAGGAGTGCGCCTCAATGTCAAAAATAACTTGGATCAGCAGGTGGTATTCCTTGGCACAGGCGTCGCTTGCGGGATACGTTTCCCTGTCCGTCTGCGTCCATTCCTCGATCACCGCCGATGCCTTGTCGGAAAGCAGCTCCGTTTCATCCTGCACCTTTTGTGCGCGCACCGCTATCAACACCGTACAGCAAACCACCAAGAGGATGGAGAAAATGCATAGGCATTGCATGCAGAGCATTCTTGAAAAAAGAGTGGGAAACGTGAGCTTGCGCATAAAGTTATGCCGTTCTTATCTCAAACTTGTAGCCCACGCCCCAGACGGTCTTAAGCTGCCAGCTTTCGCTTTCGCCGATCTTTTCGCGGATGCGCTTGACGTGGACGTCGACGGTTCGGGAATCGCCGAAGAAATCAAAGCCCCACACCTGCTCCAGCAGTTGTTCGCGTGTGAACACCTTGCCGGAGTGCGAGGCAAGAAAGTACAGCAGTTCGATCTCCTTGGGCGGCATCTCCAGCTGTTCGCCATTAAGCGTCACGGAATAGTTTTCCAAGGAAATGATCAGTCCATCCAAATTGATGCAGCGCTCTTGATCGGCCTGCGGCAGAGCACGCCGCAGCACCGCCTTGATGCGTGCTACCAGCTCGTTGGAGTCGAAGGGCTTTGCTACATAATCATCTGCACCCAGTTCCAAGCCGCGCACGCGCTCTCCTGTGTCCCCCTTGGCAGTCAACATGATGACAGGGGTCACGCTCTCCTGCCGAATATCGTGCAGAATGGACCAGCCGTCGCGCCCCGGCAGCATGATGTCCAGTACGACCAGCGTCGGCTTGACCGCACGGAACGTACTGAGCGCATCGTAACCCGTGGAGCAGGTATACACCATAAAGCCTGCCTTTTTTAGGTACAGCTCAATGATTGCAACTATGTTGCGGTCATCATCGATCACCAGAATGGAATTATTGCAATCCATACGCTCCTCCTTTGCTTGAGGCGATCATTCGTCCGCCTCTTCCACCGTCACGCCGTTTTTTAGGAGTAATTCGGCCGTTATGCCATATCCCCCCGTAAGTTTGCCCGAAAAGCTGCCGTCATAGACCCTGCCGCAGCCGCATGAGGGGCTGCGAGCCTTGAGGATCGCCCGATCGGCTCCGTAGAGACGCGCAAGCCGCAGCGTTTCCTCCGCTCCCAATTGAAAAGCCGCGGTAACATCCTTTCCCTCCCGTGTTATCACCCGTAAGCCCCTGCGTTCGGCGGGACAGCGCGGGGTCGGAAGGCCGCCCAGCACCTCGGGGCAAACAGGGATCGCCTTTCCTTCGGATACAAGCTTCTGTATCCTGTCGCTCTGCTTTGCGGCTCCGTCATAGCGGCAACGAAAGCCCGCCAGACAAGCGCTGACCAAAATCATACATACCCTCACATTTCTATACAAAATATACTTTACCACAAAGCCGTTTTTTTGTCCATAGTTTAATACTGACCGAAACGCCCCGTATCGCTGCACATCTTGCTCTGTAAAGGAGAATTTACGCTAATCTTGTTAGAAAGGATGCTCCTTTTGATGGAACGAGTCGTTTAAGGCCGAAGCAGCTCTCTGCCTCGGCCTCGCGGTTTTATTTTGCATCGTTATACGGATGCTGTCCACATAGATGAGCAGTTCGTGCATCCGCTGTGCAGCAAAGCTATTGCGTATCCCTTTGCCACAGACGATAGATCGCCTCGCAGCCCAGCTTTGACAGGCGCTCGATATTGTCCCTGCCATGTTCCAGCCCTGCCTGCGGATCAAATTGTCCGCTCTGCCCCGATACCTCGCAGCAGTTGTCCAAGCATACCGCCATGCCTCCTGCCCGCAGACCCCAAACGCGTGCCAAAACAAAGATGATGCTTGCTTCCATTTCCGCTCCAACCACGTTCAAACGCTTGAGATCCTCAAAGCGATTCGCCCAATCCGACTGCCAATAGTTGTTAAAAGAGCTGCCCGGCCGCGCATGAGACGCATAGAAGGTGTCGGCAGATCTGGTGGTGCCCACATGGTGTGCATAGCCCAACGCCTTTGCAGCTTCGACCGCAGCCAGAACGGTCTCGTAGGAGGCGACCGCAGGAAACTCCAAGGGCGCATACGCCAAACTTGCGCCATCGTAACGGCAGGCGGAATCAAAGATCACCATGTCTCCATTCTTCACATACTCCACAAACGTTCCGCAGGTCCCAATGCGAAGGAATGTATTTGCTCCGCAGCGAGCCAATTCCTCCATGGCGATGCCCGTAGACGGACAGCCGATCCCCGTGCTGACGCAGCTGATCGGTACACCTTTGTATTTGCCTGTATAGCTCACATACTCGCGGTTGTCCGCGACCTTGTGCGCCTCGTCCCAATAGCTTGCAACGATCGGCACGCGTTTGGGATCGCCCGGCAGAAGCACATAGGGAGCGATGTCTCCGTCATTGATTGCAAGATGATACTGATACGCCATATTCATTCACCTTTCTTCATTTTTCTGTATTGTAGCGCGCTTTATTGCCTTTGGCAAGCATTCTTCTATGGAAAACAGTTTCTTCTCTCCTGTCAGTCTCCTTTGTAAAATCCAAAACGCTTGCAGTGCGATCCGAACGGCTGTATACTTATAGTATGGATAGAACATCGGAACTTTTTCCCTGCTGCAGTGACCTAAGAATGATCGCCGACAGCGGACAGTGCTTTCGTCTGCACGAAACGGCGGAAGCCTTTGTAGCGCCCTCGGGGGAGCGGCTGCTCTTGCTGAAAAAGGACGCTGAGCGCTTGGCTTCTGTGGACATGGACGCGGATACGCTTGCCTATTGGCAGCGGTATTTTGACATGGACACGGATTATGAATCGCTGCGAGCAGCAGCGGATCCTTTTGATACCTATCTTTGCGCTGCCGCTGAAGCAGGCTGCGGTCTGCGCATCCTCAGGCAGGAACCCTTTGAAACGCTCATCAGTTTCATCCTTTCCACACGCAAGAACATCCCCGCCATTCGCGGTTCGGTGGAGGCGCTGTGCAGGCGTTTCGGAAGACCTCTTTCCAACGAAGTATATGCGTTTCCTACCCCCGCCGCGCTTGCCGCAGCGTCCATAGAGGAGCTGAACGCCTGTTCGCTGGGCTATCGCAGCCGCTATGTGAAGGAGACTGCGGAGCGCATTGCCCTGCATATGCCCGACCTGACCCTGCTTGCTGCGCTGCCCGACGACGAGCTGATCGCCGCTCTGTCCGAGTTGTCTGGCGTTGGGATCAAGGTCGCGTCCTGCGTGGCCCTGTTTGCCTACCATCGGTTGGACGCCTTTCCCCGTGATGTATGGATGGAGCGAGTGCTTGCACGCCACTATGCCGATGGCTTCCCGTATGCGCGTTATGCGGGCTTTGCAGGTCTGATGCAGCAGTATCTGTTTCGGTATGCCCGAACGGAGGGGCTTGCATAGCAGCTAAAAGCACGCTTCATGTGACTCCTTAACGGATTTTTCGGATTAAATGACAAATATTTGTAATATCTTGAAAAAACGCAACTTTTCATTTTCATTTATGGTATTATAGGTACAGAGTTCAAAAAATGTTCATAAAGGAGAATGGATACTATGAAAAAGCTTTTGAGTGTGATCTTGGCGATGGTCCTTCTGCTTGGCGCCGTCGCGTTATTGCCGCAGGCGCAAAGTTCTGCAGAAACGGTTATCGCAAACGGAAGCGTCAACACGTCAAAGCTGAATATGCGCACGGGTGCAAGCACCAAGTACAGTATCGTAGTGACACTTGCAAAGGGTGACGCCGTGAAGGTGCTGGACATTTCCGCCAACTGGCTGAAAGTTGAAGTCACCGCGACCGGCAAGACCGGCTATGTATATGGTCCGTATATCACGCTGACCGCCGATGGTACGCTGGGTCTTGGCAGAACGACAGGCAATGTTCACCTTCGTCAGCAGGCCACCAAAAACAGCACCAGCTTGGAGATTCTGAAGACCAACAGCGGTCTTACACTGCTTGGTACCGCGTCCAACGGCTGGTATCAGGTCAAGGTGCTGGCAAGCGGCAAGACCGGCTATGTATCCAATAAATACGTAAGCTATGTGAGCAAGGCGCTAAAGGGCAGCACCGTCACCCCTACCCCCTCCGGCTCCACCACTCCCACAGCCACCCCGTCCTCAACAGTCCTGTCGGGTAAGGTCGGCCGCATCAATGGTGAACGCGTCAACCTGCGCAAGGGACCGTCCACCTCGTATGACAGTATTGCCAAGCTGACCAAGGATACCGCCGTGACCATCATAGCACAAAGCGGCAAGTGGTATCAGGTCAAGGTGGATTCTACGGGCAAGGAAGGCTATGTATTTGCCAAGTACGTCACGCTCACTGCTGAGGAGCTGAAGTTCGACCTGCCTGCCACCATCAACCACGACAACGTGAACCTGCGCAGCGGCCCCTCCACCGGCTTTACGGGGACCACACGCCTTGTGAAGGACACTGCCGTAACGGTCATTGGTACCTCAGGGAACTGGTTCCACATCAAGGTCGATGCGACCGGCAAAGATGGCTGGGTCTATAAGGACTACGTCAGCTTTAAGTAATATAAAACGGCTTAGGGGCGGCTTCGGCCGCCCTTTTGCTGTGAACGCGGCATCCGGTTTTCCATTGCGTACACGCTGCGAAATTGATCATATCCCGTTGCTTTTAGACTAAATTTTTGGATCCTCCTTGCTTTTTTACTAAGTACTGTTATACTAATAATGGTATTCGAATTGGGCAGGCAATGCATACGCAAAAGCAGTATCCTTCGTAAAAGCCATGCGCGCCCTTCTTGACGATCATGGCCAATCTCCATCCAATCAAAATTTGTCTGTCCCTACGGCGCCGACGCCGAAAGCTTATCCCCGATATTATTATAAGGAGAAAACCGCAATGAAACAATTTTGAAAGATCATGTCCCTGCTGCTTGTGGCCCTATTGTTCCTGTGTGTGTTGCCTGCTTATGTCAAAGCAGCAAGCTACGATGCGGGCGACCTTGCAAAACTCGTTGCCTTTTTGGAGCAGGCCGATGAGGACGGGGTCAAGAATGGCGAAAAGGCCTTCCTCAATTACGATAAAGACAACCCCTCGACCTTTAAAGCCACCTACAATACCGTCGTGGAATGGAGCAACGGTCGTCTTGTGAAGCTCATCCTATCCAATGTGCAGAACACCACCCACAAAGGGCCGCTTGTGGGCGTCTTGGATCTTTCGGGCTGCAGCGAGCTGCAGCGGGTCAACATCAATGACAGCAAGATCAGCTCCCTCAATTTGAGCGGATGCAGCAAGATGTTTTTGTTAACGCTGTCAAACGCCTGTTTAAGCTCCGTTGACCTGATCGCCTTCCCCGCTATCCAATACCTTGATCTGTCGGGCAATCAGCTCACTGCATTGGATGTTTCCGCAAACACCGACCTCGTTCAATTCAGCTGCGAGAACAATCCCCTTACCGCCCTTGATGTGAGCAAATGCACCAATCTTCAGCTGCTTCGTTTTGCAGGCACGCAGGTCAAAGAAATATCACTTATTAAGAACACTAAGCTTGGCAATCTTCGAGTCGGCGGCAGCCTCAGCTATCTGGATCTTGGCAAAAACACCAAGCTTGACACGCTGGAGATCTACGGAACGAACATAGCTTCCTTCGACAGCATCGTCCAGTCCTCGACCGCCTCTCTGCTGACCCTGACCTTGAACACTACAAAGATAAATGCCGTCCCTGCAAGGTATACGGCGCTCACCACGCTCACCCTTACGGATAATGCGTACCTCAGCACCGTCGACTTGAGCAAAAGCACCGCGCTCAACAGCGTATATCTTGAGAACAATCCTTCCCTTACCGCTGTCGATTTTAGCAAGAACACAGCCTTAAAAAAGTTCTATTGCTATAACTCCTTCTTCCCCTCTTTGGATCTTGGCAAGCAAACATTAACCAGCACAAAGATCGAAGGCACGAAGCTCACGGCGCTGAAAGCAAACTTCACCTGCGGCATGCAAAACGCCTCCGTGGATTTTCGCGTGATCAACGGATACATTGAGAGTGTCAGCAATGGGTATTGGATCACACAAAGCGCGGCAGACGCCTGCTGCACCATGTATCTTCGCCCTTATCCCGGTTACCAAACGACGACCGTTCAAACAAGCTACATAAGCGGATTTGACTACGATCGCGAGAAACGCAACAGTGCGCAGGGGGATATCGTGTTTGAAGCCTTGGCGGAGGGTCAAAACGATGTTGCGCAGCTTCGCAGCTTCCTGGATGTCAGGGACGGCAGCGGTATATCCAACGGTTCCAAGACCTCCGCGAGCTATCAAAGCGCACAAAGCAGTACTTGGGATAACATCCACTTTAAACATGCGCGACTCTATCGTCTGCTGTACGGAAAGGAAGAAAGCGTATCCGAAGCGGAGAAACTGATAGGTTGTCTGCAGCTGCAGGACGGTACCCTGGCCCTTGATGAAATTCAGCTTGCTAACAACGCTGTAGACGAGCTTTCTCTGCATGTGAATGGTATCACCACTCTCACTGCGCCAAACAACAAGCTCCATAAGGTGGATCTTGGCGCTTCACAGGTCTCGTATCTGGATCTTTCCAACAATCTGCTCACCGAGCTGACGGTGGGTCCCCGTGTTGCCACCTGCTTGCAAACTATCCATGTGCAGAACAATCGGCTGACAAGCTTGGATGCTTCCACGTCAGACGTCAGTTATCTCGACTGCTCCAACAATGCCATAACGCTGCTGAAGCTGCCCGAAGGACAGGTCTTTAGTGAGTTTGATGTTTCAAACAACCGCTTGAGCGGTACCCTTTCCGTTGTTTTGAACGGAGCAAACGGCCAATTCATGCGCGCAAACACCTTGGGCAATCTGCTGAATGATGTTTGCTATATTCGCAATGACAACCGTATGCATGTGTCTGCAACAGAAGGCGGAGCAGTCGGTATGAAGTATGGGCTGTCCTTCAACGACGACTCTGCCGATGACTTCCTTACGCTGGAGGCCTATGAATGCACAGGCTGCTTCCTGGGCTGGTATATTGACGGCAAACTTTACAGTGAGGAGACCCGCATCACCCTCCCCATCACCGACACCTTGGAGGCGGAGGCTAAGTTCATCGCGCTGAGCGACGAGCAGTTGGCGCTGCGTACCTTCTTTGAACAAAGCAGCTCCGCAGGAAGCAATGGCACAAAGCTGTTTGGCACGGGCTATATGGCCAACGATCCCGAGAGCTGGAGCGGCGTGGGTATGGAGAACGGCCGCGTTACCGCGCTGCAGTTCTCCGCTTCCAAAGCCCTGACAGGCACGTTGGATCTAACAGGCTTTGACGCACTTTGCTCCTTGGATATTACCAACTGCAAACTAAGCGCTCTGACGCTTTGCGGGTGCAGCTCCCTGCAGACGCTCTTGGCGGACGGAAACAAGCTGACTACGCTGGATCTAACGGATTGCAATGGGTTGACGAAGCTGACGATCAGCGGAAATCCCCTCATCGACTTTGCTGCGCATCCCGAAGCTGCAGGCTACGGAAGCATTCATCTTACCGCGCAGGAAGGCGGTCGCTTGAACGTTGCTTTTGATGCTGCGGAAGATCTGTTCACCGCAGCTGCAGTCGCCAACGCCAACGCCGAGTTCCTGTCCTGGACGATCAATGGAGAGGAAGCGGCCTATGCACAGACGGATCTTGCTATTGCTGCCGCGACAGACAAGAACGCAGTGGCTGCCTTCCGTATCCTGTTCCTGTACGGCGATGCGGATTGCAACAACGCGGTCAATGCAGGCGATGCAGCGGCCATCCTGCGAAGCACCGTCAAGATCCTGCCTCTGACGGAGGACGGCCTGCGCAACGCTGATGTGGATGGTCAGCCCGGCGTTAATGCTGCCGACGCTGCCTGCATCCTGCGTTACACGGTTAAGCTGCTCAGCGCCTTGCCCGTCGGCGATTGATCCTTTCAAACGAATCCTGACTGCGGGGCGGATCTTTTCCGTCCCGCTTTCATTTTTAAGCGCCTATTTGCATAATCTAAGGGCAATAAGGAGGCGCTCTTATGGCATATTCCGATCGTGAACTGCTTGCAAGGCTGATCCAGTGTGAAGCGGGCGGTGAAGGGGACGATGGCATGAAGGCCGTTGCCACCGTGGTCATGAATCGCGTCCGTCAAACGAGCGGGGAGTATTCCCGCATCAGTCAGGGCGGAAATCTGCGAAACATCGTTTTTCAAAAAGGACAGTTCGACTGTGCCTCCGAGACGATCGGGGGCTCTTACAACGCGCAAAACCTATACAACATGCGGCCCGAAGCCATCCATTATGCTATAGCGGATTGGGCGCTTGCGGGAAACGTTCTGTTGGGACTTGGCAAGGCCTTGTGGTTCTATAATCCCTATACCGCTGCCTGCCGCAACTTCTTCCCCTCCGACGTGGGCGTCATCAACACAAAGATCAACCAGCACTGCTTTTATGACCCAACACAAAAATATCAAAGCACCTAATAAAGGAGGTATGTTCAATGGTCAAAAATCCATATTCCGCCGATAACCACCTGCCGCTGCGCCGCGCAGGTACCGTGCAGGCAGCTCCCGACTACGCTCCCGCAGCGCAGGAGACAACGCCAAACGAGGACAGCGCGCAAGGTGAAAACGGCCTTCCGCCGTCCGGCAAGGTAAATCAGGAGACCTACCAGCAAACGTTGGCAGATCTGATGGGCTACTATGTCATCTGCGAGCTGCTCATCGGCGTGGAGCGCTTGGTCCTGCGGCAAGGCTTCCTGATCGATGTGGGGGAAAGCTTCTTTACCCTCTATGATACAGATACCTTGTCCTACACCATCTGCGACCTGTACTCGGTCAAGTTCATAACCTATTTTAATGACGGACGCCGTCCCACAACGGAGCAATTTGAGACTTGGCTGGATTCCGTACGCGCTGCGAATCTGCAGACCTACCAAACGCAGTCAAATGTCGTGATCTGATGTTGCCTATTCCTCCGAACCGTGCTATACTGCGGTATACGGTTCGGAGGAGGCTGCATGGGACTGTTTGGTAAAGAGGTCAAGGGATTTTGGCAATTCGTGCGCTATGCGCTCCTGTCGGGTCTGGCGTCGGTCGTGGAGATCGGCGTGTTTTCCCTGCTTAACTACTGGCTGCTCGTGCCGCTCAAAAGCATACCCGTCGATCAATGGATCTTCCATTACGAAGCCATGCCCAAAGGGATAGGCCTTGGCGGGATGCTGTCCACGATCATTGCATATGCCTGCGCACAGGTCTTCAACTTTTTTGTGCAGCGCAAACGCACCTTTGCCTCCAACACCAACCCCCTGTTCAGCGGTATAGCCTACACGGTCATGGTCGCGGCGGTGTGGCTGTTTCAAACCTACCATGT
Source organism: uncultured Oscillospiraceae bacterium (assembly GCA_964490325.1). Classification (GTDB taxonomy): domain Bacteria; phylum Bacillota; class Clostridia; order Christensenellales; family CAG-138; genus DAOPJM01. Next base: position 89,023 of record CAZBBX010000001.1, read on the forward strand.
CGGCGTCCTCTCCAACGTGTTTATCCCCATCATGGGGCAGACGATCGGCGGCGCTCTTGCAGTTGTGCTGAACATGACCATAGCCTTTGGCATCCAATACCCGCTCAATAAGTATGTCATCATGCGCAAACGCAAGGACAAGCTCACCTCAAAGCAGACGGACAGCGCGGTCGGCTCCTCCGACGCGGAACAAAGCAAAGAGGCTGTTTCGCCTGTTGCAAAGGATAACGCAAAGAACGCTTAACAATGCTGTACAGCTATAGCGCCGAGCTGCTGCCCGACGCTTTTCTTTTGTAAGTATCCTGAAATTTTGAACAAATGTTAATTTCTTTGCATTTTGGTTGACAGATGAACGCAGGAACGATATAGTGTATATACTTGGTGAAAATGTCGAATATGCGGAGGGTACATCCATGGATTCTTCCAACTTTTCAAAAGCGGACACGCAGGTGATGGTCGCCAACATGTATTACAAAGAGGGCTTGAGCCAAGATGAGATCGCTTCACGCCTGTTTGTTTCACGCCCCACCGTCTCCCGTTTGCTCAAAAGCTGTCTTGCCGACGGCGTGGTCACCATTCGCATCAAGGACATCAGCTCCCAACGCACAGCGCTTGCCAAGCAGATCCGTGCACGCTACGGCTTAAAGCAGGTGATCGTCGTGCAAAGCGACGAAAACTTAGAGGTCTGCAAGGATCGCGTGGGCGTTGCCGCTGCGGAATACCTCAAATCGGAGCTGAAAAACGGGGATCTGGTGGGCATTTCCTGGGGAACGACGGTCAATCGCCTCCTGTACCATCTGGGCAGCGTGGAGATGCTCAACACCGACGTCATTCAGATCCTTGGTGATTCACAGACCAACAGAGATTCCAACGCCACGCAGATGACCCTGTCCATGGCCAATCTCTTGGGCGGAACGGGCTATGTGCTGCAGGCGCCCTTGATCGTTCGCACCAAGCTGCTGCGCGACCTGCTGCTGGAGGAGCCGCATATGCAGGAGCTGTACGAAATGTTCAACCGCATCAATGTGATCGTGATGGGCTTTGGAGGCATCTCCGCTCCCAACCACCCCTATCTTTCCTATGGCGACGAGGTGCGCGAGCTGTATGAGCGCGTCCGTAACGAGGGCGCTACCTGCGACCTTTGCGGCGCTTTTTTGGACGCCAACGGCCTGCGTGTTGCCAGTCCCTTGGACGATCGCACCTTTGCCATGCCCATTGAGCTGATCCGCAAGGTACCCACCGTCATCGGCATGGGCGCAGGCGTCAAGAAACGGCGCGAGCTGCTGAGCGTACTGCGCGGTGGTTACTTCAATGTGGTCGTGATCGACGAGAACCTTGCAGCCGCCATCCTGTAGAGAAAACGTACACAAATTGTAAACATTCCCATTTTGCGCCATGCGAGCTTGTTTGCTTTCATGGCGCTTTAAGTTCTTTATGCTACACTTTTCACAAGAACAAAATCCTGTGAAAGAAGGTCCATTATATGAAGTGGTATTTGCGCTTGGCGGCTGTTTTTAGCAGCCTGTTGCTCCTTTTCAGCCTTTGCCCCTTAGCCTTGGCTTCGGATGGCGAGACCGTTATCCTTCTGTCCGACGACGGAATCACCGTGGATGGTGAGGCGGTCTCCACCGACAGCAGCGCTGCGGTTTATACGGGTGCTGAGATCGTCTACTACAAAGAGGGGCAGGACAGCTCCTACGGTGCGGGCAGCGCGTCCGACGGGCACAGTGCGGCTGAGGCGGCCATGCACACGGTCGTGACCATCACCGCTGCGGGAACGTACCGCATCAGCGGCAGCCTGAGCTATGGTCAGATCGCCGTGGACGTCGGCACGGACGCCGATGATGTTGTGGAGCTGATCCTTGACGGCGTAAGCATCAACTGCACGGTCGCGCCCGGCATCATCTTCTACAACGTCTATAACGAGGAAGACGCGGACAAGGTCTCCGCGGGTGAAGCAGGCGCGATCCTGACGCTTGCGGAAGGCTCCGTCAACACCGTAGCAGGCAGCCATGTGGCAAAGATCTACAAGACGGGAACCACCAAAAAGCTGCATAAGTACGATGGTGCGGTATACAGCAAGATGTCCATGGTCGTGCAGGGCAGCGGCAGCCTCAACATCATTGCGGACAACGAGGGGCTGGACGCCGAGCTGCACATGGCCATCAACGGCGGCAACATCTCGATCGCCTCGCAGGACGACGGCGTCAACGTCAACGAGGACGGCGTGAGCAAATTCATCATGAACGATGGCTATCTGTTCATCAGCGCGGGTCTTGGCAGCGAAGGCGATGGCGTTGACTCCAACGGCTACATGGTCATCAACGGCGGCACCATTTTAGCCTTTGCGCATAACGGTGCGGACGGCGGCATCGACTCCGACAGCGAGATCATCATTAACGGCGGCACCGTCATGGCCTTTGGCGCACGCAATGACGCGGTGAGCAAGTCCGAATCCACCCAGCCCTACATGGAGTTGTTCTACGCCTCCACAAAGAGCAAGGGTACCATCGTTTCCATCTTTGACAAGGCCACCGAAAAGCCCCTGCTTGTGATCAGTCCCCTGCGCGACTTCCAAAGCTTTACCTACAGTTCGGCGTCGCTGAGCGCAGGCTCCACTTACTATGTTTTATCGGGCGGCACGGCAACAGGCAGCAGCACGAACGGTGTGTATTCATTAAGCTCCCTCAGTTACAGCGGCGGTATGCAGCAGATGTACACAAGCAACAGCTCGGGCGGCGGAATGCCCGGCGGTGGTATGCCCGGCGGCGGGATGCAGTCAGGCAGCAACGACTTTACGCTTGGCAACTCCTATACCTTCTCCGGTGTGACCAATGCGCGCACCGTCACCTTTACAGGCAGCGTCGAAGTCAGCGCGGCCGAGCTTTTCTTCACCGCATCGATCTCCAACTACACCACCGAATCTGCGGAGCTTCCCTTCAGCTACACGGGAGCCTTCTTGGAGGACGACAGTGCCGTAAGCGACTTGGATCCCGAGACAGTGCAGTTCACCGTGTCGGATGTGCCGAGTGAAAGCTACTTTGCTTCCGCAACGCTTGCGGACGGCTTGGAAGCGATAGAAGCGCTCTTTCCCGACACGGTTGGCAGCTACAGCCTGACCATCTCCGTTACCGACGCCAACACCGCCTACTTTGGCAGCGCCTATTATCTGTTCAATGTCACCGACGGAACGCTTACGGTAACGCTCTGGGGGGATGCAAACTGCGACGGCTCTGTTGGTTCGGATGATGCGGCGTGCATTCTTCGCGCTACGGTGCTGATCGCCTCGCTCAGTGAGCAGGGCACGTTGAATGGTGATGTAACGCACGATGGCAAGGTGAGCGCGGATGACGCGGCAAAGATCCTGCGCTATACGGTCAAGCTGGAGCCGGATCTTGGCATATAGGGATCCTGCGCATTTCGCTTCGTTGCACAAAACCGCCGATAATTTGAGAAAAAAGTGCTTGCAATCGGCGGCTTTCTGTGATAAACTAACCACCGTTCGGTATCTACCGGAAATCTTACAGGGGGTATATTGCTTTGGCTAATATCAAAAGTGCTATCAAGCGGGCAAAGATCACGGAAGCTGAGAATCTTAGGAACCGTCAAGACAAGTCTGAGCTGCACACGTTGATCCGCCGCTACGATGAAGCTTTGAATAGTGGCGATAAGGAAGCAAGCGAAGCCGCGTTCGTTAACGCCGTCAAGACGATTGACCAGGCTGCCGCTAAGGGCGTCATTCACAAGAACGCCGCGGATCGCAAAAAAGCGCAGCTTGCAAAGAAGCGCGCTTCTGAAAACTGACCCCATCACGGCTATGCTTTGGATCCGTCTTCCTCTGGGAGGCGGATCTTTTTGTGCATTGCAGCAAAGATATATTCGGCGGCAAGGCCGTATCGCCCTTGTAATTTATACCTAAATATGAGAAAATGATTTTGTATGTGGGGTGCCTTGCGCTCCAAGATCGAGGACGATTATGGCAATGGACGGACTGAACCTGCGCTGTATGCTGCGTGAGCTGCATCCCCTGCAGGATGGAAAAATTGAAAAGATCCAACAGCCCGACAGGGACAGCTTGCTCTTGCTCATTCACAGCTTTACTTTGGGTCGTGTTCGTCTTATCCTCAACATTCACAGTGAGAACGGACGCGTCCAGTTGACGGAGCGCACGACGGATTGTCCCCCCGCCGCCCCCGCCTTTTGCATGCTGCTGCGCAAATACCTGATCGGCTGCCGCATAGAGAGCATTGCGCAGACGGGTCTCGATCGCATATTGACCTTTACGCTTCGCTGCAAAAACGAATTTATGGATGATGCGCGCCTGCTGCTCGTTGTAGAACTGATGGGGAAGCACGGCAACATCTTTCTGCTTGGAGAAGACGGACGTATCTTGGACTGCCTAAGGCACTTTGGCCCCTCCGACGGCTCCCTGCGGCTCTGCCTGCCAAATGTTCGTTACGAAGCGCCGCCGATTCAAGATAAGCAGGATCTTTTTTGCGCAACGCCTGAGGAACTGAACGCCATCCCGCAGGATAAGCGCAGCACCGTGTTTAGCGGGCTTTCACGTCAGATCGCACGCTGCCTGCCAGCCGACGGCGCTGCCTGCAAGCGCTGCCTAAACGAATTGGACGAGGGACAGCTGTCCCCCTGCATTCTCTCCGATACCTTGGTATTGCCCTTTCAACCCGCCAAGGAGCTTGGCACGATCCAACCCTTCCCCACGCTGTCCAAGGCCATGGACGCGCTGTATGCTTCTCGCGACACAAGCCTGCGCATACGGCGACAGGGTGCAAGCCTGAAGGCCGCCTTGGAGCACGCGCAAAAGCGTACCGAGCGGATGCTTGCCTCCTGTTCGGACGCCCTTGCGGGTGAGGCGGACGCCGAGCGATACAGACTTTACGGCGAACTGTTGACGGGCTGTACCGTTGTTGTTCCCCGCGGCGCAGAAAACGTTGTTCTGTCTGACTGGTACTTGGATCCACCCGCGCCGATCACCGTGCCTTTGGATCCCCGTTTTGGTCTGCGTGAGAACGCGAAACGGTATTTCAAGCGGTATCAAAAAAGTAAGACCGCCCGCGAATACGCTTCAAAGCGCATGGGCGAGCTGAACGCGGAGCTGAACTATCTGGAAGGCGCATCGGACGCGCTTGGGGAATGCACGACGAGCGATGAGCTGATGGAACTGAAGGACGAATTGATCGCCGTTGGGTATCTGCCCGCGCCCAAGGCAGGCGAACGGACGCCAAAGCACGCTCCCGGTACGCCGCTGACCTTTGTTGCCGCCGACGGCGTCAAGATTTCAGTCGGCAAAAACAACGTACAAAACGATCGCTTGACCCGCGCCGCCGCCCCCGATGAGCTGTGGCTGCATGTCAAGGATCAGCCCGGTTCCCATGTTATCCTGCACAGTTCGGAGCCTTCCCGTGAGGCGCTCCTCTTGGCGGCGTCGCTGGCTGCGTACCATTCCCATGCCCGCGCCTCCGACAAGGTCGCCGTGGACTATACGCAAAGGCGCTATGTCAAAAAGCCCGGCGGCGCCAAGCCCGGTTTTGTGATCTATACCAATCAAAGAACGCTGTATGTAACGCCCTCCGACGGAAAGGAAGCCAATGAAGCTCTTGATCGCATCCAATAACGCCCATAAGGTCGCGGAGATCCGTGCGATCCTCCTGCCCTACTTCAACTCGATCTGCTCCCTCGCCTCGGCGGAACTTTCGATCGAAGTTGAGGAGGACGGCAAGACCTTTATCGATAACGCAATAAAAAAGGCTGAGGAGACGCTGCGCCTTTCGGACGACTTTGACGCCGTGTTGGGCGATGACAGCGGGTTGATGGTGGACGCCCTAAACGGAGCGCCGGGCGTGTACTCCGCTCGTTATGCAGGGAGTGCGCACGATACGCCCGCCAACAACCAAAAGCTCATGCGGGAGCTTGAAGGCGTTCCCGTCGAGCAGCGCACGGCGCATTTTGTGACGGCCGTCGCTTTAGCACGGCGCAACCGTCCGACACTGACGGCGGAGGGTCATGTGGACGGCTGCATCCTCACAGCGCCGCATGGATCGAACGGCTTTGGATACGATCCGTACTTTTATTATCCGCCCTTTCAAAAGAGCTTTGCAGAGCTTGACGCCGATGAAAAGAACGGCGTGAGCCACCGGCACAATGCGCTTTTGGCATTGGAGCTGCTCCTTGCAAACGAACATGCCTAAGGCAGCGTTTCGCATTGCGGTCTTTTCCGACACCCACGGAAACTGCTCAAACGCCCCTCTCTTTGTGGATCGTTTGGGCAAGGTCGACGCCCTGTTCCATCTTGGGGACTATGCGCATGACGCCGACTTTCTCTCAAAGCTGTTTGCCTGTCCCGCCTATGCGGTGCGCGGCAACTGCGATTACAGCTCCAAAGCGCCCCTTGAGCGCGAAGTGGAGCTTTACGGCAAGCGTTTCTTCTTGACGCACGGACATATGTACCGTGACGAGTATGCGCTTAGGCTGCGCGCAGAGGAAAAACGCTGCGACATGCTGCTGTTTGGACACACGCATGAACCGCTGCTTACCGCCGAGGGTGCGTGTCTTTTGCTCAATCCCGGCTCCGCCACGCTTCCGCGCGGGGGACGCCCCTGCAGCTGTGCGCTTGTCACCGTGGACGAGGACGAGGTGCTGCGTGCAGACGTCCTGCTGCTTGGTCATAAAAATGGGAACCTGCGGTGATAGGCCGCACGAAATAGATCATCTGTTATAGGAGGCTCTTATGTCGGAACGGAAAACGCCGTTGTATGAACGCCATGCTGCACTTGGCGGAAAGATCGTACCCTTTGCGGATTACCTGCTGCCCGTACAGTATACGGGCGTGATCGCAGAGCACATGGCCGTGCGCACCAACTGCGGCCTGTTCGACGTGTCACACATGGGGGAAGCGCTCATTCGCGGCAAGGACGCCATGGCGAACGTGCAAAAGTTAGTGACAGTCAACGTTGCAGAGATGACGGACGGTCAGGTCAAGTATACGCCGATGTGTAACGACCAAGGCGGCGTGGTGGACGACATCCTCGTCTATCGCGTAGCGGAGGACTGCTACTACTTGGTCATCAATGCCGCAAACCGCTTCAAGGATGTGGATTGGATGCGTCAAAAGCTCTTTGGCGAGGCAACGCTCACGGACATCTCCGACAGCGTAGGGCAGGTCGCCCTGCAAGGCCCCAACGCCATTCCGCTGATGAAGGAGCTGATCCCAGACGAGCAGCGCCCCAAGAAGTACTACACCTTTGTGCGGGAAGCGGAGCTTGCGGGCAAGCGCTGCCTGATCTCGCGCACGGGCTATACGGGAGAACTGGGCTACGAGATCTACTCCGCTGCGGAGGACATCGGCGCAATCTGGGATCTTTTGATGGAGCGCGGCAAGGACTTTGGTCTTGTCCCCTGCGGACTTGGCGCACGCGATACCCTGCGCTTGGAAGCCGCCATGCCGCTCTATGGACATGAGCTCAGCGACACCATCAGCCCCTTGGAAGCCTCGCTGGATTTCTTTGTCAAGTTGGACTGCGGCGACTTCTACGGTCGTGACGCGATATTGGCCATGGGCGAGCCGAAGCGCAAGCGCATCGGTCTGGAGGTGACGGGCCGCGGCATCATCCGTGAGCACTGCGAGGTGTTCGACGGCGACACGATGGTGGGCTGCGTCACCAGCGGCACCCTCTGCCCCTACGTCAACAAGGCCATCGGCATGGCCATGCTTGAGAGCGCTTACCTGACGCCCGATACGGTACTGGAGGTGGACGTGCGCGGACGCCGCATCCCCGTGAAGGTCGTTCCCCTTCCCTTCTACAAGCGGGAAGCCAAGAAATAAAAAATACTGTTTGGAGGAAAAAGCTATGTTGTATGCAAAGTCACACGAATGGGTCAAGATGAATGAGGACGGCACCGCTTCTGTCGGTATCTCCGACTATGCCGCCAAGGAGCTGGGCGATCTGGTGTTCGTCAATCTGCCCGCCATGGGCGATGAGCTGGTCGCAGGCGAGGTCTTTGCGGATGTGGAATCTGTCAAGGCCGTTTCCGACATCTATGCCCCCGCAGGCGGTACGGTCGTTGCAGTCAACGAGGAGCTGCTGGACGATCCCGCCAAGATCAACGAGGACGCCTTGAACGCTTGGTTTGTCAAGATCGAGAATCCCGTTCTGAGAGAGGATCTATTGGACGAAGCCGCCTACCGTGCGAGCCTGTCCTGACGGAGGAGCAAGCATGGGCAGCTATGTGCCTTCCACGCCACAGGAACGGGAGCGTATGCTAAAGGCCGTCGGGCTTGACTCGATGGACGCGCTGTACGCCGACATTCCCGACGAACTGTTGCTGAAGCGTCCGTTGGATCTTCCTGCGGGAAAGTCCGAAATGGAGCTAAGGCGCTTCATGAACGCGCTTGCGGACAAGAACAAGCGCTATGAGCTGATCCTGCGCGGCGCAGGCGCTTACGATCACTATATCCCCTCGATCGTGCGCTACATCCCCGCCAAGGAAAGCTTTTTGACCGCCTACACACCCTATCAGCCTGAGCTGAGCCAAGGCGTGCTGCAATCCATCTTTGAGTATCAGACCATGATCTGCGAACTGACGGGGATGGATGTTTCCAACGCCTCCGTGTACGACGGTGCGACCGCCGCCGCGGAGGGCGCTGCGCTCTGCAGGGATCGTAAACGCACGGTGACGCTTGTCTCCGCAAGCGCCAATCCCGAAGTCGTCAACACCATCCGCACCTACTGCTTTGGCGCCAACGCCCCCTTTGCGCTTGTCCCCGAAACGGATGGGCACATCGACTTGGAAGCGCTCAAAGCCATGCTGGACAGCGAGACCGCAAGCCTGTATCTGCAGCAGCCCAACTTTCATGGTCTGTTTGAGGACGCGGAAGCGATTGCCGCACTCGTTCACGAGGCGGGCGCCATGCTGGTGTTGGGTGTCAACCCCATTGCGCTTGGCGTGATGCAGACCCCCGCCGACTGCGGCGCGGATGTAGCCGTAGGCGAAGCGCAGCCTTTGGGCCTGCCGCTGTCCTATGGCGGACCGTATCTGGGCTTTATGGCCACAAAGCAAAAGTACATGCGCCGCCTGCCCGGTCGGATCGTTGGTGAAACGGTCGACGCCAAGGGTGAACGCGCCTTTGTGCTGACCCTGCAGGCTCGTGAGCAGCACATTCGCCGCGAGAAGGCGTCCAGCAACATCTGCTCCAACGAGGCGCTCTGCGCCATGACCGCCTCCGTATACTTGGCGGCGATGGGAGCAGACGGTCTACGCGAGGTCGCGGAGCAATCCATGGCAAACGCGCACTATCTTGCAGAGGAGCTTTGCAGGATCAAGGGTGTAAAGCTGCGCTTTAGCGGACCGTACTTCCATGAATTTGTCACGACCCTGCCCGTCTGCGCCTGTCATGTGATGGAAGCGCTGGACAAGGCGGGCGTCTTGGGAGGCCTGCCCACCGACGACGGCGTGCTGTGGTGTGCCACGGAGAAGGCCGACAAGGCGTCCATGGATCGAGCCGTGGCCATTGTAAAGGAGGTATGCGAACATGAAGCTCTTGTTTGAAAAGGGAGCGGCAGGCCGCAAACTTTCCCTGCTGCCGCGCTGTGAGCTGCCAAAGGTGGATCTGCCTGAGGGACTGCGCCGCAAAACCGCACCCAAGCTTCCGCAGATGAGCGAAACCGAATTGAGCCGCCACTACAGCGCCTTGGAGCGCCGTGCCTATGGCGTCAACGATGGGTTCTACCCGCTTGGCAGCTGCACCATGAAGTACAATCCCCGCATCAACGAGGAGATAGCCGCCTTGGACGGTTTTACGGGCATACATCCGCTTGCTCCCGCTTCCGCTGTCGAAGGCTGCCGCGAGGTCGAAAAGCTGGCCTGCCGCTATCTTTGCGAGATCACGGGTATGGACGCAATGACGATGCAGCCCGCCGCAGGCGCACATGGAGAGTTCACGGGTCTGCTGCTCATCAAATCCTACCATATCTCACGCGGCGATCTGAACCGAACGAAGATGCTCGTACCCGACTCGGCGCACGGCACCAACCCCGCAAGCGCTGCTATGTGCGGCTTTACGGTGGTGACCATCCCCTCCGATGCAAACGGTCTCGTGGACATCGAAGCGCTGAAGAACGCAGTAGGTCCCGACACTGCGGGTCTGATGCTCACCAATCCCAACACGGTAGGGCTGTTCGACAAAAACATCTCCGTCATCACGGAGCTTGTGCATCAAGCAGGCGGGCTTGTCTACTATGACGGTGCCAACCTAAACGCCATCATGGGGCGCGTGCGTCCGGGCGATATGGGCTTTGACGCAGTTCACCTGAATCTGCACAAGACCTTTTCCACCCCCCACGGCGGCGGCGGCCCCGGCAGCGGTCCCGTGGGCTGCAAAATGGATCTGGCGGCCTTTCTGCCAAGATCTCCCCTGATGGACGGCGTTTCGGCGCCGCAGGTGCGCGCTTTTCACGGCAACTTCTTGGTCGTCGTCAAGGCGCTGTGCTATATCCTCAGCTTGGGTGCGGAAGGTATCCGCGAGGCGTCGGAAAATGCCGTGCTGAACGCGAACTATCTGATGACGCTTGTAAAGCCCTTCTTGGATCCCGCCTTTGACAAGATCTGTATGCACGAATTTGTGCTAAATCTGAGCCGTTTCAAGGAGGAGACAGGCGTGTCCGCGCTCGATGTAGCCAAGGGTATGATCGATGCGGGTATGCATCCGCCAACGATGTACTTCCCGCTCATCGTCCATGAAGCGCTGATGTTTGAGCCGACCGAGACCGAGACCCCCGAAACACTGGAGGACTGCGCCGCAGAGCTAAAAAAGCTGTGCGATCTGGCGCACAATGATCCCGAGAGTCTGCACCATGCGCCGCAGCACGCGCAGATCGCAAGACCCGACGAGGTTCTAGCTGCGCGTAAGCCCATCCTGCGCTATGAGGAAGGCGATCATGCGTAAGCTCATCATCGTGGGAGGCGGCCCCGCAGGCTATATCGCCGCCATCCGAGCGGCGCAGCTTGGGGTAACGCCTATGTTGATCGAGCGGGCGCAGCTTGGCGGCACCTGCTTAAACCGCGGCTGCGTACCGACCAAAGCCTTGCTGCACGCCTCGGAAGCCTATGCAGAGCTTCCGAAGCTTGCGCGAATGGGCGTCTTGGCGGAGGGCAGCTTTGACTATATAAAGATGCAAGGCTACCGTGACGATACCGTCAGCACCCTGCGCAGCGGCATCGAGCAGCTTCTTGCCGCCAATAAGGTGGAGCTTGTACGCGGTGAAGCGCTCGTAACGGGCGCTCACCGCGTACAGGTCGGCACGGAGAACTATGAGGCCGAGTATATCCTGCTTGCGACCGGCTCCGTTTCCGCCGTACCGCCCATTCCCGGCGCAGCGCTTGAAAATGTTGTGACGAGCGATGCGCTGCTGACGGGGGAAAGTCCGCTCTATAAGCGCCTTGTCATCATTGGCGGCGGGGTGATCGGCGTGGAGATGGCAAGCGTCTTTGCATCCCTCGGCTGCAAGGTCGAGATCGTGGAGGCCTTGGAACGACTGCTGCCCATGATGGATCGCGAGCTGTCACAGTCCCTTGCCATGAGCTTCAAACGCAGGGGGATCGGCCTGCATCTTAGCGCTCGCGTAAGCGCCATCGAGAAGGCTGCTCCGCTTTGCGTTCGATTCAGCGACAAGTCGGGCGAAGGGCTGCTGCCCTGCGACGGCGTGCTGATCGCCGTAGGACGCAAGCCCGACACGGCAAAGCTCTTTGCCGAGGGAGCGGCTCCCGTTATGGAACGCGGCGCCGTCAAGGTCGATGAGACGTATGTCAGCAGCATCCCTTCCATCTTGGCTGCGGGCGACGTCAACGGGCGCTGTCAGCTTGCGCACGCTGCGGAGGCGCAGGCCATCCGTGCCGTGGAGCACCTGCTTGGCGCTGTCTACACGGTGGATCCCACGCTCGTTCCCGCCTGCGTGTACACAAGTCCCGAGATCGCCTGCGTCGGCATGACGGCAGACGAACTAAAGGCCGCCAACATCCCTGCCCGCGTGGGCAAGTATGTGATGAACGGCAACGCAAAGGCTCTCATCAACGGAGATGAACGCAGCTTTATCAAGCTCGTTTTCCACGCTGAGACCGACGCGCTCCTTGGAGCGCAGTTACTTTGTGCTCGCGCAACCGACATGATTGCGGAGCTGACGACCGCCATTCGCTGCGGACTGACGGGTGAAGCGCTCTTAGCGGCGCTGCGCCCCCACCCCAGCTACGCGGAAGCCGTGACGGAGGCGGTAGAGTCCGCTTACGGTCACGCGATACACTCTATGCCGATTAGACGCTGATAGGGAGGTAGTCATCATGGCAACGATTTCTGAATTGATCCAGCTGGAAAAAGACAGACAAAACAACGGTTTGGAACTGATCGCATCCGAGAACTTCGTTTCCCCCGCCGTGCTTGCGGCAGTGGGCAGCGTATTGACCAACAAGTATGCCGAGGGCTATCCCGGTGCACGGTACTATGGCGGCTGCGAAGTCGTTGACGAGGTGGAACGTGAAGCGATCCGTCTTGCCAAGGAGCTGTTCGGCGCAGAACACGCCAACGTGCAGCCCCACAGCGGTTCCGGTGCGAACATGGCGGCCTACTTTGCACTGCTTGAGCCCGGCGACACGGTGCTGGCCATGGATCTGAACAACGGCGGACATCTGACGCACGGCGCAGCGGTCAGCTTCTCCGGAAGGATGTACAACTTTGTTCACTACGGCGTGGACGAGAACGGCTATATCGATTACGATGATGTAAAAAAGAAGGCCGAAGAGTTCCATCCCAAGGCCATCGTGGCAGGCGCTTCCGCCTACTCGCGCATCATCGACTTCCCCGCCTTCCGCCGCATCGCAGACGAAGTGGGCGCATATCTGATCGTAGACATGGCGCACATCGCAGGCTTGGTCGCCGCGGGTGAGCATCCCTCCCCCGTCCCCTACGCGGATGTTGTGACCACCACCACGCACAAGACCCTACGCGGACCTCGCGGCGGTATGATCCTCTGCAAGGAGGCCTATCGTAAGGCGATCAACAGCGCCGTCTTCCCGCGTATCCAAGGCGGACCGCTGATGCACGTCATCGCAGGCAAGGCCGTCTGCTTGGAGGAAGCATCGCAGCCCGAATTCAAGGTCTATGCAAAGCAAATCCGCGCCAACGCAAAGGCTATGGTCGAGGCGTTCCAGCAGCGGGGCGCGACCATCGTAAGCGGCGGCACGGACAACCATGTGTTCCTGCTGGACGTGATGGGTTCCTTTGGCATGACGGGTCTGGACGCACAGCAAAAGCTGGTGGAGATGCGCATCACCACCAACAAGAACATGATCCCGCACGACACGCAGAAACCCAAGTTTGCAAGCGGTCTGCGCATCGGGACGCCTGCCGTCACCACGCGTGGCCTGAAGGAAGCGGATTGCCGCGAGATCGCAGGCATCATTTGCGATGTTCTTTCAGGGCACGAGGACGATACCGTAAAAGCACGTATCGAAGCCGTCGTTGCAAAGCAAAATAGGCTGTAATGAATTGAGCTGCGGGGAAGGGCTTGACCCTTCCCCGTTTTGTATCAAAAGGAGGCGCAATGGAACTCACCTTTTTAGGCGCGGCGCATGAGGTAACGGGAAGCTGTACGCTCTTGACCGTCGGCAGCAAAAACATATTGATCGACTGCGGCATGGAGCAGGGCAAGGATCTTTTTGTCAATCAGGCGCTGCCGCTGCCTGTCAGCGAATTGGACTGCGTGCTTTTGACCCACGCGCACATCGACCACTCGGGCAAACTGCCGCTGCTATACAAGCAGGGCTATCGCGGTCCGATCTACGCAACTGAGGAAAGCTGCAGCCTCTGTGGCATCATGCTGCGCGACTCTGCGCACATTCAAATGTCCGAGGCTGAATGGAGCGATAGAAAAGCCAAGCGCTCCGGCGGCGAAAGCTATGAGCCGCTGTACGACATTGACGACGCCGAGGGAGCCATCTCCCTGTTCAAGCCCTGTCGCTACGGCTTGGAGGTGGCGGTCACGGACGGCGTTCTTGCAAGCTTCACGGACGTGGGGCATCTGCTTGGCTCCGCCGCGATCACGCTGCAGTTGGACGAGAACGGAGAGAAGCGTACGTTGGTGTTCAGCGGCGATGTGGGAAATACGCATCAGCCCATTCTAAAGGATCCGCAGCCTGTGGAGGGCGGCGACTACCTTGTCATCGAATCCACCTACGGCGATCGGCTGCACGAGCCTTCCCCCGACTATATTGCTGCGCTCAGCTCCATCATCCAACGCGTTTTGGATCGGGGCGGCAATGTGATCATTCCCTCCTTTGCCGTGGGGCGCACGCAGGAGCTGCTGTACTTTTTAAGAGCCATTCGACAGCGCGGCTTGGTAAAGGGGCACCCCAATTTTCCCGTTTATGTGGACAGTCCGCTCGCCAACGAAGCAACGCGCATCTTTCAAGACTGTCCGCCGGAAGTGCTGGATGAGGACTGCAAAAAGCTCATCTCGCAGGGTGTGGATCCGCTGAACTTCGACGGGCTGAAGCTTTCAAAAAATGTGGAGGAATCCAAAGCGCTCAATGATGATAAAACACCCAAGGTCATCCTTGCAGCAAGCGGCATGTGCGAAGCGGGACGCATTCGGCATCATCTCAAGCACAATCTTTGGCGTCCCGAGTCCCTCATCCTCTTTGTGGGCTATCAGGCGGCGGGAACGCTTGGCCGCGCTCTTGTGGACGGCGCACGTTCCGTAAAGCTCTTTGGCGAGACCATTGCCGTGCGCGCAGAGATTGCAGTGCTTGCGGGCGTCAGCGGTCATGCTGACCGCGACGGTCTTGTCGACTGGGTGAACGCCATGCAAAAAAAGCCCTCGCTGACCTTTGTCAACCACGGCGAGAATGAAACGACCGACCGCTTTGCCCAAACACTGTCCGAAGTTCTGTCGCTAAAGGCGGTCGCGCCCTACAGCGGCAGTCGCTATGACCTCATCAGCGGTGAAGTGCTGTATGCCGCAAAGGGCATTCCCATCGATGAGACGAATAAGGCCACCGCGCCCAAGGCAAAGGTACGATCGCTGTATGACGGACTGATCGCCGCTGCGGAGCGCCTTGTTGCGATCGCACGCGCCTGCCAAGGCAGCTCCAACCGCGACCTGACGCGCTTTACCGAGCAGATCCGAGAGCTCTGCGAGCGCTGGAAATAGCAGTCTAAAAAGCAGCGTCGTCGTGTTGCTCGCGGCGGCGCTGTTTTTAGTTTTGGCAAGGTTTCCCCCTATGCCGGCTTTTCCTTTTTTTCCCGCAGCATGGCTGTGACCGCTGCCAAGGCCGCGCCCAAGACCGCGCTCATGAGCACATCCCCCATTAGTCCCCAATTCAGCTCCGCTTCCCCCAAGAACAGGCACACGCCGCCGATCGCCAGCAGCTGAAACAGTCCCGCAGCCAAGGCGCCCCACAGCCAAGCTTTTTCCGTTGCTTTCATGCCCACGATAAAGCCGGCAAGCGCTGCGCCAAGCACCTTCACAACGGCGTTGAACACGGATATGCCCTCCTCCGAAAACCACTCCAAGTACAGGGCAAGCGTATACAGAAGCATCAGCACCAGCACGGACAAGCAGGATAGGAGCGCCGCCTTTACGACCGTCCATGCCATCGTTCCCCCGTTCGTCCGCTTTCTAAACTTCGTCCGTCTCTTCATTTGACACCTCCACTAACAAAAGCTATGCAGCGGAAGGGCCGTCCATGCAAAAGAAAAGCGAAACCCAAACCTACAAAAGGCAACAAAATATGCCGCGAAGAAACCCTCGCGGCATACCTTATCCTTTTAAAACTTATTTTACATCTTCGCTCATGCTGTTTTCTACGCCCATGTCCTCGACCTGCGAGATGGCGCCGCGTGCAAACACAAGCTTCACCTTTTCGGGACCCACGGCCAGTACGATGACGTCGTCCTTCACTGAGGAGATCGTGCCATAGATGCCGCCGATCGTGCGCACACGGTCGCCCGGCTTTAAGGCCGCCAGCATTTCTTTTACCTTTTTGTCCTTGCGGCGCTGCGGTACGATCATGACGACCAGCATCACCACAAAGATCAGGCCGATCAACAGCCAACTGCTGTTGGAAGTGATACCCTCCATGCAACTTGCGGATGCGGCCAAAGAAACGGTTCCCAACAGATTGATCATTAACTTGTGTTCATCCTTTCAGTATTCTTTTGTTATTTTACGATAAATAACCGTTTCCGTCAAGAGAATCCGAACGCATAGTTGTGAAAATGTTGTGACGAACGCCGTTCGGCTTCCCACACCGCTCGACGTTCGTCCCTGTGTTTGTTACAGTCCCAGTTTGATCCTGCGTTTTGCGCCGTGTACCATGCGCTTCCCATCGCGCATCATTCGGCGCGGAATGTCGGGATATACCGCATTGATGACCGTGAACGTCAGCGCCGCGCCCGCCACCATTCCCAGTCCTGCTGCCAGTGTTTTCATCGTGCAATCACCTCGTTTCGCCATACAATGCTGCATGTCGGCCTCCTTTTCGGATCGCCGCTTCGATCCTGCTTATAGTATCGCTTGCCACCGCAAAAATCATACGACAATAAAATTTTCCAAAAAACAAAAAGCGGGCGTTTCCACCCGCAGATCTTTTTGAACGGTTACTCTGCTTTATCTTGCTGTTTTGCAGTCTTTGTATCTGCTTCTTCAGCCGCAGATCCCTTTTTTGCTTTTTTCGAACGATAATCGTCCACCGCAGCCTTGACCGCCTGTTCCGCCAACACCGAGCAATGGATCTTTACGGGGGGCAGACCCTCCAACGCCTCAACGACCGCTTCATTGGAAAGCTTGAGCGCGTCGTCCACGCTCTTACCCTTGATCATCTCCGTTGCCATAGAGCTGGTTGCGATTGCTGCGCCGCAGCCAAAGGTCTTGAACTTCACGTCCTCGATGACGTCGTCGTCATTGACCTTAATGAACATCTCCATGATGTCGCCGCACTTAGCGTTGCCGACCATGCCTACGCCGTCCGCATCGGGGATCTCGCCCACGTTGCGGGGATTTTTAAAATGATCCAATACTTTTTCGCTGTACATTAGTTCTTACCTCCATGATATAGGGGCGACATCGCCCGCAAACGTTCGATGATCTTGGGTAGCAGCTCCAGCACATAGTCCACATCCTCGTCCGTGGTGAACTCCGACAGCGTGAGCCGCAGGGAGCCATGCGCTACCTCATGCGGCAGACCCATTGCCAAAAGGACATGGGAAGGATCCAAGCTGCCCGAGGTGCAGGCCGAGCCGCTGGACGCCGCGATCCCGTTTAGGTCGAGCATCAGCAGAATGGACTCGCCCTCAACATAGCGCAGACTGAAGTTGACGTTGTTGGGAAGGCGCTCCGTGGGATGGCCGTTGAGCTTGACAAAGGGTATGGCAGCGGGAATGCCTGCAAGCAGGCGATCCCTTAGGCGCGTCATATAGGCCATGTTTTCAGCCATATGCTGCTGCTGATAGGACAGAGCCGTGGCAAGTCCAACGATGCCCGCAACATTCTCTGTGCCTGCGCGCTTGTGGCGTTCCTGTCCGCCGCCCAAGATATAGGCAGGCAGGCGCACGCCCTTTTTGACATATATCGCGCCGATGCCCTTTGGGCCGTGGAACTTGTGCGCCGTCAGTGTCAGAAGGTCGATATTGTCCCGCTGCACATCCATTGGGATGTGTCCAACCGCCTGCACTGCGTCCGTATGGAACAGAACGCCGTGCGCACGGCAAACTGCGCCGATCTTTGCAATGGGCATGATGGTGCCGACCTCGTTGTTGGCATACATGATGCTTACAAGTATCGTGTCGGGACGGATGGCGTCTTCGACCTGCTGCGCGGTAACGCGTCCGTACTCGTCAACGGGCAAATAGGTTACTTCGGCAAGGCCATCAGCCTCCATGGCCTGCAGGGTGTGCAGAACAGCATGATGCTCCACAGCGGAGGTGATGATGTGCTTGCCCTTTTTCTTGTAGGCAGCCGCGATGCCGCGCAGGATCATGTTGTCTCCCTCGCTGCCGCCGCCTGTAAAGATGATCTCCTCCGGCGTTGCGTTTAAGCAGTCCGCGACCATCGCACGCGCATCCTCCATACCCTTATGTGCGTCACGCGCAAAGGAGTGCAGACTGCTGGGGTTGCCGTAGTATTCGGTGTAGTAAGGCAGCATCGCCTCTACGACCTGCGGGAGCACCATGGTGGTCGCCGCGTTATCCAGATATACCTTTCGCATCTTCGATCCTTCTTTTCTGTTCCAAATGATCGGCTAAGAGTTCCTGTATGCTGGTGTTCGCCAGCACCGCCGTGATGCGCTGCTGCAGCTTCAAAAACAGCGGCCTTGCCGAACAGGTGCAGGCTTCGGGACAGACCCCGCCGCTTGCATCCACACAGTCCACAACGGCCGTGCTGCCCTCCAACGCCTCGATGACCTCCTCAACGGAAAGCGCATCGGGCTTACGCGTCAGCAGATATCCGCCGTTCACGCCGCGTGTGGAGCGCACCAGCCCCGCCTTCTTGAGCTGCCGCAAAAGCTGTTCCAAATACGATTCGGAAACGCCCTGCAGCGCCGAAAGCTTGGCCAGAGACAGCGGGCCTTCGCCATAGCCGTCCGCCAGATCGACGACCGCCTTGAGTCCGTACCTTGCTTTCGTGGACAGCCACATGGATAAATCCTACCCTTTCACTTGGTTTTCTATACTCTACCACTTCAGTAGGATATTGTCAATACCCGATCCGACCGTTTAAAAAGTATATTTCTCCTATTTTTTCGGAAAGCGACAGTTTTTTAGCGGAAAGAGGCTTTGAAGCCTTGCGAAAGCGGCCCATTTACTGTATAATACTTTGTTGTTTACAATAAAGGAGTAAGGTATGGAAGAAAACATTCGCGTTAAGAATTTCATTGAGGAAGCCATCGAGCAGGATATGCGCGACAAGGAACCGCGTGTCAAGACGCGTTTTCCGCCCGAGCCCAACGGATATCTGCACATTGGGCACGCCAAGGCTTTGGCCATCGATTTTGGCATGGCGGAGCAGTACGGCGGCAGCTGCAATCTTCGCTTCGATGACACGAACCCCGCAAAGGAGGACACCGAGTACGTCGATGCCATCATGCAGGATATTCACTGGCTGGGCTTCCAATGGGACAAGCTCCTGTTTGGTTCCTCCTACTTCGATAAGTGCTATGAATTGGCGCTCAAGCTCATCCGCAAAGGTCTTGCCTATGTGGACGATCTGACCAAGGACGAGATGCGCGAGTACCGCGGCACGCTCACGGAGCCAGGGCGCAACAGCCCCTATCGTGAACGCAGCGTCGCGGAAAACCTCGATCTGTTTATGCGCATGAAGAACGGCGAGTTTGAGGACGGTGCCCGAACGCTGCGTGCCAAGATCGACATGGCCTCGCCCAACATCAACATGCGCGATCCTGCGCTGTACCGCATCCTGCACAAGCACCATCATCAGACAGGCGACAAGTGGTGCATCTATCCGATGTACGACTTTGCGCACCCCATTCAGGACGCCATCGAGGGCGTGACGCACTCGCTGTGCAGTCTGGAATACGAAGCACACCGTCCCCTCTACAACTGGGTGGTGGAGGCCTGCGAGTTTGAAAACCATCCGCGGCAGATCGAGTTTGCGCGGCTGAACCTGACCAATACCATCATGTCCAAGCGCTACCTGCGCCGTCTGGTGGAGGAAGGCTTTGTATCGGGGTGGGACGATCCGCGTATGCCCACCCTTTGCGGAATGCGCCGCAGAGGCTATCCCGCCGCCGCGATACGCGACTTTTTGACCCGCATCGGCGTTGCCAAGGCCGATTCCGTTGTGGATGCAGCCATCTTGGAGCACTGTGTACGCGAGGAGCTGAACAGGACAGCACCGCGTCTGATGGCCGTTACGGAGCCTGTGCGCCTTGTGATCGAAAACTGGCCTGTCGGTAAGACGGAGGACGTCACACTGGAGAACCTGCCCGACGATGAAGCGGCAGGCAGCAGAACGCTCCGCTTTGGCCGTGAGCTGTGGATCGAACGCAGCGACTTCATGGCGGAACCCGTCAAGAAGTTTTTCCGTCTCAAGCCGGATGGCGAGGTGCGTCTAAAGGGTGCCTACATCGTGCGCTGCACGGGCTACAACTGCGATGAAAACGGTCTTGTGACCGAGGTGCGCTGCAGCTATGATCCCGAAACGCGCAGCGGCAACTGTGAGCGCAAGGTCAAGGGTACGCTACACTGGCTGTATGCAGCCGACGCCGTTCCCGCCGCCTTCCGTCATTATGAGACCCTGCTGCGTGACGAGACCCCCGAGGATGAGGGCAAGGACTTTACCGAACGCCTCAATCCCAACTCCCTTGCGACCTTGGACGGTTTTGTGGAGCCTGCCGCCGCAAATGCGCAGGCGGGAGACCGCTTCCAGTTCATACGCATGGGCTACTACTGCAAGGATGCGGACAGCACGGCGGAAAAGCCTGTGTTCAACCGCGTCGTAGGGCTGAAGGACAGCTTTAAGATCGGAGGCTGATCGAGCATGGTACGCACTAGATTTGCCCCCTCTCCGACGGGCTTTATGCACCTTGGAAACCTCCGCAGCGCGCTGTACACCTTTCTGTATGCCAAGCACCACGGCGGAAAATTCATTCTCCGCATTGAAGACACCGACCAAAGCCGTTATGTGGAAGGCGCTGTAGATGTGATCTACAATACGCTTCGCAGCATCGGCCTCAACTGGGACGAAGGTCCCGACGTCGGCGGTGAATACGGTCCCTATGTGCAGTCCGAACGCAAGAGCCTGTATCTTCCGTATGCCAAGCAGTTGGTCGAAGCGGGCAAGGCCTACTATTGCTTCTGCACCGTGGACGAGCTGGAGAGCCGCAGAGCCGCCGCCGAAGCGCGTGGCGAGACCTTTAAATACGACAAGCATTGTCTGCATCTTTCCAAGGAGGAGATCGAGCGCCGCCTTGCCGCGGGTGAGCCGTATGTCATCCGTCAAAACGTGCCCGAGCAGGGCGAGGCAAGCTTTGACGATGTTTTGTACGGTCACATCGCCGTGGACTGCTCCGAGTTGGACGACATGATCCTTATTAAGGCGGACGGTATGCCCACCTACAACTTTGCCAACGTCATCGACGACCACACCATGGGCATCACCCATGTCATGCGCGGCAACGAGTACCTCTCCTCCACACCCAAGTACAATCTGTTGTACGAAGCTTTCGGTTGGGAGAAGCCTGTGTACATCCACATGACGCCCATCATGCGCAATGCGCAGCACAAGCTGAGCAAGCGCGACGGCGACGCCTACTTTGAGGATTATCTCAACAAGGGATATCTAAAAGAAGCGATCGTCAACTATGTGGCGCTGCTGGGCTGGAACCCGGGCGATGAGCGCGAGTTCTTCACGATCCCTGAGCTGATCGAGGCCTTCGATGTGGACGGCATGAGCAAGAGCCCCGCGATCTTCGATGCCGCGAAGCTGACTTGGATGAATGCAGAATACATCCGCCGCCTCAGCCCCGCCGAATATGACGCGCACGCTGCACCCTATTACGCGCAGGCAGGCGTTATAAACATGGATCACGGCATCCTGTGTCGCATCCTGCAGCCGCGCACGGAGACCTTTGCGCAGCTGCCCGCTATGGTGCGCTTTCTTACAGAGCAGCCCGCCTACGAAGTGGAGCTGTTTACAAACAAAAAATCCAAAACGGATGAAAAGATCGCAGCCGTGGTGCTGGATCAGGTCATTCCGGCGCTGGAAGCGCTGCCCGCATGGGAGGAAAGCGCCGTCCACGATCTGCTGATCGGCCTTGCCGAGCAAAACGGTATGAAGAACGGGACGCTGCTGTGGCCCGTGCGCATCGCCTTGGCGGGACAGGCCGTCACACCGGGCGGCGCCATTGAGATCGCGCTGCTGCTGGGCAGGGACGAATCCCTGCGCCGCTTACGGGCGGGACGAGCAAAGTTAGGAGCATAGGAACATGAAACTGGGAGTTATCGGCCTGCCGAACGTAGGCAAGAGCACGCTGTTCAACGCCATCACGCAGGCAGGAGCGCAGGCGGCAAACTATCCCTTCTGCACCATCGAACCCAACGTGGGCGTAGTAGCCGTGCCCGACAAGCGCTTGGATGTGTTGGCGGAGATGTACCATCCCGAGAAGTACACGCCCACCACCATTGAGTTTGTAGACATTGCGGGTCTGGTGCGGGGCGCTTCCCGCGGCGAGGGCTTGGGCAACAAGTTCCTTTCGCATATCCGTGAGGTGGACGCCGTTGTACACGTTGTGCGCTGCTTTGAGGACGAGAACGTGATCCATGTGGACGGGAGTATCGACCCCGTCCGCGATGCGGAAACGATCAATTTGGAGCTGATCTTTGCCGACATGGAGGCGCTGGACAAGCGCCGCGACCGCAGCAGCCGCGCCGCCAAGAGCGGCGACAAGCACGCCGCTGTTGAAAGCGCTCTTTTGGATAAGCTCTATGCGCATTTGGAAAGCGGCCTGCCTGCGCGCAGCTACCCCGCGACCAAGGAGGAAACGGCCATTATCGACGGTCTGTTCCTGCTGACCGCCAAGCCCGTTATCTATGTGGCGAACATCGATGAGGACTCATTGGGCGAGAATGATAATCCGCTTGTAACGAAGCTCTATGCCGTAGCCGCCAAGGAGCACGCCGAGGCGCTGACCATCTGCGCCAAATTGGAGGAGGAGATCACCGCTCTCTCCCCTGCGGAAAAGACGGAATTCCTTGCAGAAATGGGCGTGGCGGAGTCGGGCTTGGATCAGCTCGTCGGCGCCTGCTACAAGCTGCTGGGGCTCATCAGCTTCCTGACGGCAGGTCCCAAGGAGGTGCGCGCATGGACGATCACACGCGGTACCAAGGCGCCGCAGGCGGCAGGCAAGATCCATACCGACTTTGAACGCGGTTTCATCCGCGCCGAGATCGTCCCCTACGAAACGCTGATCGCCGTGGGCAGTTTGAACGCCTGTAAGGAGAAGGGTTTGATCCGCTCCGAAGGCAAGGACTATGTGATGCAGGATGGGGATGTGACCCTGTTCCGTTTCAACGTATAGCAAAGCATTCATCAACAAGGCGCTTCTTATCGGAGAATCTCCCGTGTGAAGCGCCTTTTGTATTTTTTATTTTCAGTTGTCTATAAAGAGTGTGCGCTTATCCGCCTGCAGCTTTTTAAGCTTGTCCGCGTAGCTTGGCACATCCTTAGGATTAGGAAGACGCTCCACTCTCTCCCCACCGCCGTAAACTCGTTTAGTCATGGCTCCCGCTCCATGCGCCATGATGCTGACGGTCTCCTCCATCATGTCGATGTTGTACACGCAGTCCGTGCCGTTAAGGGCGTATCCCACGTTTTCCAAATTGCCCTGCATATACTTCTGCCGATACAGGTAGTAGGGTCGCATCTTGAGAGCCTCCGCCGCTTCTGCTCCCCTATGGATCATCGTTTCCACGGTCTGTGAGGACGGCAGCGGATACGCGTCCAGCTGCGCCTTGAGGCGGCTGGAGCGCTTGATCGCAAGGGTATGCACGGTCAGGTTTTCAGGCGAGAGCGCCGTTACGCCGTCCAAGGAACGTTGGAATTGCTCCAAGCCCTCTCCCGGCAGACCCGCTATCAGATCCATGTTTACAACGGGAATGCCGCTGTCCCGAACCAGAGCAAAGGCTTTTTTGATGTCCTCCGAACTGTGAAAACGGCCGATCACGCGCAGGGTCTCATCGTTCATGGTCTGGGGGTTGACCGAGACGCGGTTCGTTCCATAGCGCCGCAGGACGGAGAGCTTCTCAGCTGTAATGGTGTCGGGTCGACCCGCCTCCACCGTCAATTCGCCGTCAAAGTCGCTGTAGGCGTTTTTGATGACGTCCATTAGGCGCTCCAACTGCTCCGCATCCAAAACGGTAGGCGTACCGCCTCCCACATACAGAGCGCGCACCCGATACTTGCCCTCACGAAGCAGCGCTGCACCTGCCTGTATATCCGTAAACAGCGGCAAAAGGTACTCGTCCAGTACGCCCTTGCGCTTGGGCACCTCTGCGCCAAAGGAGCAGTACAGGCAGCGGGATCTGCAGTAGGGTATGCCGATGTACACATCCGCATCGCGAGGCGTGACCGCTGCGATCACGGGGCGCTGTACCTCGTTGATGCGCTGCGCCAGTTCATATTTTTCACGGCTTACGCCAAAGACGTCAAGGAAACGCTTTTTTGCCGCCTCCTCCCCCTCCCGCTGCGTCAACTCGCGAAGCAGCTTGGTGGGGCGAATGCCCGTCAGCGAGCCCCAAGGCGTAGGCAGGGAAGAAAGCTGCCGAAACAAGGTATAGGCAGTTAGCTTAACAGCTCTTTTGTCCTGTCGTTTTGCATCAAGCGGGTCTGTCGGATCGGGCTTTTCTACCGGGATCGTACAGTGCAGCGCGGCAGGGAACAGCGTTCCCACGGCGCTGCGGCCCTCACTGCCGTCCACAAGATCGATCCTTAGCTGTATAGCTTCTTCGTCCGTAAAGCTGTCCGTAACGACGATCTCCTCTGCGCCGATGAGCAGGCGGATCTCCTCGGATATGTCGTTATAAAAGCGAGGCGCGTTTGTGATCAGCTGAACCAAGGCGACCTCCGATAAGCCACAAGCGGATTGTGCTGTGCCTCATGCGCAACGCTCGTCTCCTCCTCGTGTCCTGGCAGCAGTCGGTAGTCGCCATCCAGCGACAAGACCTTTGTGAAAAAGGAATTGATCAAGGCGCGCGCATTGCCGCCCGGCAGATCGGTGCGGCCGACGCTTTCTAAAAATACGGTGTCCCCCGTGAACGCCAAGCGTTCGCTGTCCACCACATACAGTACGCCGCCTGCCGTGTGGCCGGGCGTATGCAGCACGCGGAAGCGGTAGCCCGCCGCGTCTATCACGTCTCCGTCCTTAAGGAAGCGGTCAGCATGAACGGGCTGCTGGGGAAAATGCCAAGTATACGCCTCGCTCAGGCGGTCGTTTTCGAGCATGGCGGCATCGTCCTGATGGACACATACGGGCGCCCCCGTTGCGGTTTTCAGGGCATACAAGCCCGCGATATGATCGAAATGGCCGTGCGTGATGAGAATACAGACGCACTGCAGCTCCTTTTCCTTGAGGGTATCCAAAAGTAGAGCGCCGTCTGCGGGATCGATAACGACGCAAGGCGCGGGCAAGTGTGTTTTCTCATTCCAAACGATATAGCTGTTGGCCATGATCGGCCCGCAGGGCAGGGTCAATATCCGCATCAGTACGCCTTTCTGCTGTCCAGTAAGATGGTGAAGGGGCCGTCGTTGACAAGCCCGACCTGCATGTCTGCACGAAACACGCCGCATTGGAGCGGGACTGCGGCGGCAAGCTTGCGTTTGACGCTCTCGTACAGCGCTGTGGCAAGCTGCGGCGGCGCCGCCTCGATATAGGAAGGGCGTCGTCCCTTGCGCGCATCGCCCAGCAGCGTGAACTGAGAGACGAGCAGGATGCTGCCGCCCACGTCAATGACGCTCCTGTTTGGCACGCCGTCTGCATCGTCAAAGATGCGCAAATACAGCAGCTTCTCCGCGATATAGTCCACATCCTGTTCGGTATCGTCCCGCGCTACGCCCAAGAGCACCATAAGTCCCCCTTGGATGCGCGCTGTTTCGATGCCGTCTATTGATACGCTTGCTTCCGTGACGCGCTGTACCACAGCCTTCATACTATTTCTCCACGCGATAAACGTCTTCGACGTTCTTCAGTTTCTTGAGGTTTGCCGTCACCTGCCGCAGCTGATCTGCCCCCGTAACGATGAAGGTCATCTTCATCTCGGCCTTGCCGTCGCCTGTCACGCGGCTCGAAAGATCGGTGATGTTGATGCTCTGCTCCATCAATACGCGGCTGATCTCCATCAGCGTACCCGAGCGATCCAGCGCACGGATCACAATGGAGACGGCAAAGGACGCTTTCACATCCCCCGCCCACTCAACATCGATAATGCGGTCGGGCTCGCTGAGCAGCGCGGCAATGTTCTTGCAGTCCGCACGATGCACCGAGACCCCGCGGCCGCGGGTGATGTAACCAACGATGGGGTCGCCGGGGATGGGATTGCAGCAGTTACCGAAGCGTACCTGCATACCGCTGTCGCCGCGGACGATGACGCCGTTGGGATCGACCTTTTGCTTTTGGGGCTTGTCCGATTTTTCGTCGCCTGACTCGGTAAGACGCTGGTGCATCTCCTCTAACTTTTGCGCCTTCTTGTGCAGCTCCATGAGCTTGTGAAGGATCTGGCCGCTGGAGACGCCGCCAAAACCGATGGCGGAATACATATCGTCCACCGAGCTGAAGTTGTGACGGGTCAGCACGGCGTTGAGGTATTCGGGTTTCATCAGGACGGGAAGCTGCTGCGCATGACGGCGAGCCGCCTCCTCCAGCATTTCGCGTCCCTTTTGTATGTTTTCCTCGCGGTTGGCCTTTTTAAACCATTGGCGGATCTTGTTCTTGGCCGATTGGGTCTTGACGATGTTCAGCCAATCGCGGCTGGGTCCGACCTGTGAGTTTGAGGTGATGATCTCCACCACGTCGTTGGTCTGCAGCTTGTAGTCCAGCCTGACTATCTGTCCGTTGACCCTTGCGTGTTGACACTTGTTGCCGATGTTGGTGTGGATGCGATACGCAAAATCCAGCGGCGTAGAGCCTACGGGCAGGTCGATGATCTCGCCCTTGGGGGAGAGCACAAAGACGTACTCGCCCAAAAAGTCCTTTAGGATGTTTTCGACAAACTCGCCGCTGTCCTCGGTCGTCTCCTTGGCCTCGAGTACCTGCCGAAGCCAATGGGTCTTCTTATCCAATATGTCGGGGGCGCTGCGTCCCTCCTTGTACATCCAATGCGCGGCAATGCCGTACTCCGCCGTGCGGTGCATCTCCTCCGTGCGGATCTGCACCTCGAAGCGCAGACCGTTCTCGCTCATCAGGGTGGTATGCAGCGAACGGTACATGTTTGGCTTGGGCATGGCGATATAGTCCTTGAATCGTCCCGGCAGCGGTCTCCACGCCGAATGGATGACGCCCAAGGCAGCATAGCAGTCGTTGACCGTGCCTACGATGATACGGATGGCCACAAGGTCGTAGATGTCCGTGATGGACGCGTCCAAACGCTGCATCTTCTTCCAAGTGCTGTATAAATGCTTGATACGCCCCGAGATCTCGCCCTGTATGCCCGCTTCGGCGATCAGCTTCTTCATGCGCTCCATGGCGGAGCTGAGCAGCTCCATGCGCTCCTTTTGCTGTTCGTCGACCAAGCGGCTCATCTTCTCATACTCATCGGGCATGAGGTATTTGAAGGACAGATCCTCCAGCTCGCTGCGGATGGCGCCCATGCCGAAGCGGTGTGCCAGCGGCGCATAGACCTCCAGCGTTTCCTTAGCCTTGCGCGCCTGCTTCTGCGGTGTACAGTAGGCGATGGTACGCATGTTGTGCAATCGATCCGCCAGCTTGATGATGACGACGCGCACATCCTCTGCGATAGCCAAAAAGAGCTTGCGCAGATTCTCCGTCTGCTCCTGCTTCTTGGTGATATAGGTCTGTTTGCCCGATTTGGTTAGCTTCGTTACGCCATCGACCAGATGTGCAACATCCTTGCCGAAGCGCCGTTCGATCTCCTCAACGGTGATGTTGTCGCCGTCCTCCACCGTGTCGTGCAGCAGACCAGCAATGATGGTGGCGCTGTCCATGCCCATGTCCAGCAGGTATTCCGCAACCGCCACAGGATGGTTGATGTAGGGTTCGCCCGATTCGCGAAGCTGGCCTTCATGGACCTTAACGGCAAAATTTAGCGCATCAGAAAACAGGCGGGTCTCCTCCGCGCTGAAACGCTGTGCAAAATTTCGCTGTAATTCATCCATGCTGCCGTCACTCCGTGTACTTTAGCTTGACCCAAAGAAAGGTCGACGTTGTGCCGCCTCAAAGAACAAGATCAACGGTTTGACCCGTTGATCCTATACAGAGTCATCCCTTAAAAGCGAATGTTACACTTTACGTCGTAGTCCTTCAGCGCCTTTTCGCCGTTGAGATCGGACAATTCGATGACAAAGCGTGCTGCAACGACCTTGCCGCCTGCCTGTTCGCACAGCTTGATGGTCGCAAGGGCGGTGCCGCCTGTCGCCAAAAGGTCGTCTACGATCGCAACACGATAACCCGGCTTGATGGCATCCTCGTGGATCTCAAGCACATCAGAGCCGTATTCCAGACCGTATTCATAGCGCATGGTCTTGTAAGGAAGCTTGCCCGGCTTTCTTGCCAGTACAAAGCCCGCGCCCAGCGCATAGGCCACGGCGGAGCCGATCACGAAACCGCGTGCTTCAGGCCCGATGACCACATCTATGCGGTAATCCTTCAGCGAGTCCACGATCTCCGTGATGAGCTGATGATAGGCGTCCTTGTCCTGCAATAGCGGCGTGATGTCGCGAAACAGGATGCCCGCCTTGGGGAAATCGGGGATGTTGCGGATCTTTGTTGAAAGCTCCATTTGTTTGCCCTCCTTTTATGTTCGAGCGTCCATGCTCTCAAGCATGGCACTGTACAGGCGACTTTCGGTAAGAGCGCGGTGCGGACAACGCTTCACCGCAGTGACCGAGCGGGATTCGGCGTCGGTGCTGAGGAACCCCAGTTCGATGAATACTGCAGCGGCGTACTGCGTGATCGGATCGGACGCGATAAGGAGCTGCTTAAGGTCGTGCTCGCCGCCGTCGATGCGCTTGCGAAGTTCGCGATAAGCGCGCCGCAGGCGTTCCTCGTCCGCCAAAAAACGCGGTAATTGTTCCGCCAGCGACCGCACGCTTGTTTGAACGCTCTCAGAACCGTTCCCGTACAGCTTATTATAGCGGATAAATGCAAGGAATGCATCAATTATTTTACTTTCCTCGCAACTTTTTTCCAAAGGTTCCTCGCAGGGCTTCAGCGCTTGGCAGTAGATGCCTGCGCTGCGTTTATCTTGGTATTCGTTGATGCGCAGCCGCACGATCACATCCGCCGTTGGATAGCCCTGCCAAGCCTGCAGCTGATCCCCCATGCCGAACGCCACCATGCGCACATAGGGCGCATTGACGCCAAGCTGTGCCTGCAGGTGCTTCCCGTCCTTGCCCAGCGGCACCACCCTCCGCAGAGGGATCTGCTTGAGCAAAAACGTCGGTTCGGGGTTGCCCTCGCCAAAGGGGGCAAGCGTCTTAAGCGCGTCGCAAAGCTCCGTATCGATCTGACCAAGCGTCAGTACATCCTCGTAACGTCGTACAGGCTCGGGCAGTTCCCCGCCCAAGCGCTGCAGCACGGCCTTGCAAAAGCAGTCTGTAAAGTCTTTCAGCGCTTCCTTGCGTATGGAAACGCCTGCCGCCGCCGCGTGTCCGCCATAACGCGTCATATACGCCGTACAGTCGCCCAGCGTGTCAAACAGGTCAACGCTGCCGCCGCTTCTGCCAGAGCCTGAAAGTACGCCTTCCTCCCCATCCGTGAACAGAATGGCGGGACGGTCGAAGCGCTCCGAGACCCTTGCGGACACGATGCCGATCACACCCGCATTCCAGTCCTTACCGTACAGCACCATTGCGGGTGCGTCCGACAGAGCCCCCTCTTGGATCATTGAAAGCGCCTCCATGAGGATACTTGCTTCCGCATCGCGTCGTTCGGTGTTCGCAGTGTCCAACGCCAGCGCCAGTTGCTCCGCCGCCTTTGCATCATCCGTCAAAAGAAGCTCCGCAGCTTTTGATGCGTCCCCCATACGCCCCGCGGCGTTCATGCGCGGCGCCAGTACATACGACAGGGTGTCCGCATTGAGTGCAGCGTCCTCGCGCACTCCCGCGACCTTCAAAAGCGCCGCTAAGCCCACAGACTCTCGCAGGTACTTGAGTCCGCGCACAACGATCGATCGGTTCTCCCTGCGCAGCGGAACGACGTCCGCCACCGTTGCCAGCGCCGCGTAGGGAAGCAGGACGTCGCTGCTCGGCAGAGTGTCCAGTGCGCAGGCCAGCTCATAAGCGACCCCTGCGCCGCAAAGCTCATAGAAGGGATGCTCCGTATCGCTCTTTTCCGAAAGCAGCACCGCCGTGGCAGCGGGTATGCGATCGTGTGCGCGGTGGTGATCGGTCAGGATCAGCTGCATCCCCAAGGACAGCGCCAGTTCGACCTCATCGAATGCCGCCACCCCGTTGTCCACGGTGACGATCAGCTCAACGCCCTCCTCGTGCAGGTGCAAAATAGCGGCACGGTTCATGCCGTAGCCCTCGTTATGACGGGAAGGAATGTAGTAGCTGACAGTATCGCTGACGGGGCGAAGGGCGCGAAGCAGGATCGCCACGGCGCAAACGCCGTCCGCATCGTAATCGCCGTATACGCAGATTCGCTTGCCTGCGGCGATCGCGTTTTTTAAGGTCATTACGGCCTCATTCATGCCTGTAAGCAGGAAGGGGGAAGCGGGCGCCTGTCGATCGGGATGCAGGAAGCATTCGGCCTCCGAGGCAGAGCAAACACCGCGCCGCGTCAAGGCGCGAGCCGCTGTCAAGGGCAGTCGTAGTTCCTGTGAAAGTCGTTCTGCCGCAGCGGCGTCAGCGACTTTTTCTTCCCTTTGCACAAAGCGCATGAAGATCCTTTCTCAACAAAAGGGGAAGGCCCACAGAGCCTTCCCCGTGCGTCCGTATCGATTGTGTGCTTTTACCGAAGCGCCAGCTCCGCCGTGTCGCGTGCGATTGCCATTTCCTCATCGGTGGGAATGACCAGCACCTTTACCTTGCTTGTGGGCTTGCTCAGCTCCACGACCTCGCCGCGTGGACAAGACTTGTTGTAGTCGAAGTCCACCTCGATGCCCAGATACTCCATGTTCTTGAGTACCTCCTCGCGCACGCCGCGGTCGTTCTCGCCCACGCCTGCCGTGAACACCAGCGCGTCCACACCGTTCATCTCTGCGATATAGGCGCCGATGAACTTTTTGACGCCCCATACGAACATATCCAAAGCCAGTCTTGCACGTTCGTTACCCTCGTTTGCGGCCTTCCAAAGGTCACGATAATCGCTGGAAACGCCCGAAATGCCGAGCATACCGCTCTTTTTGTTCATGTAGGTGTCCATTTCGTGAGGCGTCATGCCTGTGCGCTCCATGAGGAAGGGCAGAATGGCGGGATCGATGCTGCCGCAGCGCGTACCCATCGGCAGACCCTCCAAAGGCGTAAGTCCCATGGACGTGTCCACGCACTTGCCCGCAACGGAGCAGCTGATGGATGAACCGTTGCCAAGATGGCAGGTGATGATGCGCGCATCGGGCTTTTTGAGCAGCTTGAGCGCCTCCCCCGTCACATAGCGGTGCGAAGTGCCGTGGAAGCCGTAGCGGCGAATACGATACGCTTCGTAGGCTTCATAAGGCAGCGCATACATATACGCCTTCTTAGCCATGGCCTGTCCCCAAGCGGTGTCGAACACGGCGACCATGGGAACGTTCGGCATGACGGCACGGCAGCCGCGAATGCCCATAAGGTTGGCGGGGTTATGCAGCGGACCAAGCGGGATGCAATCCTCGATGGCCTTCAGGCAGTCGTCGTTGATGAGGCTCGGCTCGGAGAACGCCTCTCCTCCGTGGAGGACTCGATGACCCACAGCAGCGATGGCGCTCATGTCGGGAATTACGCCCACGTCCTTGTCGATCAGCATGTTCAAGACCGCCTCAATGGCTTCCTTGTGGGTGTTCATCTCGATGCGGCGCTCGACCTTGTCGCCACGGTCGTTCTTGTAGTTGAGCTGCGGGTCCTTGATGCCGATCCGTTCGCAAAGCCCCTTTGCGATGACGGTCTCGGTGTCGATGTCGATCAGCTGATATTTCAGCGAGGAACTGCCTGCGTTGATGACCAGTATGTTCTTCATGAATGCTCCTTTACCTTATGGATCCTTGTAGGTTATTTTTGCATCGACTGCGCCTGTACGGCGGTGATGGCAACCACGGATACGATGTCCTCGACGCTGCAGCCGCGGGACAGATCGTTGATGGGCGCTTTGAAGCCCTGACAGATGGGGCCGATGGCCTCTGCCCCGCCCAAGCGCTGCACCAGCTTGTAGCCGATGTTGCCGGACTGCAGGTCGGGGAAGATTAAAACGTTCGCCTTGCCTGCAACGGGGCTGCCGGGTGACTTGAGCTGTCCTACGCTTTCGACCAGCGCTGCGTCCGCCTGCAGTTCGCCGTCCACATTCAGTTCGGGAGCAAGCTCGTGCACCAACTCAGTGGCCTTTGCGACCTTGTCCACATTCTCGTGCTTGGCGCTGCCCTTGGTGGAGAAGGACAGCATGGCAATGCGCGGCTCCATGTCACAGAGTGCCTTGGCGCTCTTTGCGGAAGTGATGGCGATCTCGGCAAGCTGCTCCGCCGTAGGATCGATATTGACCGCACAGTCGGAGAAGATGAGCGTGCCATTGTCGCCATAGCCCTTTTCCTTCACGTTCATGATGAAGAAGCTGGACACGGTGTGAATGCCCTCTGCCATCTTGATGATCTGCAGACCGGGACGCAGGGTGTTGCCCGTCGTGTTGATCGCGCCCGACACAAAGCCGTCCGCTTTCTTGTCGTAGATGAGCATGGCCGCAAAGAACAGCGGATTCTTGATCGTCTCCGCAGCCTTTTCGGGCGTGACGCCCTTCGCCTTGCGCATTTGATAGAACTGTTCCGTGTACCGTGCGTATGCTTCGTGCGTCTCGGGGTCGATTAAATCGATACCGTCTAAGGATACACCATACTGCTTGGCGATCTCGTTGATAGCCTCTGCTTTGCCGAACAGCGTGACCTTAGCGATCCCCCGCTCCTTGATGCGCGCCGCGGCCTGAACCGTGCGCGGCTCCGTGCCTTCGGGAAGCAAGATATGCTTCACGTCGGACTTTGCCTTCGCCAGGATGTTTTCCATCAAAGACATGACATAAGCCTCCAAAATAAATTTCGATTTATTATACCACAGTCCGTCGAAAAATGGTATACTCAATACAACAATCTTCGCGAGGTGATTTTTCATGCGTGTCGTTGGCATCGTTGCCGAATACAATCCGCTGCATAATGGGCATATCTATCATATGGAGGAGGCACGCCGCTTGACGGGCGCAGATTATGTGATCGTCGCCCTGTCGGGCAATTTTGTGCAGCGCGGCGAACCCGCCTGTACCGACAAGTACACGCGCACCGAGTGGGCCTTACAGGCAGGCGCCGATCTGGTGATCGAGATCCCCTGCGTCTTCACACAAGCAAGCGCGGAGCGCTACGCCGCAGGCGCTGTTCGGCTGCTTTCTGCAACGGGCATCGTCACAGACCTTGCGTTTGGCTGCGAGCTGGATGACCTTGGCGCACTTCGACAGCTTGCAAAGCTCCTAAACGACGAGCCGCAGGAATTTAAGCTTGCGCTGGCGCGGCATCTGCGCATGGGCAAGTCCTACCCACAGGCTCGTTTTGACGCACTGTTTGAATACGGCGTACCGCACGATCTGCTGATGGAACTGAAGAAGCCCAACAACATCTTGGCTGTGGAGTATCTCCGCGCCATCGAACGCTATGCACCTAAGATGAATCCCGTACCCGTACGGCGCATCGGCAACGACTACAACAATCCCGTCCTGACGGGTGAGCTTTCCAGCGCCACCGCCATCCGTACCGCGCTGCGCGAAGGCGATCGGGATGTGCTGACCGCCATGCCCATGTTCGTCAGCGGCGCAATGCAGTTTGACGAGCAATTCCCCATCACCGCCAACGACATTGGCGCCATGCTGCTCTACAAGCTGCGCGGCATGAGCTTGGAGGATATACGGCGTCTGCCCGACGTGAGCGAGGGCTTTGAGACCAATCTTGCCCGCGCCGCCAGGACCTGCTGCGATGCGGACAGCTTTTTTGAGGCCGTAAAGACCCGCCGCTTCACCATGGCACGCGTAAAACGCATCTCCATGTGTGCGCTGCTGGACATCAGCGCCGATCTTGCGGAGGACATGCAGCAGGATGTTAACCTGTACCTGCGCGTATTGGGAAGAAGGCGCATCACCACCGCACTGCTTTCCGCCATACGCAACCTGTCGCCCACGCCGCTTATCCTGCGCAACAGCGACTACGCAGCTTTAACGGAGACGGCGCAGGCCTCCCTGCGAGCCGACATGCTCTCCACCGATATTCTTTGCTACGCCCTTAGGCGCGAGTTCCGCCGCGACACCGCCGCCGCCATCTTGATGGAGGGTTGACCTGTACTTTTATCATAAAGCCATTTGTAAAAGGGTATGTCACACGCCTGCTGCATCAAAAAAGCGCCCCTTGGGGCGTTTTTTTGAGTAGCGGGCTGTGCTTTGCAGCGGTATTTTTCCCTTACAGATCATGGCCGAACTGTTCTTTACGCGGCTTTCGTGCTTCCGCCTGCATCAGTAGTTCGTACAGAGGCTTGAGCAGGGTCAGATCCTTTGAAAGCCGCTCCGCCAATTTATCAGAAAATACAAATGAAAAATCTTTGCTGCCCGTCAAGAAGCAGATGTTTCTTTGATCCAGCCAAAGACGCTGCTCTGCGGGTCTGTCCGAAAAGCGGCTGCGCTTGTAGCGCGCATCCTCCATGGTAAACAGGGTCTGCGAATTGAGCGCATCGCGGGCATGGATAAAACAGGGGGCGTCTGCAAGGATCAGCTCGCGCAGCGCCTGCATGACGTCGCTGCTTGCTTGATAATATCCGCAGCCATATTGAACGCCCTGCGGCGACAGCTCGAAAAAGAAGCAGGGCAAGCCCTCGAACAGCTGGCGCTTGCGCGTGAAGCTGCACCATAGGTGATCGCGAAACAGACTCTTGTCGTGCGTGTAGCGTGTGTCGCGCCACACTCGCGAGATGGTCTTGCCGATCTTTGGCTCCGTCACAAAGGCGGGATCGATCGCAAGCATTGACGGCGTCAGAGCCGTGACCAGTTCTCGCATGGGCTGCAAAACGAGCTTTTCGTAGCTGTCACGATGCGCATTGAACCATTGTTTGTCGTCACGCAGACGATTTTCGACTAAAAAATCTAAACTTTCCTTTTGAAAAGGCATGCCTTCTCCTTTATCGCGTGTTCTTCTTGACGCTGTCTTTTATAGGCAACGCAGCGGGAACACGCCGCCAAGTCCCTCGCCGTCCGTCTCGGCAGCCGCCATCAGACGCGGCAAAAGCTCTGCCGCCGCATAGCGCAGCAGCTCTTCGCTGCGCTGTCCTAAACGAAGTTTTCCCGCCGCTGTCACCGCAGCCATGTCCAACGTAAGCGCCGTCTCCGTCTCCGTTGTGACGCAAAAACCCTTCGGCAGCTCGTCAAAAAGTACATCCTCAGCAACGGGACGATAAAGATTGAACACCGCTTCTGCGCTGTCGCCCACAGCGGCTTGCCACACAGCGATCAAGCGCTCGGGTCTGATGCGGTGCAGCAATTCTCCCTCCACGCACAGCTCGCCCAAATAGGTCACCACATAGCGTACGCCCGATGGCTCGTCCGCAATGGGGCGACAAAGCGGATAATCGATGGAGCAGGGCAGCTCGTGCGCTGCATCCGTTTCATCGTAGCGCATGAAGAAGCGATCCAGCTCTGTCAAAGTGTCGCGATAGGCAATATTGTCCGTGGGCAGCTCCATGCGCCGCACCTGATGCAGCAGCAGCTTGCCCCGCCGCTGCAGGCGCTTCAGCTCGCGCTGTCCCTGCTCCCAAAGCGCTTTGGGGCTTGGCAGCTCCAAGGAAGGATCCATAGGCTCTGCTTCCAAGGCGGTCTCTATGGCATACTGCAGGGACTTGAGCAAGTCCTGTACCGTGTCCAATGGGACAGAACTGTCCGTACAGCCTGTACTGCGCTGCGTACGCTCAGCCAAAAGCTTGTACAGCTCCGCGTACCATTCCTCTTGGCGTTTCTTGTCCAGCCGCTCGCCGAGCGTCATTTCCAATGTCATTCGTTCCCCCCGTCAGGCTTGCTTCTTCGCGCTGCCGCTAAAATGCTTCCCTGTTTCCCCCATCCTTTTCTGCCCATGCCTGCAATTCCTCCACGTCTGCAACGCCAAGAAAATGCAGGTCGCCTTCCGTCGCGTCATATGCATGGCGCAGCAGAGCAAGCACGTCCTCATCGGTGAGACGTTCTCTTGCCTCCGTCTTGACACGATAGAATACAGCGACCAGCGCTTCCAGAGTGTCCGCGTAGTCTGCCTGCTCGATGCGCGAGTCATCGAGAAAGGTCTCGATAAGCGCAGGCAGGGCGCTTGCGCCAAACTCCACCCTTCGGTTGTCCAAAAGAGCGGCGTCACGCCTTTCTTGCAGGCGCTGTGCTCGTTCGATCGTCAGGCTCAGGCCGAAGCGAATGCTCTCCTCGTTGAGACGTACGAGTGCCTGCAGCTCCGCCGTGCGCACC
Source organism: uncultured Oscillospiraceae bacterium (assembly GCA_964490325.1). Lineage (GTDB taxonomy): Bacteria > Bacillota > Clostridia > Christensenellales > CAG-138 > DAOPJM01. Next base: position 125,422 of record CAZBBX010000001.1, read on the forward strand.
GATACAGCTTCGTTGGTATGCCGCAGAGTTAGTTTGTTCGTCTCGTTATCCATCTATGTATATTTTTATCACAAAAACGGGAAAAGTACAAGTCTTGCATTTTTATCGGATCTGTGGTATACACGCGGAAAACGTTAAGCATCCATCTGTGAAAGGATCTCCTCCAAGGCGCGAACCGCAGCCAAAGCGCAGCTTTCACACTGATCCTGCGTGATCGTGTAGGCCGTGTCGCTTTGTTCCTCCAAATAGGGCAGATGGATGAACCCCGCCTTCATGCCGCGGCCGTCCAAGGTTGCCTGCCGCAGCGCAGTGTACAGCACGGCATTGCAAAGATAGGTGCCCGCCGAATCGGAATACCTTGCCTTGACCCCGCAGCGCTTGATGGCATTGCGCATTTGTACATAGGGCAGGTTGGCAAAATAGGCGCTTGGGCCTTCCGTATCGATGAGTCCATTTTGGTATATGCCCTTCTCATCGGCTCTGCTTGACGCAGCAAGGTTGATGGCCACGCGTTCCAAACATACTGCGCTGCGTCCGCCTGCCAAGCCAAAGGACAAAACGGCGTCGGGCATCCTGCGCTTGATGAGCCGCTTAAGCGTATCCTGCGCTTCGCCCCAAACTACGGGCAGAATGGCGCGGGAAATGCGCAGCTCGCCCACACGGGCCGGAAGACTGAGCACGGCATTTTTCGCGGGATTCACTTCCGACCCGCCAAAGGGTTCAAAGCCCGTCACCAGCAATAGCTTCTCACTCATGTACCTTTTCCTCCAAATTCGGTTGCTTCCAAAAATCCATAAACTCGTCCTCTGTCAAAATGCATAGGTCGGCGCTCTCGGCCTTGCGTTTCTCCGCTTCCACCAACCGCAGAGGCTTTCCGTAAGGCCCATCCCCACGCGTACGTCCCAGCACCAGAATATCCGTCCGTGCAGCATAGCGCGTATCCACATATGCGCCGCAGTACTGTACAAAGCGCAAGGCGTCTTCGCGGGCAACGCGCTGTAGGCTGCCCATAAAGGCAACATGCAAGCCCCGCCAAGCCGTGGGCGGCTCAGTGGGCAGTGGCGGACACGCGCCAATGCGCGGCCTGCGCGGCGCAGTGAGCGCTTCCATATACAGCCCCTGCCTGTCCATTTCCTTAAGCAGGCAGCGGTAGCAGTCGTATGCGGCCAGTGCATCCGCCATTGCGCGATGCGCCCCCTCAGTATCGACCATGAATCGCTCCGTAAGGTCGCAAAGGCGATGATGCCGATAGTTTGGAAACAGGCGGCGGCTCAAAAGCAGCGTATCGATGTACTCGTTTGTAAGGCTTATGCCGCAGTGGCGGCGGGTCGCCGATTCAAGCTGCGCAAGATCGAAGCAAACATTGTGTCCAAGCAGGACGTCTGCACCCACAAAGCGCAGAAAGCTCGGCAGGATCTCGTAAATGCGAGGCGCTCCGATGAGCATATCATCGCGAATTCCCGTGAGCATCGTAATGAAATATGGTAGGCGGCAGGCGGGGTCGACCAAGCTGTGAAAGCTCTCCGTGCGTTCGCCATCCACAAAACGAACGGCAGCCACTTCGATGATAGCGTCCGATGACGGATCCATGCCCGTTGTTTCCAGATCTATGGCGATGATGCGCTGCGGTATGTGACGACACCGCCGACTTGTCTGCGCTTCGGTCTCCCTCATGGTTTTGATCAAACCTCTCAACTACGCATGTTCACAGCAGAAAGCAGCGATCCATCCATAATACTCCTGCGGTCAAAAGCTATTGCATGGTGTACATACGCACAAAACACTTCCGTATCCGATGCAGGATGCAACAAGTTTCAAACTGTGTCTCCATGCTATAGTTTATACAATAAAATGTGCCTTGTCAATCGATCATTCTGCATGGAAACGTTCCGATTTGTGAAAATTTATACGCTTTACGGATCTGTACAGGGAACTATAGCCGCTACTCCCTCCATTCCTTGATCCCAAAGAAGCGGTCGCCCGCCTCGGGATACGCTGCGGCAAAGAACAACAGCTCCGAAACCGTAACAAGCTGATACCCCTGCTCGATCAAAGCAGGCACGATGGTCTCGATGGCTTCCGCCGTACTGGCATACAGATCGTGGAAAAGGATGATCGAACCGTCCTTGGCGTCCTTGAGCGCACTGTCGATGACCATCTCCGCGTTGCGATGCTCCCAGTCGCGGGTATCCACGTTCCAAAGTATCATGACATAGCCCAACTGCTTTGCACCCTCGCGAATGGAGGTGGACAGCTGTCCATAGGGCGGTCGAAACAGGCGCGGCTTGTAATTGGCAACGGTCCAAAGCGCATCCTCCGTTCGTTGCAGATCCGTGGCCAATTGCGCCGAGCTTCTGTCCACATATCGAGCATGCGCCCAAGTATGGCTGCCTATCTCGCAGTTCAGGTTGATGGCTCTTTGGATCTGCTCGCTGTGATCCTCCACCTTATAGCCGAGCACAAAGAACGTGGCGCGAACGCCGTACTGCTCCAGTACATCCAGGATCGAATCCGTGTTCTCGCTTGGTCCATCGTCAAACGTCAGCGCAATGACGGGCTTGTTCGGATCCAGTTGAAGCTTGGACAGGGCAAGCTTAGCTACGTTATCGTTCAGCCCCTGCGCGATGAAGTAGGCTCGCTCCGCCTCGGACAAACGATAGACCGAAAGAGCGCGGCCGACTGGTTCCGCCGTTGGCGTAGGCGGCGGTGTTGGTTCTGCGGTCGGCGCAGGCGTACTCGTTGGCGAAGGGGATGGAGACGGCGTTGCACTTTCCGTAGGGTTGATCACGCCCGATGCAAGAGGCGTTGGGCTGATATGCGCGATCGTCCCCTCCGTGGATGTTTGAACACGGCAGGCTGAAAGAACGCATATTGCAGCAGCCAAAGCAAGTATTCCCAGGCGCTTTACGATCCCTTTTGCCACAGAGCAGCGGCCTCCCATCTCGATTCGACAAATTTCTCTGTTTTCAGCATAGCACAAGCCCGCAAAATTGGCAAGTATTCCTATGGTGATATCCACATATGCTCATGCCGCTTGTGATGGCAGGAAGGGACTGTACGCTTGTCCATGAAACAACGTGCTGCTTTTATAACAAAACGCCCTCCCGACTTGGAAGGGCGTTTACCCGATACTTGGTCGAATTATACTTACTTAGCTGCGACTCCGTTTACATAGAGTGTAAAGCCGTTCAGGTTCACGTTCGCATAGTCGCCGGAAAAGGAACTGATGTAGCTGTCAGCCGTCAGCGTCCAGGTGCTGTTCGCGTCCAACGTGACGTCCACCTCTCCCGCCGTTCCGTCGGAATTGATGGAACCCGTGAAGCTTGAGGCGTTGCTCAGTTCCAGCTGAAGTGTGGAGATCTCATCCACAAGGATGTCCCCAAACAGCTTCTGCGCATCTGCGATGAACACGACCTGTCCGCCGTTTGCCCCGCTTGTGCCCCAACCGCGGCTGCTGTCGTTGCCCGCCACGGTCAGCAGGTTGCCGTCTGCAAGCGTCAGTGTCACGTTCGACAGCTCGATGGTGCAGGCAGTGTTGGTCACATAAATGAGGTCGCCCACCGTCGTGGTCAGGCTGCCGCCGCGCATACTGAACGCCGCTTCACCGACCTCTGCATCGCCCGACATGCTTTGGTAGATCATCACGCCGTGCAGATTCTCGCTGCTGTCGCTGCCGTAGGTGCCGCTCATGCTGCCCGAAACGATGCAGTCGTCCAGCGTGATGCTGTTCTGTCCCTCGATGACCAGCGCCTCCGACGCCGTTGCAGTCAGCGTGGCGTTGGACACGGTGATGTCCGCTGTGCTGTAGACGGCAGGGCTGCCCGTACCGTTGGTCGTATAGCTGCCGCCGTCTACCGTGACCGTGCCGCCGCCTCCGTCGGAGCGGATCGCCGCTGCGGAAGCGCCTTCCGTCAGGATGGTCAGGTTGCTTGCATTCGTCGTGCCGCCGCCTGCCGTCTGGATGCCGCCGGAGTTATCCGAATAGGTATGGATCGAAGCGTTGCTGATGTTCACGGTGGCCGTACCGTAGCTGAACACCGCGTTTGCACCGGAGGCGTTCGTCGTAAAGGTGCCGCCTTCAATGTTGACCGTTGCCCCGTCCTTCGCCAACAGACCCGCATTCAAACCGTAAAAATTGCTGCTGTCGTTATCTGAGCTGTCGCCGCTCTTATCGAGCGTGATGTTCGTCAAGGTCACGCTTACGTCCCCCGACACACACAGGGCGTTCTCGTCAGATGTGGTCGAGCTGTAGTTCTCGCCGCTGAGGCTCGTGTCTGCGGTCACGGTCTCGGCGCTGTCGCCGCTGTCAGCAGAACCGCCGCTTCCGCCGTTTGGCTGCATTCCGCTCATGCCGCCGCCAAAGCCGCTGTTGGTGTCTTGAATGGTCAAACTCAGTATATTGGCGTTGGCATCGATGGTCACTTCAACGATCAGACCCGTTTCCAACGTGTCGCGGCTGACCGTCTCTGTTTCATCGGACGATGCTGTGCTTGCGTATTCCGTCGTATCCGTAAGTGTCAGTGCGCGGGTCTCCGTGCCCGCCGCGAAGTTGCTTGTTCCGCCCATTGCGCCGTCGGGAGGCGTCATATCGCCTGAACCGCCCATGTCGGCAGGTGCAGTGCCATCGGGAGGCGTCATATCGCCCGAACCGCCCATGTCGGCAGGTGCGGTGCCGTCGGGAGGCGTCATATCGCCCGAGCCGCCCATGTCGGCAGGTGCGGTGCCGTCGGGCATGGTCATATCGCCCGAGCCACCCATGTCGGCAGGTGCGGTATTTTCGATCAGATCGCCCAGCAGGAGCGTCACGGCGTTCCCGTCCAAGCTTTGGATCTGTCCGATCAGCGTCTCAGAAACTTCTGCTGTTTCGTTCGTGTCCTTTGTACAGCCGATCAAGGTCAGCAGCAGGCTAACTGCCATGATGCACGCCGTTATACGAAATCCGATCTTTTTCATAGGTTTGATCTCCCTTCTTGGATGAGAAGATGCTATCACCGAGCTTTGACATGGGTATGTCAGGATTGTGAACACCTTGTGCGTTATGCGTCGATTTTAATTATTCTGTCGTTTATTCTGCAATAAAGCTTAAATATTCAGCCTGCTTTTAGCTGTAACAGCCCTGTTGTGCTTGGAATAGTATACATCAACCTGAAAATTGGAGGTACGGTATGCAAAGAAACTATGCTGTCGGCACAAGCTGCTGCTTTACGGGCAAGCCACCCGCGATCGACCCGCTGAGCGCGGGAAAGGTCGTTGCGGCAGGCGAAGCCTGTGAAAGCGGGAGCTGTGGCTGCGCAAGCGGAGGCGGCTGCGCACTGGCGACGATCTACTTCCCCGACCAGACCTATAAAGCGGGATTCTGCCCGTCGGAGGCCTTGGAAAAGGGAACGCTCTTTCCCGAACTTGTAAGCGCCTATCCCACCGGATGCGGCTGCGCAGAGTAAGGAGCTTGCTATGGAAATGACGATGGAAATGTTGGAGGCCAAGCTGCGCGAGGCGCGCTTTGCCTGCGTGGAACTGCAGCTGTACTGCGACACGCACCCCGATGACGAGATGGCGCAGGCAGACTACCTGTGCTATGCGGAAAAGCTCATGTCCTTGCAGGAGGCCTATGAGCGCGCATACGGGCCTTTTCTCAACTTCGGGCAATCCCCCACGGACACGGGCAGCTGGGTCTACGGCAAATGGCCGTGGGAAAACGGCCGCTGCAACGGTTAGGAGGCTGCTATGTGGATCTATCAGAAGGAACTTGAGTATCCCGTCAACATCACAAAGGCTAATCCGCGCATGGCCAAGCTGCTGCTTGCACAGTACGGCGGCCCCGACTCCGAGCTGGGCGCAGCTGTGCGCTACCTAACGCAGCGCTACTCCATGCCCGATGACCGCGTCAAGGCTACATTGACCGATATCGGCACGGAGGAGCTGGCGCACTGGGAGATCTTGGGCGCCATGATACGGCAGTGCATGTGCGGCTGCAGCTGTGCCGAGCTGGACGCAGCGGGTCTGAACGGCTACTATGTGATGCACGATCACGGCGTGTATCCCTGCGATCCGAACGGCGCTCCCTTCAGTGCGCTTGCGCTGGCCTGCACAGGCGATCCCATTGCAGATCTAACCGAGGACCTTTCTGCGGAACAAAAAGCGCGAGCTACCTATGAGCATCTGATGAACATGACCGACTGCGCGGAGATCATCGAACCGCTGTACTTCCTGCGTGAGCGCGAGGTCGTGCACTTCCAACGCTTTGGCGAGTGCATGGAGATCGTGCAGGCTCTGCAAAACTCTGCAAGGCCAAGCTGCTCCTGCCGCTGCAACGCAAGACGTCGCCGCTGATCCGATCAAAAGCGCAGCTGCGTGTGCTTATCCTTGGGGGAGACGCGAAACCGTCTCCCCCGTTTTTATTGCAGCGGAACAAAAGGTCGGGTCGGCGCTCCTCAGCTGCTGTACAAGCATAAGCCGTTCGCTTTGAGCGCTTTTTAGAATGACAAAAATAAAAAGCGAGCGTCGAAGGACTGCCCGCTTAGTTTGCTGCGTTGTAGTTGGGCAGCGAAGCCCTGTTCGCTCCCTTTGTCTCTTATTTTGCCAAATAGGCGTTCAGTTGGTCGACCAGCGCATCGCAGTCGATCCCGTGAACGGCACAGGCCTGCTCCAGGTTTTCGCTGTGCGCCATGGCGCAGCCCAGGCAATGCATGCCGGCTTCGATCAGAATATCGGCAAGGGCGGGGTCCTTGCTGATGATGCTTTGGATCGTCATAGTCTTTTCTATCATATTCGTTGCTCCTTTTCTTTGATCTTTCTCAGTATACCCAAGTTCCTTTTCTTTTTCAAGCGGAATCGCGTGCTTTTTAAAATTTATCAGCTTTTTGCATCAAAACGATTTCCGCAGCGTGTGCAGGTCACGCGAATGCGTCCCTTGCCCCGCGGCACCCTAAGCCGCTGTGAGCACTGCGGACAGATGAGGATGCGATACGCCTTGCTCTCGTCATATGCGCGCCGAAAGGGGTTCGGCTCTTTCTTGCGCTTTTCCTTGGACGCATCCTTTTTTTGATCCTTTTTTTGAAAGAAGGAAGCGATCTTTCTTCCGATCCCTTTGAAAAAATCGCGTATCGCCGTGAGCGTTCGCAGATACACAAGGTTCTCCTGCGCCCGCTTACTGCTGTTTCCGCCGAACTGTCGAAGTAAAAGCAGCATCATAAAAACAGCGCCAAGGATGCGCAGGATCAGCACAAGCACGGTCAACGCCTTGACGGAGTTCAGCGCAAGTCCGAACAGCAGACAAAAGCAAGCTGTGAAAAAGAGGGTCTTGTTCAGTTCGTCAAAGCCTCGCAGCAGTCTCATGCTTCTGTCTCCCGCGTCAGCAAAAGGTAGCTCCTTGGCGGCAGCTCATAGCTCAGCACCGCATCAAGGGTCATCTTCTCCGTCTCCTCCGCCGCAAAGGGTCCCTTTCGCAGCTGATACTTCCCTGCAAATTGCAGCTCTCTTCTTACATCGGGGCCTTCGCTGAGCAAAGTAGGGTACAGCAGCGCAAGGCGAGCTGCATCCGCACGGTTGATCAGCAGGATACTCGTTTCCTTTTCAAGGAAGCGGATCAAAGCAAAGACATCCCTTGAGAGTGCACCAAAGCGCGCATAGCCCTTCCTGAGCGCCGCGCTTTGATTTCTCGCAGCGATGAGCGCGGTAAACTCCTCCTTAAGCTGCTGATCCTCACGCCCCCACGGATAGGTGCGGCGGTTGAAGGGATCGGCACAGCCGTCAAGCCCGACCTCGTCACCGTAATACACGCAGGGAACACCGGGCATGGTCATCTGCAGCGCTGTGGCCAAGACGAATTTTTCACGCGCCGTTGCCCGCACCTCCTTTGGGGGATCGAAGGCGGCGTGCAGTTCTCTTTTTTGATGGCGATCGGGAGCGCCGCAAAGTGCGGACAGAAAGCGCACCTCATCGTGCGAGGAAATTAGGTTCAGGCTTGCATCATAGAAGGGCTTGGGGTAATGCTCCCTCAGCTGCGAAAAGCGTTCGTTCAAGCGGTAGGCGTCGTCCCTGCAAAGAAGAAAATCCAACAACGCATCACGGAAGGGATAGTTCATGGCGCAGTCCAGCAGGTCGCCGTTGACATAGGCGCGCCTGCCCTCCGAGCCATAATTGTTGGAGCAATCCTCCCACACCTCGCCCATCAGCAGCGCATCGGGCTTTTCCGCCTTCGTGCGCGCACGGATGTGGCGGATGCAGTCATCGGGCAGCTCGTCCGCGACATCCAAACGCCAGCCGGAAGCGCCTCGACGCAGCCAACGCGCCACCACACCGTCCTCTCCGTTTAGAAAAGCATCAAAGCTCGGTTCCAACTCCGATACGTTGGGCAGGGTGGGAAAGCCCCACCAGCTCTCGTAGCCATTGGGCCAATGCGTAAAGCGATACCAAGGGTAATACGGCGAGTCCTTGCTGTCGCAGGCGCCGTTGCCGTAGCTGTGTTCGCTGTCAAAGTAGATGCTGTCGGAACCCGTATGGTTGAACACGCCGTCCAAAATGAGGCGGATCCCGCTTGCCTTTGCATCCTCTGCAAGGGCAAGAAAATCCTCGTTCGTGCCAAGGAAGGGATCGATGCGGTCATAATCTGCCGTGTTGTAGCGGTGGTTGCTGGCGGCTTCAAAGATCGGGTTGAGATAGATACAGCTCACGCCGAGCGCCTTGAGGTACGGCAGCTTTTGACGGATGCCATTGAGATCGCCGCCAAAGTAATCGTCGGGGGCATACTCTCTGCGTCCCGCCTCGGGCTGCCAATAGGGTTCCTCGTCCCAGCTTGTATGCAGCCGCAGATGTCGTTTTTTGCGAAGATGCTCCTGTGCGCGTGCAGGTATCGCCTTTGGATCGCTGCAATAAAATCGGTCGGGAAAGATCTGGTACGCGACCGCACCGCAGAACCAGTCGGGCGTGGTAAAGTCCGCCTGATACACGGTGATCTGCCAAGCCGCATGCTGCACGTCCATCACCCTGCCCTCGCCGCTTTCGGCGCCGACCCAGTACCAACGCCCAAAGGCATAACAAAGGAAAGAGTACTGCATCAGGCAAGCCTTGTCGGACGCGGTAATGGTGATGCAGGCGCTGCTGCCTTCCTTTTCCATGGGAAGCAGGCGCTGTCCGCTCTCGTCCTGCAGGCAAAGTTTAGCTGTAAAATCCTCCGCCCCTAAGGGTGCATCGATCCGAAGGACGATCTGCGTGTTGACCGCAACGGCCCCCTGTGGTTCTCGATAGCGTATGTCTACGGAATTATGGTACACGCTCTCTCCTCTCCGCACAAGCAAAGCGCACTGTGTCTTGTACATTTTAACAAGCTTCCTGCATTTCGTCAATGCATGGAAATATGCTTTTCTCATACGCGAGTCAAACCGTATATTCTGCGCGAAATGCGGCTTTCGCCCAAAAAGGATACATCTGCAAGGCTTGTCGATTTTTCGCCCAAGCCTCGCGCCTTGTCCGTTACACTTGTGCTCTTTGAAATGCTACCATATAAAAACGCAGGAAAGTGAGGCATTTCCCATGAACGATCGGACTTTTTCGAAGGGCTTCAAGGCCTTCGGCGTGAAGCGCGTACTCAGCTATATCGACAAAGACCCCGAGAAGAACATTCCCAAGGTGTTGGATTGGCTGATCGAGCATGATACAGGGCATTCCGTGACCAATCAGGCGCAAAAGATCAAGGAAGCGATGGAGGATACAAACGGCAACTGGTACAAGCTCGTTATGAGCCTGTGGACGGATCTGGACGACGGTCTGCGTTCGCGCCTGTTTGAGGACGTCGTGATAAACGATAGCCTGATCGGTTCGCCGCGGCAGGTCAAGCTGCGTGAAAAGGAGCACTGCAACGTACCTTGGGCCATCCTGATGGACCCGACCTCAGCCTGCAACCTGCATTGCACGGGCTGTTGGGCCGCGGATTACGGCAATAAGCTCAACATGAGCTATGAGGAGCTGGACGACATCGTGCATCAAGGCAAGGCAATGGGCACCTATCTGTACATCCTTTCCGGCGGTGAGCCGCTTGTCCGTAAAAAGGATGTGATCCGCCTCTGTGAAGCAAACCCCGACTGCGCGTTTTTGGCCTTTACCAACGGCACGCTCATCGATGAGGCCTTTGCGGACGAGATGCTGCGCGTAAAGAACTTTGCGCCTGCCATCAGCTTGGAGGGCTTTGAGGAAGCGACGGATTCCCGCCGCGGCAAGGGGACGTATCAACAGGTCGTAAAGGCCTGCGAGATCCTAAAGCGAAAGAAGCTGCTCTTTGGTATCTCCTGCTGCTACACAAGCACGAACACCGAAGTCATCGGCAGCGAAGCGTACTTCGATCACATGATCGACCTTGGCGCCAAGTTTGCGTGGTTCTTCACCTACATGCCCGTTGGCGCAGACGCCGTTCCCGAATTGATGGTCAGCGCGGAGCAGCGTGCGTTCATGTATCGGCAGATCCGCGGCTTCCGCAAGACGAAGCCCCTGTTCACCATGGACTTTTGGAACGACGGCGAGTTTGTCGGCGGCTGCATCGCAGGCGGGCGCTCCTACCTGCATATCAACGCCAACGGCGACATCGAGCCCTGTGCGTTCATCCATTATTCGGATTCCAACATCCGTGAGCAGACCCTGCTGGAGGCCTACAAGCGGCCGCTCTTCCAGGAGTATTACAAGAACCAGCCTTTCAACGAGAACATGCTGCGTCCCTGCCCCCTGTTGGACAATCCCCCCGCACTTGCGGGCATGGTGGACAGAAGCGGCGCTCGCTCGACCGATCTGGAGCATCCGGAGGATGTGCACACGCTCAGCGGCAAGTGCGAACATGCTGCCGAATGCTGGGCGGGCAAGGCGGATGAGCTTTGGGATAAGCAGCATTACTGCTGCCACATGAACCGCTGACATGGCGTCATTCCCTCCCCCCGACGCTGTGTAAGGGTAACGCCTCCTGTTCCTTCGGGTCTGACGCATATTCCTTTGGGATCGTGTCAAACTAACGCGGAACAGGAGGTTTTTTCTATGATGCGATTTACCCTGCCCCGCGACATTTATCACGGCAAAGACGCACTGACGGCATTAGGCGAGCTGCATGGGCATAAGGCCTTTCTCGTAACGGGCGGCTCAAGCATGAAACGGTACGGATTTTTGGATCAGGTCACGCAGCTTATCACCAAAACAGGTATGGAAGTGGAGCTGTTTGAGGGCGTAGAGCCGGACCCCTCCGTGGAGACCGTACAACGCGGCGCGGAGGCCATGCGGCGCTTCGGCCCCGATTGGATCGTTGCGTTGGGCGGCGGCTCGCCCATCGACGCAGCCAAGGCCATGTGGGTCTTTTACGAGTATCCCGAGACCCGTTTTGAGGATCTTTGCGTGCCGTTTCAGTTTCCTTTGCTGCGTACCCGCGCTCGCTTCTGTGCCATTCCCTCCACCTCCGGCACTGCCACGGAGGTCACGGCGTTTTCTGTCATCACCGATTATGCAAAGGGCGTCAAGTATCCGCTTGCCGATTTCAACATTACGCCCGACGTCGCCATCGTCGATCCCGCTCTTGCGGAGACTATGCCCAAAAGGCTGACCGCCTATACGGGGATGGACGCCTTCACGCACGCGGTGGAAGCTTATGTATCCACCCTGCACTGTGACTACACCGACCCGCTTGCCCTGCACGCCATCAAAATGATCAGCGAGAACCTACTTGCGTCCTACCACGGCGACAGCGAAGCGCGAGCGCGTATGCACAACGCGCAGTGCTTGGCAGGCATGGCTTTCTCCAATGCCTTGCTTGGCATCGTCCACTCCATGGCGCACAAGACAGGCGCCGCCTTCTCCGGTTCGCACATCGTTCACGGCTGCGCAAACGCCATGTACCTGCCCAAGGTCATCGCCTTCAATGGAAAGGACGCCGCAGCGCGCAAGCGTTACGCCGAGATCGCGCTCCATTTGGGACTTTCGGGCAGCAGCGAGGAGGAACGCACCCGCGCTCTTATCGAGCACGTTCGTGGGTTGAACAAGCGCTTAGACATTCCCGAATGTATTCGTGACTACGAGGACGGCGTCATCGGGGAGGAGGAGTTCCTTGCAAAGCTGCCGCACATTGCGGAGCTTGCCGTATCGGACGCCTGCACAGGCTCCAACCCAAGACCGATCGACGTGGAGCAGATGCAGCGTCTGCTGCGCTGCTGCTACTATGACGCCGAAGTGAATTTTTTATGGGAGCGAACAGAAGCGCTTTTAAGCAAGGACTGCCCATTTCCTTAAGCTAAACCAAGAGTCGGTACATCCGATCGATGCGTCGAGACCGTCCATCCATACGGCGGTATCGGCGCTTTTTTACCATTCCTTTATTTTGTCACAGCAGTATCACAGTTTCGTACCTTGCTTTACATCGGATAAAAAGTTATAATACAAACAAGTCCTTTGTAAAGGAGTCTCGTCATGAAAGAAGTCAAAACGCCCAAAAAACCTATCTTTTACTATTCTCTGATCGCGTTAGCGGTGCTGCTGCTGCTCAACATCTTCCTGTTCCCAAGACTGTTGGAGACGCAGGTAACGACCGTGGATTACGGCACCTTCCTAAAGATGCTCGATGATAAGGAAATCGCTGCCGTACAGCTCGAATCGGATTACATTTACTTTACGGATACGGCCACGCCGCAGACCTCCTACAAGACGGTCGCCTTTGACGACAGCTCGTTAGTCGATCGTCTGTACGCATCGGGCTGTACCTTTGACCGCGTTGTAAGCGAGCAGATGTCGCCGCTGCTGTCCTTTATCATCAGCTGGGTGCTGCCCATCGTCATCTTTGTGCTGCTTGGGCGCGTGCTGTCGCGCACCATTCAAAACAAGATGGGAGCGGGCGGCATGAGCTCCCTGCAGTTCGGCAAGAGCAACGCGAAGGTCTATGTGGCGTCCAGCTCCGGCGTGACCTTTGCGGATGTTGCAGGTGAGGACGAGGCGAAGGATCTGCTGACCGAGATCGTCAATTACCTGCACGACCCGTCGAAGTATACCGCCATCGGCGCTTCGCTGCCCAAGGGCGCGCTGCTTGTAGGCCCTCCGGGCACGGGCAAAACGCTGCTTGCCAAGGCGGTGGCGGGCGAGGCGAACGTTCCCTTCTTCTCCATTTCGGGTTCGGAATTTGTGGAGATGTTCGTCGGCATGGGCGCGGCAAAGGTGCGCGACCTGTTCCAGCAGGCCAACGAAAAAGCGCCCTGCATCGTGTTCATCGACGAGATCGACACCATCGGCAAGAAGCGCGACGGCGCAGGCGTAGGCGGCAACGATGAGCGTGAGCAGACGCTCAACCAGCTCCTCACCGAAATGGACGGCTTCGACGGTTCCCGCGGCGTGGTCATCTTGGCTGCAACGAACCGTCCCGATTCCTTGGATCCCGCCCTGCTGCGGCCGGGACGCTTCGACCGCCGTATCCCCGTGGAGCTGCCCGACCTGCAGGGACGTGAAGCCATCCTTACCGTGCACATGAAGAAGGTAAAGGCAGAAGAGAACATCGACCTGAACGCCATTGCCCGTACAGCAAGCGGCGCTTCGGGTGCAGAGCTTGCCAACATCGTCAACGAGGCGGCGCTTCGAGCCGTGCGCTGCGGCCGCAGCCTTGTGTCGCAGGAGGATCTGGTGGAGAGCATCGAGGTCGTCATTGCGGGGTATCAAAAGAAGAACAAGATCCTTTCCGACAGTGAGCGCCGCATCGTGTCCTATCATGAGATCGGTCATGCGCTGGTCGCAGCGCTGCAAACGCATTCCGCTCCCGTCACGAAGATCACGATCATCCCGCGCACCTCGGGTGCGCTGGGCTACACCATGCAGGTGGACGAGCAGGATCGAAACCTTCTGAGCAAGGAGGAGCTTTTGAACAAACTGTCCACGCTGACGGGCGGCCGCGCAGCAGAGAAGCTCGTCTTTGATTCCATCACCACGGGGGCGTCCAACGACATCGAGCAGGCCACGCGCCTTGCCCGCGCCATGATCGCGCGCTACGGCATGGACGACGAGTTCGGTATGGTCGCCTTGGAGACGGAGGTAAATCCGTATTTGGGCGGGGACACAAGCCTTGCCTGCTCCGCTGAGACGGCCTCCAAGATCGACCGCGCAGTAGTTGCACTTGTCAAGAGCCAATATGACAAGGCTTTTGCGCTGCTTTCCGACAAGCGAGAGCTGCTGGACAAGCTTGCGCAGCGCCTGATGGAGAAGGAGACCATTACAGGCGAGGAATTCATGAAGCTGATGGAGGCGTAATGGACGATCTGTACCACGCGCCTGTCGAAAAGGAACGCAGGCGCCTGCAAGGATTTTATACCTTCTTTCGCGTTGTGCTGGGGCCTTTCCTCCGTCCGTCCTTTCACGGTACGCCGTATACGCCCAAAAGCAGCAGCTATCTCCTGCTTGCCAACCACAACACCGACATGGACCCGCTGTATCTGGGTCTAAACTTTCCCCGCGTCATGCGCTTTGTGGCGAGCGAGCATCTCTTTCGCAAGGGCTTTTTGAGCCGTGCGCTCGTTTGGCTGGTGGATCCCATCCCGCGCAAAAAGGGCGAACGGGGCGATGCGGCGATGCAGCTCATCGAGGCGAGCTTGGCGGATGGGCGCTGCGTTGCGCTCTTTCCGGAGGGCAACCGCTCCTTTGACGGCGTAAGCGGTTACATTTCACCAAGGACTGCGCAGCTTGCCAAGGACGGAAAGTGCGCTTTGATCACCTATCGCTTTGAGGGCGGGTATCTGCACAGCCCCCGTTGGAGCGCGCATAAGCGCCGCGGCAGGATACGCGGCGGCGTTGTACGGGAATACAGTCGCGAGGAACTGGACGCTCTGTCCGTTGCGGAGATCTTTCAGGCGATCAAAACGGATCTCTATACGAACGCATACGAGGAGCAGCGCCAAGAGCCAAGGCGCTTTGCAGGCAAAAAGCTTGCCGAGCACATGGAGACCGTAACCTATCTTTGCCCCCGTTGCAAGCGCTTTGGCACGCTCACAAGCAAGGACGACGCCCTATCCTGTGATTGTGGGTATCATGTCACGGTGGACGCGTATGGTTTTTTGCACGGGGACGAGCTGCTCTTTGACGAGCTTGCCAAATGGAACGCTTGGCAAAAGAGGTATCTCTCGGAGAACGCGGCTGCGCTGCGCGCCTGCGTGGACGAAGCTGTCACCGCGGACGAGGGGCAGCGCCTGTACGCTGCAAAGGAGGGCAAGCCCCTCTTGGGCGTAGGAAAGCTGTCCATGTTCGGAGACCGCCTGCGCTTTGACAGCGAAAACGTCAGCAAAAGCTGGCCGATGGAAAGCATCCACGGCATCGCGGTCTCGCACGCCATGACGCTGTTTATCGGCACGGACGAAGGCTACTATGAGGTGCAAAGCGACGTCGTGCGCTCCGGGCTCAAGTATGAAGCGCTGTGGCGCGTCCTAAGCGGCAGGGAGTATCAATAGGTCGTCAATTTGCAGGGTCAAAATTCGGCAGCGCCTTTTTCACGGGGACGGACAGCAGGATCGCGCCTGCCACGCTCAGCGCATCCTTCACCAAAAACGGGGCGGAGACGCTCAAAAAAGCAGCAAGAAAGTTCAGTTTTCCAAGAAGCGCATACTGTGCAACGCCGCAAAGGTGACAAAGCAGGACGCCTGCAGCGGGCCACAGGCAGCGGCGAAGTCTGTGCTTGTCTGCGGCATACAGCCCGCAGAGCAGCGCCATGGGAACAAAGCCCCACAGAAACCCGCCTGTCGGTCCAAGCAGTACGGACACGCCGCCGCGAAGACCCGCAAACACAGGCAGCCCTACCGCGCCCAGCAGCAGATAGACGCCAACGGAGGCGCTGCCCCAGGCGGCGCCCAGCATGACGCTAACAAAAGCGACGGCTAAGGTCTGCATTGTCACGGGAACGCCCGAGGGCAACGGTATGGTAAGCTGTGCAAGCACCATCGTCAGCGCCGCGCCCAAGCTTGCGCTCAACATCTTACGCAGTTTGTCTCGTTTCAGCATGAGCGGATCCAGCCCCTTCCATCCGCAGGCCGAATGCCCAGTTCTCCCGAACGCACGAGCTTCTTTTTTCCCGTTTCATCGCATACGCACAACGCCGCGTCGTCCGTGACGTCCAACACCTTTACGCGTTCCGTCATTAGGGGCGTTATCAGTTCCACCATTCGCCCGATGCAAAGGGAACGGCGGCGGTATTCGTCCATATAGCCGCGCTGCGGCAGTTTCTGATACAGTGTGAGACAGTTTTTTAGGATTTCTGCTGTAAGTCGGTTCGTAAGCCGTGGCGGGAGAAGTGCATCCTTAGCGTAAAGTGCGCCTGCGATCCCGTCAAGCTCTTTGGGAAAGCCCTCGCTCGGCGTGCGTATGTTCAGGCCGATGCCAAGTATAGCGTAGCGAAGGCCGCCCGTTTCGCAGTCGGCAGCCGCCTCCGTTAAGATCCCGCAGACCTTTTTTCCGTCCAGATACAGATCGTTCACCCACTTGATATCGACCTCTTTGCCGCAGACCGTTTGGATGGCCTCCGCTGTGGCTGCGGCTGCTGCCGTGGTCACGCCAAGGGCGTCCGTGATGGCAAGCTTAGGCCGCAGCAGCAGGCTGATATAGGCGCCGCTGCCACAAGGAGAATAAAAGTTGCGTCCGCGTCTGCCGCGCCCCGCAGTCTGCCTTAGGGCAATAAGACAGTCGCCCTCCAAAGCGTCGTTTTCGGCAGCGGTTCGGAGGAGCGCATTTGTGGAATCCACGGAGACCCGCACGGTGGGCATAAGAGGCTCTGCGTCCGAAAGGAAGGAACGCAGCCCCTGCTCCGTGGCGACGCAGCAGTCGCAAGGCAGGCAATAGCCGCGCTTGGTGGCCGCATGGATCGTCAGACCCTCGGCGCGCAGTGCTTCGACTGCCTTCCACACCGCGTTGCGGCTCAAGCAGAGCGCCTGTGAAAGCAGCTCTCCCGATACATCCTCGCCTTGATGCAGCTCTAAAAACTGCAAGACCTGATACTTTGTCTCCATACCATCCTCCTGCTTTCAAAGTATAGCACAGGGTACAAGCTTTGTCACCATTATTTTGATATTAGGTTGTCAATACGTCGGCTGCTTGCAACAGACTTGCTGTTTTTTCATGAAATGTGCGTTTGCGCTCCACTGCTTTCTTGACAGACTTCGCCCTTCGTTGCTATACTATTCGTATGAAAAGACTGAGAAAGATTTTTGTATGTCTTACGTTGTTTGCAATGGTGCTTGCATCCCTTCGCATCGCCTCTGTACAGGCCGAGGATCTAAGCGACGGAAACGAACAGCCCACAGGCGACAGTTCACAACTTTGCACCCCCACCCCCTCTCCGCTCCATGACGCAGATGGTGCCTATCGTCTGTACAATGCGGATGGATCTGTGCTTGCGGGGGATGTGAATCTGGACGAAACTGTACGATCGGATGATGTAGCCCTGCTATTGCGCTATCTTGTCCACCTGACGGAATTGAACGAGACCCAGCTCCTTGCCGCCGACGCCAACCTAAATTCAGCCGTGAATGCACAGGATGCAGCCTGCATCCTGCGCTATCTTGTAAAGATCGACACCCTGCCGCCTTCGGGCGTCATTGTCCCTATTCCGCCTACGCCTGAACCGACCCCAACGCCAAGCCCCACCCCCGAGCCCGTCCTGTTGGGCAAGGTAGTGATCCTGGATCCCGGGCACGGACTTACAGAAGGCGGAAGCTGGTATGGCGGAAGCTGGACCTCCACAGGCTATGTGGAGGCGAACACGGTGTTCCGCATCGCTACTTATGCAAAGACCCGTTTGGAGGCCTTGGGCGCGACCGTTTTGATGACCAGAGACAGCCTGCGAATGGTCGGCAACTACACGCGTATGGCAAAGGTCCACTGCTATCTGCTGTCCGTTTTGTCAAAGCAGAACATGGATCCTGATATCGCGCTGGACTATATGTTGATGGAGGATGTGATGTCCACCATCGTCTCCGAGTACGATCCGTCAACAGGCAATAACGGAGACACTGCCAGAACCTATTTTAACAATCCCTACGATGCGGCGCGCAGCATCCATCCGCTCACCAAGCGTTTGTTCGATTACGAAAACTGCGAGCTGTTGGATCATATCGTCTTCATCTCCATCCACACAAACGCCCCCGGCGTAAATGCGGATGGAACATATTCGACCGGCTTGCGCGGTGTGCAGGTGTTCGCCGTTAAGAATACGACAAACATGCGATACTATACCAACTACCGTGAGGAGCAAAACACGCGCCTTGGTAACTGCCTGCTTGCCACGATGCCGTATTCCTGCGATCTTCCGATCCGCTGTCCCGATGTGCAGTACAATGACTACTTCATGCTTCGTGAGCAGAACCTTACGAGTGTGATGATCGAAGCGGGCTATCATACCAACGAGAAGGATCGCGCCATCCTTTCGTCCGCCGAAGGACAGGACTCCGTTGCCTTGGGGATCACGCGTGCCGTTGAACTCTACTTCACAGGCACCTACCATTAGATCCCGAAAGGACAGCTCCCAAGCAAGGTCCTTGTCCCCCGTTCGATCCGTATGCGAAGCCAACCCGCCCGACACAGGCGCCGCGGCTTCGCTTTTTCATTGGCAAAGTCTTTTCCCGAGAAATACAGCCTTGCGCTCCTGCTTTTCCTGTTGGCCTGACCCCTTGCTGCGCATTCTCCTTGTCGGATGGCCGCAGTAATTTCTTCTTATGGGAGGGGTTCAACAAAGCGAAGTTCTGTGCCTGATCTTACGGCGGGAGCTCCGCGTTGTGCTTGCGAAAAAATAACGCAAACCGCTTTTCTATCCGCGTTTGTTATGGTATACTGGCAAAAAGGGAAGAAGGTGAATCCATTTTGGAAAAAACGCGCTTACGCAACGCGATCCTCAATGCGGTCAACAAGAACGCCGCCTTAGTCATTAAGAACGCAAATGTAGTCGATGTGTTCGCAGGCAAGATCGTTCATGGCGACGTGGCCATGCGTGACGGCATCCTCTTGGGGATCGGCGAATACACAGGCAAGGACGAGATCGACGCCGAGGGCGCTTACCTGTGCCCCGGGCTCATCGACGGACATGTGCATATCGAATCCTCCATGGCGCATCCCTCCCGTTTTGCCGACTGCATCCTCATGCAGGGCACGACCACCATCATTGCAGACCCCCATGAGATCGCCAATGTGTGCGGCACGGACGGTATTCAGTACATGCTCGATCAAACCGAGTGGCTGCCGCTGTCCGTCTTCTTCATGATCCCCTCCTGCGTACCCAGCACAAGCTTTGAGACGAGCGGTGCAAAGATCGTGGCAAAGGACATGGAGCAATTCCTGTCGCATCCCCGCGTGATCGGCTTGGGTGAGGTAATGGACTATACCGCCGTCACAAACGGCGACGGCGAAATGCTGGACAAGTTGGAGCTTTTCTCCAATCGTCCCATCGATGGCCACGCTCCGCGGCTTTCGGGCGATCTGCTCAACGGATACTGCGTTGCGGGACCGCGCACCGATCACGAATGTTCCACCTATGAGGAGGTCGTTGAAAAGCTGTCCAAGGGGATGCACATTCATCTGCGACTCGGCTCCGCCTGCCGCGGCGTCGAGGAGATCATGCGTCAGATCGCAGAGAATCATCTGCCGACCAATCGTATGCTGTTCTGCACGGATGACAAGCATCTGGAGAATATTCGCAGCGAGGGACATATCAACTACATCCTGCGCCGTGCGGTCGCCAACGGGATCGACCCCATTGCCGCCGTGCAGATGGGTACCATCAACGCCGCAGAGACCTATGGGCTGAAGCGCTACGGCGGGATCGCCCCCGGCTTCTTTGCGAACATGGTGCTGTTTGACAACCTCACCGATTTTAACGTCAAGATGGTCATTGCCAACGGCAAGGTCTTTGAACCCGCCGCCGACACGCTGTTAAAGCCCGACCCCAAGATCTACAACAGCGTACACCTTGCGCCGCGCAAGGCTGACTGTCTCAATTTGCGCATACACGGCGGCAAGGCCCCCGTCATCAGCTATGTCCATAACGAGTTGATCACGGAGCTGTCATATGAAGAAGTGCCCACACAGGACGGCCTGTTCGTGGCGACGCCCGAGCTTCTCAAGCTTGCTGTGTTCGAGCGGCATCATGCCAGCGGACGCTTCGGCCTGTCGATCCTGCGTGCGTTCACCATCCATAACGGAGCCGTGGCCACGACCGTTGGGCACGATTCGCACAACCTGATCGTTGCGGGTGATAACGACCGCGACATGCTGCTTGCGATCGACGCCTTGGAGGAATGTGCCGGCGGGTACGTTGTGGTATCGGGCGGACGCATCTTGGCAAGGCTGCCGCTGCCTGTGGCGGGTCTGATGAGCGACGCCCCGCTTGCAACGATCCTTGAAGCGCAGCAAAAGCTGCTCAAGACGCTGTCAACGCTGGGCACTTGGGACGGATCCGATCCCTTCATCGTCCTGTCCTTTGCAGCGCTCCCCGTCATTCCCGAGGTGCGCCTGACCGACATGGGCGTATTCGATGTTGTGCATATGCGCTTACTGAAGGACGAAACGTCTGAGGAATAGGAGGTAACAAGCACATGGAAGTCGGAAGAAGCATCCGCCGTATAGACGCCTTTGACAAGGTGACGGGACGGGCGCTGTACACAGATGATATGGCGGATCGCAGCGCCTTGATCGTCAAGATCCTGCACGCTGACATTGCGCACGGTTTTGTCAAGTCCATCGACCTGACGCAGGCGCAGGCAATCCCGGAAGTCGTCAAGATCCTTACCTGCTTTGATGTTCCCGATCGTCCCTTCCCGACGGCGGGGCATCCTTGGTCCACCGATCCCGCCCATCAGGATGTTGCGGATCGTTTGCTGCTCAATCGCCATGTGCGGTATTATGGCGATGAGGTCGCCGTGGTCATTGCCGAGGACGAGGTAAGCGCAGCACGCGCCGTAAGAGCCATCAAGGTCGAATACGAGAAGCTGCCCTTTGTTTTGGACGCCCAAAAGGCCATGGAGGACGGTGCGCCGCAGCTGCATGACGCGTTTCCGAATAACATCCTAAAGCACACCTCCATCCGCAAGGGCAACTATGAGGAGGCCAGCAAGGAGGAAGGGCTGATCTTGGTGGAGGGTTGGTACGATACCCCCACCGTGCAGCACTGCCATATCGAGAATCACATCTGCTATGCCCGTGAGGAGTATGGCAAGATGACGGTCGTATCCTCCACGCAGATCCCGCATATCGTGCGCCGCGTCGTTGGGCAGGCGCTTGGACTGCCTTGGGGGCAGGTGCGCATCATCAAGCCCTACATCGGCGGCGGCTTTGGCAACAAGCAGGACGCGCTCTATGAGCCGCTCTGCGCCTACTGCAGTTCGCAGGTGGGCGGACGCTTGGTCAAGCTGGACGTCTCCCGTGAGGAGACCTTCGTCAGCAACCGCGTTCGTCACGCCATCCGTTCGCACATCCTATCCTATGTGCGGCCGAACGGCGACTTGGTTGCGCGCAAGCTGGAGTGCTTCTCCGACCAAGGCGCTTACGCTTCCCACGGGCACGGCATCGTTGCCAAGGGTATGGGCGCTTTCCCGCAGCTGTATCCCTGCGACAACGTAGACTGCGACGCCTACACCGTCTATACAAATAAGCCGGCAGCTGGCGCCATGCGCGGCTACGGTATTCCGCAGGCGATGTTCGCGGGAGAAAGCCACATTGACGACATCTGCAAGCGCTTGAAGCTGGATCCCATCGCGTACCGCCGCAAGCATCTGATGCCTGTAGGCTATGTGGACGGCTTCAGCAAGAACGAGAATTACTTTGACAGCTTCAACCAGTGCATAGAAAAAGGCAAAGCGCTGATCGATTACGACCGCAAGCTGAAAGCGTATACGCAGGAACAAGGCCCCATCCGTCACGGCTTGGGCGTTGCCATGTTCTGGTACAACACGGCTGTTTGGCCCATCTCCTTGGAAAGCTCCTCCTGCCGCATGGTCCTGAATCAAGACGGCTCCGTGCAGCTGATGACGGGTGAGACCGAGATCGGTCAGGGCTGCGACACCGTATACGCACAGATGACGGCCGAGACGGTGGGCGTTCCCACGGAGATGGTGCATGTCGTCAGCACGCAGGATACGGATATCACGCCCTTTGGCACAGGTGCCTATGCCTCCAGACAGACCTATATCGGCGGCTTTTCCATCAAGCAAACGGGAGAGCTGCTCAAGGACCGCATCCTAAGCTACGCCCACGAGCTGACCCGTATGCCCAAAACGCAGCTGGATGTGCGTGGCGGTAAGATCGTTCGAACCTCGGACGGTCGCATCCTGATGACGCTTGGCGAGCTTTCGACCGAGGCGCTCTACTCCCTGTCACACAGCGAGCACCTTACGGCGGAAAGCACCTATCAG
Source organism: uncultured Oscillospiraceae bacterium (assembly GCA_964490325.1). GTDB lineage: Bacteria > Bacillota > Clostridia > Christensenellales > CAG-138 > DAOPJM01. Next base: position 147,801 of record CAZBBX010000001.1, read on the forward strand.
ATCAAGTCCAACGCCTACTCCTTCGGCTGCAGCTTTGCCGAGGTCGAGGTGGACATTCCGCTGTGCAAGGTCAAGCTGCTGAACATCGTCAACGTTCACGACTGCGGCAAGCTGATAAACCCCGCCTTGGCAGAGGCGCAGGTGCATGGCGGCATGAGCATGGCCATCGGCTACGGCATGAGCGAGCAGCTGCTGTTCGATCCCCGCGACGGACGGCCGCTGAACAACAATCTGCTGGACTACAAGCTGTCCACCACCATGGATCATCCCGACCTTGTGGCGGCCTTTGTGGAGAATGCAGAGCCCACCAGCCCCTTTGGCACGAAGGCGCTTGGCGAACCCCCCGCCTGTTCGGGCGCACCCGCCATTCGCAACGCCATCCTTAACGCCACAGGCGTTGAGATCGACAAAGCGCCTATCACGCCGCATGTGCTGTTCGAGCGCTTCACGCAGGAAGGCCTGCTGTAAAGGAGGAGAAATCGGATGTATGATATAAAAGCACTCTATGAAGCGACCGACGTGCAAGACGCGATCCGACTTCTTACGGAGCATCCCGAAGCCAAGATCATTGCCGGCGGCAGCGATGTGCTGGTACAGATGCGCGAAGGCAAGCTGGCAGGCAAGGAGCTTGTCAGCATCTATGGTATCGACGCGCTGCGCGGCATCCAGATGGACGACGACGGCACGCTTCGGATCCTGCCCCTCACCAGCTTCTCGCACATCACCCGCGATCCGCTCATTCAAAGGTACATCAACGTTTTGGGCGAGGCTGTGGACAAGGTCGGCGGGCCCCAGATCCGCAACATCGGTACAATCGGCGGCAACACCTGCAACGGCGTTACCAGCGCAGATTCCGCATCCACGCTTCATGCGTGGGAAGCCATCATCGAGATCACGGGACCCAGCGGCGTTCGAAAACTGCCCATTAAGGATTTCTATATCAGTGCAGGCAAGGTGGCGCTCTCGCACGAGGAACTGGAGACAGCCATCCTCATTCCCCGCGAAAGCTACGAAAACTGCTATGGGCATTACATCAAGTACGCCATGCGCAACGCGATGGACATTGCAACGCTGGGCTGCTCTGTAAACGTTGTCCTTTCGGCGGATAAAAAGACCATTGAACGCGCTCGCATCGCCTATGGCGTGGCGGGACCCGTTCCCATGCGCGCTCCCTCCGCAGAGGCCGCCGCAAACGGTCGGGCGGTCTCCTTGGAGACGGTGGAGGCCTTTGGTAAAGCGGCGACGCAGGACGTAAACCCCCGCACGAGCTGGCGCGCCAGCCGCGAGTTCCGTCTGCATCTGGTCGAGGAGCTTGCAAAGCGCGCCTTGACCGAATCCATCCGACTGGCGGGAGGTGAACTGTAATGCAAACAAAGCTGATCCATTGCACCATCAACGGCAGACCCGTGGAGAAGGTCGTGGACGTTCGCGCCTCCCTGACCGATCTGCTGCGCAATGATTTTCGCCTGACTTCCGTTAAGAAGGGCTGCGAGGTCGGCGAATGCGGCGCCTGCAACGTCCTTATCGACGGCGAGTGCTTTAACTCGTGCATCTATCTGGCGGTCTGGGCAGAGGGCAAGAGCATCCGAACGCTGGAAAGCCTTATGGGGCCCAACGGCGAGCTGAGCGACATCCAGCAGGCTTTCATCGATGAAACAGCCGTGCAATGCGGTTTCTGCACCCCCGGTTTCATCATGACTGCCGTGGAGATACTGGAAAGCGGAAAGCTCTACACCCGTGATGAGCTGCGCAAGCTCCTAAGCGGGCATCTGTGCCGCTGCACAGGCTACGAAAACATCCTTAACGCGGTCGAGAAGACCATGAAAAAGCGTCTCGGAGTTTTGTGACGCACGAACTTTATAGAATGGGCGCTTTGCTGCGTCCATTCTTTGTTAGTATTTGAGGGAGGGTCATACACTTGCACTATTCAGCCATGAGCGCCGCTGCGCGCACTGCGGAGCTTACCTTGCTTCGTTCCCGTTTTGACGCCTATTGCAACTTGCACTTGTCCTTGGATCTGACTCGCGGTAAGCCCAACACGCGGCAGGTCGCCCTGTCGAACGAGATGCTTACGAACATTCCTTCGGACGCGGACTTTGTCATGGACGGCGTTGACGTTCGCAATTACGGCGTCAACGGCGGTCTGCCTTCTACGCGGCGTTTGTTTGCGTCCTTTATGGGCGTCCCCTCGGAGCAGGTCTACATCGGCGGAAACGCAAGCCTGCAGCTGATGTACGATATCGTAGCAAAAGCGTTTACGCACGGGCTTATGCATAGTCCTCGCCCTTGGGGAAAGGAGGGAACGCTGCGCTTCCTCTGTCCCTCCCCAGGCTATGATAGGCATTTTGCGCTCACGCAGTCCTTCGGCATGGAGCTGATCCCCATTGCCATGCACGAGGACGGCCCCGATATGGACGCTGTGGAGGCCTATGCAAAGGACCCAAGCGTAAAGGGCATTTGGTGCGTGCCGAAGTATTCCAATCCCGACGGGTATGTGTACAGCAGGACGGTGTGCGAACGCTTGGCAAAGCTTGACGCCGCCGCCCCCGACTTTACCATCCTTTGGGACAATGCCTACTGCCTGCACAGTCTGTATGGCAAGGCCTGCGACATCCCTGAGATCTTGGAGCTTTGCTATAAGGCGGGGTATCCCGATCGTGTGTACGAATTTTGCTCGACCTCCAAGATCACCTTTGCGGGCAGCGGTCTTGCCGCGTTTGCCTGCTCCCCTGACAATCTTGCCTACTACAAAAAGCTCAGCTCCTATCAGACCATCGGCTACAGCAAGCTGAACGAGTGGCTGCATATCCGCTTTCTTGTGGATCTACAGCACACGGAGGCGTTGATGGAGCAGCACGCTTCCATTCTGCGTCCCAAGTTCGAGGCGGTGCTGAGCGCCTTGGAGGAGAAGCTTGCCCCCTATGGCGTTGGACGCTGGACAAAGCCGATGGGCGGTTACTTTGTCAGTATGTACCTGCCGAACGGCACCGCTAAAAGGGTCTGCGCGCTTTGCGCCAAGGCGGGCGTTAAGCTGACCCCCGCAGGCTCCGCCTATCCGTACGGCTTCGATCCGAACGACAGCCACCTGCGCCTTGCACCCTCCTATCCCTCGTTGGAGGAACTGCAAACGGCCATGGAGCTGTTCACCATCTCTGCACGCATCGCCGCGTTGGAGCAGCTTTCCTAAAGAGTGCCAAAAGCCCACAAACAAAGATCCGCCCCTTTTGCGCCACAGAAAGCGCCTTAAGGGACGGATCAATTATTTGTATTAGTCAGACGTTACGGCACAAGGTATGCCGCTTGGATATAGCCAACGTCGCCGTTTGCAGGGACGATCACCTTGTACCAAGTGACAACGCCGCTGCTGTCCTTGACCGTGTCGCAGATGCCCACAACAGTGGCAATCGTGAACGCTGTAGAGCTTGCGCTCGTTGCAGCCTTCTTGTACAGCTTGACGCCGATCGAGGCTGTGGCGTAATCGTAGACGTTCAGGGATACGCTTGTTCCCTTCACATAGCCGATCACACCCGTTTCCAGCACGATCACATGGAAGTACAGATCATTCGTTCCGCCGATGGCCGTAAAGCCGAACACGCCCAAGCGCTGCGCCTTGGTCGCCGTGCCAACAGTGCTTCCACTGTCGTCCGCCAGCTTATAGATCTTGATCGTCGTGTCGGTGCCGACAGGCGCGGGTGTTAGTGCGTAGCTGACGCCAAGCTTTGTTTCGCTTGCCAGAACATAGCCGCTCTTCGCGTCGTCCAAGGCGTTCACCTTGAGCCAGACGTCTCCGTCGTTCTCCACGACATAGCCAAGTACACCCAGCGCTGTGCTGCCGTACAGCTTCATCACCTTTGTGGAGGAGGTGCTGCTGGAGGCGCGCAGGTAGATAAAATCATCAGCGGTCGCAACAGCGGGATAAGTCAGGTAGGCCATCGTAAGGTTGACGTAGACATACGGGATGTAGACATAGTCCGCCGTGGTCATGGAGGTCTTGATCTTGCACCAGGTCTCGCCGTCCGTGCCCGTTACATAACCGAAGATATAGATGGTGGCGCCTGCTGTAAGACTGCCTACAGCCGTGTAGGTAACGCCTGCATTCTCTCGTGTGGTCACGGCTGTCGTTACCGTTCCGATGCTCAGCACGCTTGTCCATGGCGTCACAACGCTGCTTCCGCCGCCGCCGCTGCCGCTGAAGGCGTAACCCGAATCAGCAGCCGCAAGCTTGGTGTCCTTGACCCGGATCCACCCCTCCACGCCCGTTTCAAGTACGCGTGCGCTGTACCACTGATCGCCGTCATTCTCGGTCTTTCCGCCTGTGGTGCCGATCGCCTCGCCTGCATACAGCGTGGCTACACGCGTGGAGGAGGTGCTGGTGGACGCGTACAAATACTTCACACCGCCTGTGGTGGTGATGTTGGGATAGGTGATATTTTGATAAAAGGGCTTGGTCAGCGTGACGTAGTTGACGACCACATAACCCACCACATCGGTGGTCTTGACCTGTACCTTGTACCAGTATTGGTTGGTCACGCCGTCTGCATCCTTGACCATGCCGAAGATGTATACGCCTGCGCCGCTTGCGACCACCTTGAGCTTGGTGGACTTAGCGCTGGCGCTGCTCCAGATGCCGACCTGCGCGTTCATCACACCCTCAGCCAGCACGCCTGTCAGGCCGTTGGGAATGGGCGTTACAGGCGCTGTGCTTGTTCCCGCCGCCCCCAGCGTCGGAACGAAATCCGCATCGTCGGAGTTTTCGCTGCCCACTATGAGGTAGCCCTTGTAGATATACCCTGTGTACTTACCGTCCAAGGTGCGCACCTTCCAGTATTCGCTGCCCTCCTCCAGTACACCGACCTTGGTGACGGACGGGAAGATGTACAGCACCGCAGAGGAAAGCGTTGCGGAGGTAAGAAGGCTTGTGTTTGCCTGCACGTTGACAAACTTGTAGATGCGGCCCTGCGCAAAGCTTAGGTAACCCGCAAGGATGTATCCATTGTAGGTCTTGCCGCTCTTTGTGTAGGAAATGCGGTACCAGTAGCTGCTGCTGTCGTCCGTACCCTTGACCTTTTCGTAGGTGTTCACATAGTCGCCCTTGACAACGGTCGAGATATGCGTGGCCTTCTTGCTGGGTGCACTCCTAACATACAGCTCGCTTGCCGTGACCTTGCCCTCACCCGTCATGACGCCGCTGAAACCGGAAGTCGCTGTGGGCGTGGGCGTAGGCGTGGGCGTGGGCGTGGGCGTATTCGTGGGCGTAGGGGTAGACGTATTGGTCGGAGGCGCTGTTACGACCGCAGCGGAAGGCGGCAGCGTATCCAGCTTGACCGAGTAGCGAAGGATCGCCGCTGCGTCTGCTGCGTTGACCTTTGTGTCGCTGTTCACATCGCCATTTATGAGCGACTGCCCCGCCAGCGGCTCCAGACCCACGCTGTAGCGCAGGATGGAGGCAGCATCGGCGCTGTCTACCGCTCCGCTGAGATTCACATCGCCCAGCAGCGTATCGGCCTGCACGACTGCAGCAGAGGTGCAGAAACAAAGCAGCAAGGCAAGCAACAAAGCAATGTTGCGTTTCATTATGTGGCTCCCTCCCGCATATACTTTCTATATGCGCATAATTCTATGATGTATTGTACCACGATACTTCCATAAAAAGCAAGGTCTTGCCGAACGCAGATGCAAGCAGATTGTAAAAACATCATGAATACGACAGTGAAAGATATATTGTGCGAACTGGCTTCCCTTCCTTGACTTCCCTTTTGCAAGGCGATAGAATCAAGGCAGGATCAGTGAAGGGGGACTCGGACGTGGAAGGTACACCGCATTATGCACAGTATGTACGCATCCTAAAGGAGGAGCTTCTGCCGGCTTTGGGCTGTACCGAGCCCATCGCCATTGCCTATGCCGCCGCAAAAGCCCGAGAAACGCTTGGCAGACTGCCTGAGCGCTGCCAGATCGAGGTAAGCGGCAACATCATCAAAAACGTTAAGAGCGTCTCCGTGCCGCATACAGGCGGCTTAAAGGGCATAGCGGCCTCCGTTGCCGCTGGCGTTACCGTAGGTGATGGGAACGCTTCCTTGGAGGTGCTGTCAAGGGTCGATCCCGCACAGGTCCCCTCCATCGCCGCCTACATGGAATCTCACGTTATCCGCGTGCTTCCCGCCGATACGGATCTGAATTTTTATATCGCCATGCGTGTGTTTGACGGCGTTGACAGCGCAGAAGTCATCATCGAAAACTATCACACCAACATCGTATCCATTCGGCGCAACGACCATCAATTGTTCTGCGCCGATGGAAAGCATACAGATGAATGCGTTACGGATCGAAGCGTTCTGAACGTGGAAGAGATCGTACGCTTTGCCGACACCGTGCAGCTGTCCGACGTGAGCGACTGTCTGCAGGAGCAGATCCGTCTCAACAGCGCTATCGCTGAAGAAGGCTTAACGGGGCATTGGGGCGCGGAGATCGGACGAACGCTTCTTGGTTCCTCGCCCGACGATCCGCTCATTCGTGCCAGAGCCTATGCCGCCGCGGGTTCGGATGCGCGCATGAGCGGCTGCGGCCTGCCGGTCATCATCGTGTCAGGCAGCGGGAATCAGGGCTTGACCTGTTCCCTCCCCGTTATTGTGTATGCAAAGGAATTGGGCTGCAGCGAGGAACGTTTGCTGCGTGCCTTGATCGTATCCGATCTTGTGACCATCCATCAAAAGACCGGGATCGGCAGGCTCTCCGCCTATTGCGGCGCCGTCTCCGCAGGCTGTGGCGCGGGGACAGGCATTGCCTATCTCAAGCACGGCGCAGATTACCGCATCATTGCGCATACGCTGGTCAACGCCGTTGCCATCCTCTCCGGTATGGTCTGCGACGGCGCCAAGCCCTCCTGCGCCGCGAAGATCGCCGCAGCCGTAGACGCGGGGATCCTGGGTCTAAATATCTATGAGAATGGCCATCATCAGTTCATCGGCGGTGAAGGCATCGTTGCAAAGGGTGTGGAAAACACCATACGCAATGTTTCGCGCATCGCGCATGACGGAATGTGTGAAACCGACAAGCAGATCCTAAGGATCATGGTGGAGGAAGGGCCGCGGTCGGTGTTAGATTCTTAGCCCTGCTGCTTTCTGCTGCAAGGCTGCCGCTGATAAGCTGTGTGCCTATGAACTTAGCCCTACAGCTCCGAGTCAAGGAACAGACTTGTAAAGCCCATGAACCGAAGCGGTTCTTTGAAGCCCTGCTTCTCCAAAAAGCCCCCTAAAAGATCCAGCATGGCCAACAGATCCGCATTGGCAAGGGCTGCGTCCTCCTCTGCTGCTATTTCGTTGTTGTCGTTCTTGAGCTGCAATTGAGAGCTTTTTCCGCTGTACAATTTACTGTTCAGGGCGCATTGATAGAAATCCGCATCAAGATCTTTCTGGTGGAGCACCAGCATGTACCCACCGCTATAGAAGATCACGATTCTTGTGCTTCGTGGGATATGCCCATCTTCCATGGGATAATACAGAAGGAAGACCGCGCCAAAGTTCAATCTGCCTTGGTCGGAAGCGTTTTCGCCCACATCGTACTCCTCATAGCTGAGCAGCAGCAGACCGTTTTCGTCCACAAGGGCACAGGCGTCCAGGTCGATGTCGGAGATCGTCTCGGCGTTTTCCAGGTAGTACTCCCGATAAAAGCGATAGATCGCGATTCTGCCATGCGCCATGGCATACTCCGTATCGCCAAGCTCACTAAAAACGTTTTGTGCCTGCGCAAACTCGCCTGCATCGATCAGCTGATCGCCCAATAGGTATCCGCAGCTGCGCGCCAGCTTTTGGCAGTCCTTATAATCGTCAAGCTCGCCAAACAGCGTCCGTGCCGCCTCGTACTCCTTGGCCTCCATCAGCGCCTTGGCCTTCCCATACTTGCTTGCTTTAATCGCAAGGTCGCGTTCGTCACTTTCCGCCATGTCCTCCAAGAGCAGCAGTGCCGCATCGTAGGAGCCGTCTTCCATCAATGCCGCTGCCTGCTTAAGGCGGCAGCTGTTAAGGCGCTCCGAGCTGTCCGAATAACTGCCAAGCTCCAAATACAGCTCTGCGGCCTTGTCGTATTCCGCAGCGTCCTCCAATGCCAGTGCTTGCTTGTATTGACAGAAAAGCGCATGCGTGGCAGAGTCCTCGTACTTGCCAAGCGCAAAGAACATCGCTTCCGCCTCCTTATAGGAGCCGTCGGCTTCCGCCTGCAGGGCAAGCTGATATCGGCAGGCAAGCACACGCTCCCCGCTTAGCTTGTAGGCAGTGTCCCCGTCCGTCAAGGTCTCGTATACCTCCAGTGCCTCTGCATACGAGCCCGCTTCATAGAGAGCTTCCGCCTTGCTGTACGTTTGGCTCCTGCAGCCGCAGATGGGCAGAAGCATGCAACACACCAGCAGGATACAGCCGATCCGCTTTTTCATGTTCGCCTCGATCTTCGTTAAGTTCAAGCTCTTCCTTCGGGCTGCACCGCTCCCATGCGCTTATGGCTATGCCGTGTAGTTCGAAAAGCCCAGATGCATCAGCGGGTCGGTAAAACCGTTCTCCGTCAGGAAATTTTCCAGCAGCGACAGTATTGCCTGCAGTTCACCATTTGCCGTTGCAACGGAATTCTCGCTCTTGGGATCTTTCCCGCTGTTGTCCGTGAGCGACAGACTGCTGCCAAGCCCCGTATAGTCCTCACAGGGCACGGTGGACAGCAGATAGCTGTCAGCCGCGTCTTGGCGCATGTCATAATGCATGAAATAGAGTTCGCTGTTCTTGTAAAAGAGAACCAAGGCGCTGTAGTAGCTGTTGGTGGTGTTGCGCAGCGCGGAGTTCATGCCGATATAGGTAAGGATGACGCAGCCATTCTCTATGTTGCTGCTCCCGGGAACGGAGCTGAGCGCCTCCTCGGTATAGTGCAGCAGCGCAATACAGCTGCTGTTGCTCAGATTGAGCATCTTCGTATCGCTGTAGGAGGTCGCCAATGCGTTCTCTTCATAGTAGGCTTTCATCCAAAGAAAGATCGCACGGCGGCCCATGTTGCGGGCATCCTTGTATTTTCCGACCCTCTGCAGATAGCTCTGCGCCTTAGGATAATCTCCTTCATCAAAGAGCTGCTTTCCGTAATTGTAACAGCATTTCTTCAGCTGGGTCTCGCTGTCCTCATATGCCCCAAGCTCCGTAAACAGCTGCAGCGCCCCCTCGTAATCGGACGCCTCCATCAGCTGCTGCGCTTTTCCGTACTTGCAGCTGATCAGGTGGGTCGCGCTGCCCTGATAGTCCGTCAGTCCGCCAAGAAGCTCCAGTGCAGTGTCGTACTCCCCTGCCTCCTCAAAGGCAAGCGCCATTTGAAAGTGGCAGTCGTCAACATGTGCCGCGCAGTCTTGGTAACTTTTTAAGCGGTGAATGCTTCCGCCGCCTTTTCGTATTCTCCGGCTTCCTCCAAGGCCAAGGCCAAGCTGTACTTGCAGGCCTTGATGCGATCCTTGCAGTCCTCATAGCTGCCTAAGGCGGTATAGGCCGTGATCGCATCGCTGTATGAGCCGTCATTCTCCAATGCCAAGGCCTGTTGGTAACGGCAGGCGCTGACCATGTCTTCGCTGTCCTTGTAGGGCTCGTCGCCCTCGCTCAAAGCTTCAAACAGTTGGCAGGCAGCCGCATAATCACCCGATTGATACAGGGTCTGTGCGTTTTTGTAGTCGCTGCTGTTACAGGCGCACAGCAGCAGCACAAGCGCCTCGCTCAAAATGAATAGGATACGTTTTTGCATCTGTTTGTCCTCCTTGCTCTGTCCATGCGGTCTATTTTGATCCCCATTAAGATGTAGGGGGAATGTACATTCGCTAAATACTATGCGGGATCTCGTATGAATGTTTAACCTAAAAATAACGCTTAAGTATACAATAATGCAAAATGTATATTTTGTCAAGGGGGAAGCGGGAGTTGTCGTTAGAAATATCGCTTGCTTAGATACGCAGCGCCGTACCGTTCGTACAGGGCCTTGCCCAAAGCATCTGCGGCGCATATGAAAGCCTGTTCAAGGGCGCATTGCTGCGGAGAAACGATGTGCATGTCGCCGTTTTGTTGAAAATTCAGACAGGCGCAGCTGTGCTTGCAGCGCGAAGCAAGGGCGCAGCTGCGGCAGGAAGCAATGGGCTGCGACGCGCTTTGAAACAATTCGCGTTGCTTGGCGCGATCGATCCCCGTAAAGACGGTACCCATTTTGTAGGCGGCAAGGCCGAGAAACTGATTGCAGGGATACAGACCGCCGTCCGTGTCCACCGATGGCTGCCGCACGCCCAAATTACAGCTTGCGCAGGGAACACCATACACGCCCGCCTTCAGCTTCTCCTCCAAATTCAATATGGCAAAGCTTGGATCGGCAGTAAGCAGGGGCAACAGCTTCCTAAGCTGTTCTGCAAAAACTGCAACGCTTTCGTCCGTCCAGTTTGCGTTTGCCCTTACGTCGGGCGCTATGAGTATGCGCCGAAAGCCAAGATCGTGCAGCTGCCCAACGGCGTCACAAAGGCTTTCCGCGTCATTTGCGGGGATGGTCAGCATGGCGACCGCGTTGGGCTGACGATCTAAAAGCTGCGGAACGATGGCATTTAGCCTCTCTTCCGTTCCCTGCCCCATCTTGTCTTGGCGGTTCTTATCCTGCAGCACGCCGTCATGCGACAGCGCGATCTTCAGTTGGTGCTCAGTCGCCCAGTCAAGGAAGGCCGCATTGAGCAGCAAGCCGTTCGTTGTAATGCGGAAGGAGACGCTTTTCCCTTGCTCCCTCCCCCGCCATTTTGCATAGTCCACCGCTTCTTTGATGCGTTCAACTTCCAAGAGCGGCTCGCCGCCAAAAAAACTGAACCCATGCATCCTGTGCAAGGGTTCAGAAAAAGCAAGATCCACGGTGGCGCGCACCGTATTGGCATCCATCCGAAGGCAAGTGCCGCCCTGTCCCTGTTCGTAACAGTAGCTGCAGTTGAGTTGGCAAAGCTTTGTCAGATGCAGGGTCAGGTTCATGGCAGCAGCTTAGGACAGCGGCCAAAGCAGCTGACCGTTCTGCATGACGTCCATCAGGGAAGCGTCCGTGTCCAGTGTCAGCGCATAGCTTTCGTTTGCCTCGTTCGTGAGCAAGACCCTGCGAGCACCTTCCTCATCAGGCTCGAACAGCTCGATCGTGTACGGCTCATAAGGCAGAACGCCTTCCTCGACACGCTCGTTGATCTGATCGATCAAAGAAGCGATCTGCTCGTCGGTAAAAGCGCTCGTTTGCCGCAGCAGATCGGCAAGCGCCATCGTCCAATCATCGGGATCCGTATCGGACGCATCGCCGCCCTCCAGCGGATCGATATAGGCTACGTCACCCGTAAGCAGCAGTTCATCGGGATCCGGGGTGGCGATCCCGCCGTCAATGGCAGGCGACTGCGTGGCAACGGCGGCGGTGGGCGTGGGGCTATCCTGATCCACGTTGTTTTCCACGATCCCCGTTGTTGCAGTACGGCAGCCTGCGGCAAGCAGGGACAAACCGAGAGCGGACAGGGTGATCACCGCTTTGCGGCCGTGCTTCTGCTTGGGCTTTGCGCAGGGATAGGGCTTTTGATACGTCTTTATAGGTTGGATCTTCATTCGTTTGCCCTCCTATTCTTACTCATAATACCAAAATTAGCGCCGCAAGGTTGCGTATTAGCCGACATTTTGCAAATTTGGCTGCAAAAGGCCTTCCTCCGTGTCCAACGGCTTGATCTTGTTCCGATACAAGCGGACAAACAGGATCGCAGCCGTAATGAGTCCCGCGATCTCCGCAATGGGGAATGACCACCAGACCGCAGGCACGGTCCCGAAGATGCGGCTGAGCAGGTAAGCCGCAGGCAGCAGCACGAAGAGCTGGCGGATCAGCGACAGCCACATGCTGTACATGCCGTTGCCGACCGCACCGAACAGCGTGGATACGGAGATGCACACCGCCGCTATGGGGAAGCAAAGCGACAGTGTTCTTAAGGCCTGCACGCCCATGTGCAGCGTCTCCCCCTCCACGTTGAAAAGCTGCATAAGCGGCTCGGGCAGCAGTTGAAAGAGCAGCAGCCCCGTCAACATGAACAAAAGCGCAATAAAGATGGTCAGTCGCAGGGTCTCCAGCAGACGCTTCTTGCTCCTTGCACCGAAGTTGTAGCCAAAGATAGAGATGGCCGCGTTCGTTACGCCAAACACGGGCATGAACACAATGGACTGCAGCTTGTAGTAAACGCCAAAAACGGCTACCGCGTCCGTGCCTGTTACGGCGCCAAAGCCGCCGAGGATCAGGTTCATGCCGGAGAGCATCACAACGCCGATGGCCTGCATGACGATGGAGGGCAGACCCACCTGATAGATCTCCCGCACGCAGGAAGCCTTGAGGGGCATGTCGCGAAAACGAACGCGCACCTCATGCTTGCCAAAGACGAGGATCAGGATCGCCACGGTCATGCTGACCCATTGCCCGATCACGGTGGCTATCGCTGCGCCTTCGATGCCCATGGCAGGGATGGGTCCGAAGCCAAGGACAAGGATACGGTCCAAAACGATGTTCAATATCCCTCCCGACAGCTGCGCGATCATGGAAGCGATCGTCTTGCCCTGCGCGTTCATCACGCGCTCCAAACCTACGGCTTGAAAGATGCCCAAGCTGAACGTGCAGCAGATGGACAGATAGCGCGCCGCTAAGTCTACAACGGTCGCATCTGAGGTGAACAGGCCGATGATAAATTTGCTTCCGAATATTCCAAGAGCCATAAAAGGCAGCATGGACAGCAGCTGCAGGCTTATACCGTTGGACGCCGCCTTGTTTGCCTCGTCAAAGCGCTTTGCGCCGAGTCGGCGGGAGATGAGGGAATTCATACCCACGGCCGTCCCCACGCTGACCGCGATCATGAGCATCTGAATGGGGTATGCGTAGCCTAAAGCCGACAGCGCCGCTTTGCCCATAAGCGGGATGCGGGAGACAAAGATGCTGTCTACAATGTTGTAAAACGCCTGTACCAGCATGGACAGGATCATTGGCCATGCCATGCCCAGCAGTAAACGCCCGATGGGCTTTGTACCCATCTTGTTTTCAGTCGGCGTCATTTCTCTTTCTGTTAGTTCCATTTCCATAACGCAAAACAGTTTATCATGTTGTATAGCGTATTGCAAGCTGCCGAATAACTTTCTTTTAAGCTTCCCGATCCGCTTGTTCCGCCTTCAAAACTTTCCTTGTTCTGTAAAGAATATATAAAAATACGTTTTGACGCTTGACAGCGCTTCCTCTGTGGATATATCATTTAAAAAGCTAAATTGGGGGAAAAGGTATGAAAAAGAATATTCCCGCCCTGTTCGGCAGCATGGTGTTTTCGGACGCCGTCATGCGTGAGCGGCTGCCCAAGGGCATCTATGAATCCCTGCACCGCACGATCGCGGAAGGTAAGGATCTGGACACCACCTCCGCAAGCGTGGTCGCCGCCGCCATGCGCGACTGGGCGATCGAAAAGGGCGCAACACATTTTACGCACTGGTTTTTGCCGATGACCGGCGTCACCGCAGAAAAGCACGACAGCTTCATCTCCCCGCAGGGCGAATGCGGCGTCATCATGGACTTTGGCGGCAAGGAACTGATCAAAGGCGAACCCGACGCCTCCAGCTTCCCGTCAGGTGGCCTAAGAGCGACCTTTGAGGCACGGGGCTACACCGCTTGGGATCCCACCAGCTATGCCTTCATCAAGGACGATTCGCTGTGCATCCCCACCGTGTTCTGCTCCTACAGCGGTGAAGTGTTGGATCAAAAGACGCCCTTGATGCGCTCTGTGGAAGCGCTGAACAAGCAATGCCTGCGTATTCTTCCTTTGTTCGGCATGAACGACGTAACGCGGGTCACGCCGCGGGTCGGCGCCGAGCAAGAATACTTCCTGCTGGATAAGACCGCCGCGAACAGGCGCTGGGATCTGGTGCTGACGGGTCATACGCTTGTTGGGGCGCGCCCTCCCAAGGGACAGGAGCTGGACGATCATTACTACTCCGCCATTGCGCCGCGTGTGATGGACTTCATGCAGGATCTCAACGAGGAACTGTGGAAAGTCGGCGTTTACGCAAAGACGGAGCACAACGAGGTGGCTCCCGCGCAGCACGAGCTTGCCCCCATCTATACCGACGTCAACCGCGCCTGCGACCACAACCAGCTCACCATGGAGCTGATGAAGAAGGTCGCTGACCGTCACGGGCTGGTGTGTCTGCTGCATGAAAAGCCCTTTGCGGGGCTGAACGGCAGCGGCAAGCACAACAACTGGTCTATCGTCACCGATACGGGGCTGAACCTGTTTAAGCCCGGCAAGGAGCCTGCCGAAAACAAGCTGTTTTTGCTGATGCTCACTGCCGTCATCCGTGCCGTTGACGAATATGCACCGCTGCTGCGTATCAGCGTGGCAAGCCCCGGCAACGATTATCGCTTGGGCGGCAATGAAGCGCCGCCTGCCATCATCTCTTTGTTCTTGGGCGACAAGCTGACCGCCATCCTTGCGGCTTTGGAAAAGGGCGAAGGCTGCGTCAACATGGGCGATCTATGGATGGGCACGGGCGTTGGCGCTCTGCCCGAACTCAAGAAGGACACCACCGACCGCAACCGCACCTCTCCCTTTGCCTTCACAGGTAACAAGTTTGAGTTCCGCTCCCCCGGCTCCGCCGCTTCCATTGCGGACGTCAACACGGTGCTGAACACCATTCTTGCCGATGTGCTGCACGACTTTGCGGACGAGTTGGAGGGCAAGACCGAGCTGCCCGCTGCCATTGACGCGCTGCTCCGAAAGACGCTCACGGAGCACAAGCGTATCGTCTTTAACGGCAACAATTACGCAAAGGCTTGGCTGGACGAGGCACAAAAGCGCGGACTTGCCAACCTTCCCACCACTGTGGATGCACTGTCGCACTATCTGGATGAGAAGAATGTCGCGCTGTTCCGTCGAAACGGCATCCTCTCGGAGACGGAGCTGCGTTCGCGGCATGATATCATGCTCGACCACTATATCAAAACGACGCTGATCGATGCGCAGACCCTGCACGAGATGGGCGAAAGGGAGATCCTTCCCGCGGCCTTCGCCTGCATGCGCGGCTTGTCGGAAGGCGTCAGTCTGCGCAAGAGCTTGGGGCTTGCCTCCGATCAGGACGCAGATTACGGCAGCTTGATCGAGCTGACGGAGCGAACAAACGCGCTGCATGCAGCCTTGGACGGTCTTGCAGCTGCCTTGAATGAAGTGCGGACGAATGAGGACCCTCTGCAGCGCGCCGAGCTGTGCCGCGACCGTATCCTTCCCGCAATGGCGCTTGCGCGCAGCGCTTCCAACGCGTTGGAAACGCGCATGCCCGAAAAGGACTGGCCCTTCCCCTCCTATGCCGAGCTGCTGTTCCGCAGCTGAGCCAAAGCAAAGATCGAATAGGTATCAAAAAAGGGTTCAATGTCAATAGTTGGGGTAGTGTGAATGTTAAGTAGCACAGGGAGCCAT
>CAZBBX010000002.1:0-143734 GCA_964490325.1 uncultured Oscillospiraceae bacterium
TTTGAAGCAACATGCTTCTCTTTTTTCTCCTTACCCCAATATTTAGTATAGAGCCCAAAAAAGCGTCGCTCTAAAGGCGGCGCTTTCTGTTGCTGTAATTATGATCACCCTATTCGCGGCATTCCTCGGAAGCAAGCTTGGCGCTGCGCTCCTGCTCGAAGCGTTCCGCCAAGACCTTGGTCGTCAGATAGGCGGAGATGGCGTCGATCGCCATGCGGTTGTGTCCGCCGCGCATGATGGCAAAGTCGGCTAAGTTGATGTAATCCTTGATGTACGCCTCGTACATGGGCTTGACCGTCTCCAAGTACTGGGTGGCAATGTTGTCGATGGTCCTGCCGCGCAGCTTGATGTCGCGCTTGATGCGTCGCAGCAGGCAGATGTCCACGTCAACATGCATATATACCTTCAGGCTCATCATCTCGCACAGGCGCGGATCGTGGAACATATGGATGCCCTCCATGATCAGCACCTCGGGCGGCTCGATCAGTTCGCTTGTATCTGCGCGCAGATGGTTGACATAGTCGTAGCCCTTACGCAGGATCGCCTTGCCCGCCTGAAAGTTCTCCAGATCGGAAATGATCTCGTCGTAGTTGAAGATGTCGGGCTTATCGTAGTTGAGCAGCATGCGCTCCTCCAACGGAAGCTCGGGAAAGCTTTTGTAGTAGCAATCCTGTCCGATGATGGCGCAGCTGCACGCCAGACTGTCTTTGATCCTCTTGGCAAGCGTACTTTTTCCGCTGCCGGAAGCGCCGCAGATACCCACGATTATCATTGTTTGTTGCCCCCCTATCTATACTGTATTACAGTTCTTTCTCGAGTTTGACCGTCCAGCGAAGGATCTTTGCTGCGTCGCTCGAATCCGGCAAGCCATTGCCGTTCAAATCGCCCAATTGGAGCTGCAGCTCGTTGAACACGGTCAGCTTGACAATATAGCGCAGGATCAGTGCGGCGTCAGCAGTGGTTACGTCCTTGTCAAGGTTCACATCGCCTCGCGGATATTCGAGCTGCGGCTCATTCCCGTTGATGATATAGCCGTCCTCGATCGTTAGGGCTTCGTTGCCGTAACGGAGCAGTCTTGTAACGCTGTCGGCGTCAGAGTAACCGATCTCCATTACCTCCGCACGGCCGCTCTTATGATCGCTGAACTTCAGCTCGATCTGTTCATCGGCTGCAACGGTATCGGAGATGGTAAAGTACAGGGTCGCTACCAGGTCGTCCTTGTACCGAAACACCGTGCTGCCGCTTGCCGCCGAATACATGTAATACGGAACGCCGTCTATCGTGAAGACATTCCCGCCGGTGGTGGCTGACCCCAGCGCATAGCTGCCCAGCTTGCTGCCTTTATAACTGAGTTTTGCAGGGTCCCAGTAAACGCCAAACTGTAAAGAGGTGATCCCGGCAGGCGTCTCGCCGTTGATCTTGAAATAGATGCGAACGGCATACTGCGTTACGCCGTCCTTTACGCGGGTGGTCAGGGTGTCAAGATATCCCTGCTCCACGCTGATGGTAAATGTAGGTGTCGTTTCCGCATTGCCATTAACAGCGCTCAGAGGTAAGGCTGTAAGCAACAGGAGCGCTAAGGCGATGCACAGGAGCTTCTTCATGATCCACATCCTCCCAATCCTATACTAACTTGCTAACAGTATAGCAGTCTTCCAAACGCTTTGCAAGAAAACAAACAAAGAAGTTTCCTCTGCGTGTACAAGATCTTTCCGCCCTTTGGGTCGGCCCAAATTTTATGATTTGTTCATGGGATTAACGCACAAAATATGATATATTGGTGCTATCCTATTGTTTGTACGAGGCTTCTGTATGCGAACACGAATTTACAATGCACGAATTGCTCCCTTTGCCGACGAGCTGCCGACGCTGTTTGACGGCGAGCTGTGGGTGGAGGACAGCCGCGTGGCCTATGTTGGCCCCGCCATTCCGTCCGCGCTTCCCTTTGACCGCGAGATCGACGCCAAACGCAACCTTCTCCTCCCTGGCTTCAAGAATGCGCACACCCATTCCGCCATGACCTTTTTGCGCTCCTTTGCCGATGATAAGCCCCTGCAAAGCTGGCTTACGGAGGATGTTTTTCCCATGGAAAAATTCCTCGATCCCGAGAATGTCTACTGGTTCAACACCCTTGCCATCATGGAATACCTTTCGAGCGGCATCACAGCGGCCTTCGACATGTACTACCACAATGAGGCGGTGGCGCAAAGCGTCATTGACAGTGGCTTTCGCATGGTGCTTTGCGGCGCCATCAATGATTTTGGCGGCACAGCACAGAGTGAGTATGACGAGTATCGCCGCTTCAACGGTCTCCACCCGCGCATGAGCAAGCAGCTTGGCTTTCACGCCGAATACACATCCTCGCGCGCGCTTTTGGAGAGCCTTGCGGAGCTGTCGCACGCGCTGAAAGCTCCCGTTTATGCGCACAGCAGCGAGACAAGAGCCGAGGTGGAGGGCTGCATCAAGCGCTATGGCCTGACCCCGACCGAATTTTTTGACTCCATCGGCATGTTGGACTACGGCGGCGGCTATTTTCACTGCGTACACTTGAGCGAGCGGGATCATGCGCTGTTTTGCGAGCGCGGCCTGTACGCCGTGACCAACGGCGGTTCCAATGTCAAGCTTGCCAGCGGGATAGCTCCCGTTGCCCGCCTGCACGCGGAGGGTGTCCCCGTTGCCATAGGCACGGACGGCGCTGCAAGCAACAACTGCTTGGACTTCTTCCGTGAGATGTTCCTTGTGACGGGGCTGCAAAAGCTGCAGCAGGGTGCGGATTCCACGGACGCTATGCAGGTGTTGCGCTCTGCCTGCTGCGTGGGTGCGGACGCAATGGGTCTTACAAACTGCAATAGCCTTACAAAAGGCAAGCAGGCCGATCTGATCCTTCTTGACCTGCATCAGCCCAACATGCAGCCCGAAAACGATCTGCTTAAAAATGTCGTGTACAGCGGCAGCAAGTCAAACGTGGCGTTGACCATGATCGCAGGACAGATCCTTTACGAGAATGGGCAGTTCCACATTGGCATGGATCCGGAATTGGTCTATCAAAAGGCAAACGCGCATGTGCGCGACATCAAGAATAAAGCGGGGAGATGAACGGTATGCGGGTGGATGTTCTGCTGGAGTACAACGATAAGGGCTGCTCCATCTTTGTGGAGAACCTCTGCGGCGCCTTTACGCGCGGCGCTGCCAAAGAGGAAGCGCTTGCTAAGCTGCCGCAGGAAGCGAAACGCTATCTTCTGTGGGCGGAGGGCGTCGATCCCGCCGACTGCGGCCAGATCGAGATCCGCATCGTAGGCGAGCAAAAGTGCGAGCTTGCCGTTGAGGATGCGGACGGCAACGCGCTGTTTCCCTCCGAACGTCTGCCGATGGATCTGACGGAGTATATCCGTAAAAAGTCGCTTGCGCTCAAGTCTGCAAAGGACTATACCCTGCTGTATCAGTCCATTCCGCAAAAGGATCGTGGACTGCGCAAGTCGCGCAGCTGCTTCTACGGCAAGATCCCCACAAGCGCCAATGAGATGCTCAAGCACACCAACGATACGCTTGCCTACTATGCGGCGGGCGTCTGTCTGCCCTTTGACAACGAGGGCGATCTTGTGCAAAACCGAACGCGCCTGTTCAAGCAGCTGGAGGCCTCCCCAAACTTCCTAAAGCCCTTGGTCACCACCGCGTCCGACGGAGAACTTTGGACAGAAAAGAAGCTGCTTCGGCGCTTGCTGTGGCATGACCGCATTCATGCAAAGGCGCTCTATCGCCGTGCCATCACCTTCTGGCAAAAGGATCGGATCGCGGATCCCTTCTTCTTTGGAAAAGACCTGTAAACAGGAAACAAAAGCGGCGCCGCGGCGTCGCTTTTATAGTTTGATCGATCATTTTTTGATCTTTGAAAACAGGCCTGTTCTTTTGATCCGTTCCTGCGGCTCCAAGATCGGCAGCATGACAAGGAAGGTCGTTCCGTTTGCTTCACTGCTTTCCACGCTGATGCTTCCGTTGTGCGCAACGGCGATGCCCTGCGCGATGGACAGTCCCAAGCCGAAGCTCTCGACCTCGGTACGGCTCGGATCCGCCCGATAGAAGCGCTCGAACAGATGCGGCAGTTTGTCCGCTTCAATGACGCTGCCTGTGTTATGCACCGACAGAAAAAGCTTGCGGCGCACACGCTTGAGCGTGACCGTGACCGTCTTGCCCCGCGGTGTGTACTTGAACGCGTTGTCCATGAGCGTAGCCACCATCTGCCTTAACGGCGTTGCAACGCCCATCAGGTGCAGATCAGGCTCCACATCCTCCGTCAGCTCCACCCCCTGCTCGTAAGCCACGGGTTCGCAATTCATCAGAAGCGACTGCACAAGATCCGAAAAGTCCACATCCTCTTTGACGTTTGCGCGGCCTTGAGAATCCACCCATGCAAGCCGCAGGAGCTGTTCGGTCAGCTCCTTCATGCGTCCCGCTTCATCGTGCAGCATCTCAACATGGCTTTCGTCCAGCAACGACGGCTCCGCAAGCATCATTTCCGTTCCCGACAGGATGACGGTCAGAGGCGTCTTCAGCTCGTGCGAGGCGTCCGCTACAAAGCGGCGCTGCGACTCGATGGTGGCCACGATGGGACGCACAAAAAAGCCCGACAGCAGGTAGCAGATCACCAAGAACACAACAAGGACGCAGCTGCTGATCAGCAGGCTGTATTCCAAGACCTTGTCCATGGCGTTCCGTTGGCTGGAAAGATCCACAATGGCTACCCTTGTGTTGCCGTTAACATTGCTGCGTGCATAGCGGTAGGTGTCGCTTTCCAAGTAACCATCCGCCTTCTCGGCACGCAGCGCCTGCTGCACCAGATCATCGGAGGTGTCGTCGTTGTTAAAATACGAAGCGTCACCGCGCTCCAGCGAGACCTCGCCCTCGGGCAATACGTCATAGATGAAGCTTGGCAGTCCTGTCTGCGCTGAGTTGCGGTCGTCATGTCTCTGCTCGTTGTCGGGCTGCGCGGTGGGCTGCGGCGGCAAGTCGGGGCGGTTCAACTCCTCCAGCAGCACACGAGCGATCGCGCTGTCGCTGTCATGCTCGAAGCTGAGCTGCAGAAGCGTGATGATGACCCCGCAGGTGAGCGCCAAAAGCAGCGCAGCAATAATAAGGCTGATCGCCGTATAGCGCAGCCTTAATTTCATGGTCAGCGTAAGTCCGTGCTTTCCGCTGCCCTGCGTTTTTATATTTTCACCGCCGCGCTTGCGCTCCATTGCCTTGTATGTTTATTCGGTCTCCAAGCGGTAGCCGAACTTACGGAGCGTGACGATATGCACGTTGGTCTTGAGGTAGGCAAGCTTCTTCCGAAGGAAGGAGATGTAGACCTCAACGTTGTTGTCCTCGGCGTCGGAATCGCAGCCCCAGACCTTGTTGAGCAGCAGCTCCTTGGACACGACCATGTTGCCGCTGGACATGAGGATACGCATGATGGAAAATTCCTTCTTGCCGATGCGTATGCTTCGATCGCCTGACTGCAGCTCACAGGCGGAAAGGTTCATCACCAAGTCGCCCATGCTCATGGTATCCATGACGACCTCGCCCTGCCTGCGGGTGACGGCGCGTACGCAGGCCATCAGCTCGCTCATCTCAAAGGGCTTGGTCAGATAATAATCCGCCCCCGCGTCTAAGCCGCGCACGCGATCCTCGGTGTCCGTCCGCGCCGTGAGCATCAGGATGGGCGTGTCCACATGCGCCTTGCGCAGAGCCTCCGTAGCGGCAAAGCCGTTCATCTTGGGCAGCATCACGTCCATGATGATAAGATCGTAATCGTTGCTCAGAGCGTGATCCAGTCCCGCCTCGCCGTCATAGCAAACATCGCAGTCGTCTCTGTTGGTATGAAGCATCTCCTTCAAGGTACGCGCCAGCCGCACCTCGTCCTCTACGATCAAAATTCGCATCTGCTTATCCTCCGCGTCTGTTTCTTTAAGCATCGTACCCTTCGGAACTTTACTTAAACTGAAAGTATCGGCAAAAAGTCCCGAAATACCGCATTCTTCAAATGTTTTTCACAAGTCCTACATAATCATGCAGACAAGGATCGGCAAAAAGATGGAGGGAATGTAATCCATCACCTTCAGCTTTGTTACGCCCAGCATGTTTAAGCCGACGCCGATGAGCAGCACGCCGCCCACGGCTCCCATCTCGGTGATGGTGGCGTCGGGGATCAGCGGCACCAACACGCCTGCCAAAAGCGCAAACACACCCTGATAGACCAGCACGCTCACAGCGGAGAACAGCACGCCTGCTCCCAAGGTGGCAGCCAGCATCAGCGCCGAAATGCCGTCCAAGATGGCCTTGGTGAACAATGTCGTGTGATCGCCCGAGAAGCCGTCGTCCAGCGCGCCTGTTATCGCCATTGCCCCCGTGCAAAACAGCAGGGTCGCCGTAAGAAAGCCTTCGGCAAGGCGCTTGTCATCGCCATGCCCCATGATCTTGTCGCTAAGGGCGCTGATGCCGTCCTGAATGCGGATTAGGCTGCCAAGCGCCGCGCCCGCGGCAATGGAGATCACCGGCACAAGCGCGTTGTTGGTGGTCAGACCGCCCTGTATGCCGAGCAGCACGACCATAAGACCCAAGGCGCGCATCACGCTGTCGGCAATGCGCGCTCCGATCACCTTATGCAGCAGCAGACCCAAGGCGCCGCCAACCAGTATGGCGGCGCTGTTGACCAAGGTTCCGATCATTCCCGTGCAACGGACAGGGTCGCCGTTTCTCCGTTGATCGACCATTCCTTGACATAGCCCTCGGGAGCGTCGCTGATGGCGTCGGCAAGGGTGTCCGCCGCGATCTCCGTTCCGAAGCGGTCAAAGATCTCCTTGACGCGTTCGCTTCCCGTATAACCGATGCGAATGTGATCCGCCACCTCAAAGCCCGCCTCCTTGCGCATGGTCTGCAGCTTGGAGATCAGTTCGCGCACAAGTCCCTCGTCCAGTAAGTCCTGCGTGAGATTCGTGTCCATCACAACGGTCAGCTCGCTCTCGGACGCGCTCACCAGTCCTGCCTTCTGCTCAGTGGAGACCAATACGTCCTCCGCTGCAAGCTCGACCTCTACGCCCTCGATGGAGGTGCGGTACAGCTCGCCTGCGGCATGTGCCTTAACGACCGCATCGCCGATGCCCGCCGCCGCAAGATATGCGTTCAGCTTGGGCAAAAGCTTGCCGTAGCGCGGCCCCAGTGTACGAAGCTGCGGCTTGACGCGATAGCTGATAAAGTCGGACGCATCGCGGACAAAATGCAGTGCCTTGACGTTCAGTTCGTCCAAGATGATGTTGACATAGGCGCTCTCCAGCTCCCTGCCCTGCACATACATGGCGCCAAGGGGCTGCCGCGTCTTGATGTTCGCCTCGTTGCGGATGCTGCGTCCCAGTACGACCAGCTCCAGCACCTCGTCCATCGTCTTCTCCAGCGCAGGATCGATCAGCGCTTCGTTCGCCGTGGGGAAATCGCAAAGATGCACACTTTGCGGCGCCTTTTTGTCCACGCTGCGCACGATGTTTTGATAGATCGCTTCGCTCATAAAGGGCACAAAGGGCGCGCAGAGCAAGGCTATTGTCTTAAGGACGGTGTACAGCGTCATGTACGCGGCTTCCTTGTCGGGCGTCATTTCACTGCCCCAATAGCGCTCACGGCAGCGGCGCAGATACCAGTTGCTCAGCTCATCGGTGAAGCGCTGCAGCTCGCGTCCCGCCTCGGTGATCTTGAGCGCGTCCAGATCTCGATCCACAGCGCATACAAGGCTGTTGAGCCTTGAGAGCACCCACCGATCCATCGCGGTCAACGCCTCTTGGCGCAGGCTGTGGCAGGTGGGGTCGAAGCCGTCGATCTCGGCATAGAGCGCGTAGAAGGCATAGGTGTTCCACAGCGTACCCATGAACTTGCGCTGATACTCGGACACGTTCTCGCTTGAGAAGCGAGACGGCAGCCAAGGCATGGAGCCTGTATAGAAATACCAACGCACCGCATCCGCGCCCTGCTTGTCCAACACATCCCAAGGGTTGACGACATTGCCCAAGTGCTTGGACATCTTCTTGCCGTCCTTGTCGCACACAAGCCCCAGTACAACGCAGCTTTTGAACGGCGGTTCATCGAACAGGCAGGTAGCGATGGCCAGCAGGGTATAGAACCAGCCGCGGGTCTGATCGATCGCCTCGGAGATGAAATTCGCGGGATAGCGGCGCTCAAACTCTGCGCGGTTTTCAAACGGATAGTGCCACTGTGCAAAGGGCATGGAACCGGAATCGAACCAGCAGTCGATGACCACAGGCTCGCGCTTCATCCGCTTGCCGCAGACGGGGCAGTACACGTTCACGCGATCGATGTACGGCTTATGCAGCTCGATGTCCTCGGGGCAGTTATCGCTCATATTGCGGAGCTCCTTCTTGCTGCCGATCACATGCACATGGCCGCAGGAGCAGGTCCATACGGGCAGTGGCGTTCCCCAGTAGCGTTCGCGGCTGATGCCCCAATCGATGACGTTCTCCAAGAAGTTGCCCATACGGCCGTCCTTGATCGTCTCAGGGATCCAGTTCACACTGCGGTTGAAGGCAATGAGCTTATCCTTGACGGCGGTCATCTTGATGAACCAACTCTCGCGGGCATAGTAGATCAGCGGCGTATCGCAGCGCCAGCAATGCGGATAGTCGTGCTCGAAGGGCAGGGTCTTGAACAGCTTGCCGTTCTCGCCAAGCGCCGCATTGATCAAAGGATCCGCATCCTTGACAAAGACGCTGTCCCAAGGCGTGCCGCCGCACAGATGGCCGCTTGCATCCACTAACTGCAAAAAGGGCAGATCCCACGCCTTACCGACGCGGTTGTCGTCCTCGCCAAAGGCAGGCGCGATATGCACGATGCCTGTGCCGTCCGTGAGCGTGACATAATCGTCCGCCACCACGCGATAGCCCTTCTTTGCGCCAAAGTCTACGGGCAGCTCGAACAGCGGCTCGTATTCCGTACCTATGAGCGCCTTGCCCAAAAAACGTTCTTCGATCGTCACGTCCTCGCCCAAAACGGAGGGAACCAACGCCTCCGCAAGGATGAAGCGTTCACCATCCTTGTTGACGCGGACATAGCTTTCGTGCTCGTTGACGCAGAGCGCCACGTTGGAGGGCAGCGTCCAAGGCGTGGTCGTCCAAGCAAGCAGCGCCACGCCGCTTCCGTCCTTTAGATAGAAGCGAGCGATGGTGGAGACCTCCTTGACCGTCTTGTAGCCCTGCGCCACCTCGTGCGACGCCAATGCCGTGCCGCAGCGCGGACAGTAGGGAACGATCTTGTAGCCCTTGTAGAGCAGACCCTTGTCGTAGATGGTCTTGAGCGCCCACCATTCGGACTCGATGTAGTTGTCCTCATAGGTGATGTAGGGGTGCTCCATGTCCGCCCAGTAGCCCACGCGGTCAGACATTTGCTCCCACTCGCTCTTGTACTTCCAGACCGACTTGCGGCACTCCTTGATGAACGGCTCTACGCCGTAGGCTTCAATCTGCTTTTTGCCGTCCAAGCCCAGCGACTTTTCGACCTCTAACTCCACAGGCAGGCCATGCGTGTCCCAGCCCGCTTTGCGCAGGACGTCGTAGCCCTTCATGGTCTTGTAGCGAGGGATGATGTCCTTGATGCTGCGCGTCAAAACATGGCCGATATGCGGCTTGCCGTTGGCCGTAGGCGGTCCGTCGTAAAAGGTATAGGTCGACTTGCCCTTGCGGAGCGCGACGCTTTTTTCAAAGATCTGCTCCTTCTTCCAAAACTCTAAAACTTCTTTTTCCCGATCCACAAAATTCAGATCGGTGGACACCTTTTGATACATGCGTACCTCCCATATACATTCGTTGAAAAGAAAAAAGCTCCCGTCCCGAAGGGACGAAAGCCTGTGCTTCCGCGGTACCACCCAAATTGGCGCATATACGCCCGCTTTGTTCCCTTAACGCGGGAAACGTGCAAGCTTATTGGATCGACCGATCGTTCGGCTCGCCGCTCGCGGGTGATCTTCAAAAAGGGCTTTGCACCGCCTTGCACCATGCGCGGCTCGCTTTCCAAAGGCTCCTTATTTACTCTCCCGTTCAACGCTTTAGCCCATTATAGCGGATGTTGCCCCGTTTGTAAATGAATAATGTGAAACTTTTTGCGCAAAATCGTCGTATGGATATTTTACAGGTACTTCTGACATCCTTGGGCTCGCTGGTCGTACTGTTCCTGTTGACCAAGCTGATGGGCAACAAGCAGCTCTCGCAGCTGTCCATGTTCGACTATATCGTTGGCATCACCATCGGTTCCATTGCCGCCGAGCTTGCGACCGAATTGGAGACGCCTCTGTACCCCCTTGTCGCGATGGCGCTGTACGGACTTGCAGCGCTGACGATCTCCATCCTCACCAACAAGTCCCTAAAGATGCGCAGCTTCTTTGCGGGACGCCCCATCGTGCTGCTTGATAAGGGACGGCTTGACCGCAAGGGCTTCATCAAGGCGCGCTTGGATCTGGACGAGTTTTTGTCCATGGCGCGCAGCGCAGGTTACTTCGATGTGTCGCAGCTGGAGACGGCGCAGCTGGAGTGCAACGGTTCCGTGAGCTTCCTGCCAAAGGAGCAGAATCGTCCCGTGACGCCCAAGGATCTGTCCTTGAACCCTGCGCAGTCGCGCATCCCCTTCTCTCTTGTTTTGGACGGCGCTGTCAGCAGTGAGGCGCTGCGGCGTGCAGGCGTCAGCGAGGAGAAGCTGTTGGAGCAGCTTCGCGCCTTGGGCTATGAAAACTGCCGTGCTGTCTTTCTTGCGTCCGTCAACGAGACGGGACAGCTGACTGTATACGGAAAATAAGGCGGATCCCGTTCGATCCGCCAAGAAGTTCTGTTCTTTTATGCTGCGGTCAGGCGCCCAGCTGCGCCTTTAGTACGTTGTAGATGCACTCCGCCATCGCAAGCTTC
This sequence comes from uncultured Oscillospiraceae bacterium, assembly GCA_964490325.1. Taxonomy (GTDB): domain Bacteria; phylum Bacillota; class Clostridia; order Christensenellales; family CAG-138; genus DAOPJM01. The sequence goes on from CAZBBX010000002.1 coordinate 10,929, forward strand.
ACAGCGTCGTCCTGCAGCTTGGCACGGTCGGACTTGTTGTTCCAGTTGCCCATGATGAGCAGCACGCCCGGACAGTCGCTGCCGCTGATCATCGTGTCCTTAGCGGTCTCTACGCCGTTTCCCTTGCCCGCCTGTATGCCGATGCCTGTCGCCGTACTGTAAGCGGAGATGAGAGCCTTTGCATAGTCCTCATATTTGGAGGGGGTCTTGATGTAGCAACCGTGCGAACTGGAATCGATCTCGTTGCACATCAGTCGAATGACGATGTCGCTGTTTGCACTGCTTGCGGTCTTGGCACGGTCATCGTTGGAGACGGAGCTGCTGTTATCCGTGCGCGTCAGCACCACGGTCGCGCCCATGCTCTCCAAATATTCGCCTAAGTACTGTCCCATTTCCAAATTATAGGCGCATTCGGCGGAATACTTGGTGTTTCTGTCGCGGCAGGGATCCACGCAGATCGTGTAGCCATACAGCGGAAGGTTGGGATCGGGCGTGGGGGTTGACGTGGGAATGGGGCTGCCGTTCTCGTCCAAGGCAGGCGTAGCGGTACTGTCGATCGCAGGCGTGGCCGTCTCTAAGGAAGGCGTACCCATAGAAGGCGTATCCGCAGGATAATTGGACATATTCGCCGTGGGGATGACGGTCGGCGTAACAACGGGTTCGGCCGTAGGCGTGGGCTGATCGTCCGCTACGACCGTTTGGAAAGCTGCGACCAGCTGCGGGCCGTTGTGCACAAGCCACGCTATACCCAAATACAGCAGGATGCCCACCGCAAGGCAGGCTATGCAAAACAGGGAAAATCCCAGCGGGTTGTTTATGCGAAGCCGCCGTCTTCTGTGCTTGATCCGCTTCATTGTTACACCTCTTTTGGGGAGCGCTCCCCGATTCGATTCATTTTATCATGCCTTCCCAACAAGGGGCAGTGTTTTTGAAAAGGTTAACAAAAAGGTTAAAAATACGAGACGCTTAGAACGCATAATTTTAATAGATCCCCAAGTATTTCCAAAGCAAGAATTTTACCATTCGTTCACTTTCCTATCCGCGTTTCTATGATACACTAAATCCATGCCGTACTTATTGACACACAGCTATTTTGGCTATACCGTAAGGGAAAAATTGCATGATGCATTTGACGCGCAGCAGGCTTCACTGTTTTACCTTGGCTGCGTTGGTCCCGACGTCTTCTTTTTTGACCGCATCCCCCCCTCCCTGTTCCATGAGCAGCGCAAGGAGCTTGGCAATCGCCTGCACAATTTAGATGCGGGCAAGTTGTTTGACGCTCTTGTCTCGAACGAACGCACCGCGCAGGATAGCGCCTTTATCGATGGATTTTTGTGTCACTTTGCTCTTGACGCCGCCGCACACCCCTATATTGAATCGCGCACCAAGGGTTGGGATCACACGCGCATGGAGGTCACCATCGATATGCAGCTGTACCGCAGTCACAAGACGCAGCTGGGCAAGCCCGCCGCTCTGCAAAAAGCTGCGGACGCCGCAGTACCCGACGCACTTTTGACCGCCGCCTGCAAGAAGCTCTACGGTGAAGACTATGCGGGTGATTATCGGCGTGCGCTTGGCAAGTTTCGCTTCGTCCATCGCGTGACCTACGACCCGCACGGTGGCAAGCGCCGCTTTCTTTCGAGCGTGGAAGCGATCTTTCATAAACGCGGACTGTTGAGCGGCTTTTTGATGAGCGAGGATCTGCCCGATACGGAGGACGCCCTCAACGGGGCGCACAAAGCTTGGGCTGCGCCTTGGTTTCCCGAACGGATCCGCAGCGAAAGCTTTATGGAGCTGTTCGACCAAGGCGTATCAGACGCGGTACAGCTGATCACACTGCATCGAAACGGCGACACAGCGGGTCTTTTGACGGCCTTGAACGGTCGATCCATGTCCCGTGGTCCCTTACCCCAGACCAAATAGAGGAGCGTGTTCCATGCCGTACAGCTGCTGTTTTACAGGACACAGAGACTTACCGCCTGACAACTCCCCCGCCTACGCAGCGCTGTATACCGCGCTGCAGGCAGCCATTGGCGAGCTTGCAGACGAGGGCTGCGTGGAGTTCATTGCCGGCGGCGCGCGTGGCTTTGATCTGTTGGCGGCAGCGCTGGTCTTGGAGGAAAAGCGGCTTCGCCCTTCCCTTCGACTGATCCTTATCCTGCCCTGTGCGGATCAGCCGCGTGACTATCCGATGAAGGATCGCAGGCTGTATCAGGCGCAGAAGCTTGCCGCAGACGAGTGCATCGTGCTCCATGAAAGCCACATCGCAGGCTGTATGCATGAGCGCAACCGCCTGATGGTCGATCGGGCAGAGCTGGTGGTCAGCTACCTGAGGGTGCCTCGCGGCGGCACGCAGTACACCGTTGACTATGCCCGACGCAAGGGCAAGCCCCTTCGCGCCCTGTAGGTTTCTCTTTTGCTCCATCAAAAAGGTCGGGTTTTGCGCCCGACCTTTTCTTGTGCTCGTATTCTTATGGAGCTTTACTGTGCTGCTGTGATGAAGCTTGCATCCATCACGCGGAACTGCGTTGCATCATAGTAAGGTGAGATAACGCCTGTTACGATGACCGTGTTGCCCTCGCCAAGTCCCTGCAGCGTGGGGATCTTGTAGATGTTCATGGTGGCCGTGCTGTCATCCTCGTCGGTCAAAGGCGTGGTCCCGCTCGTGTTGATCGCTCCCAGAACGCCCTTTGTTTGAATGAGCTGACAGTCGATGGAATGTCCCGCCGCAACGATCTCGGCTATGGTCATCTCGGTCGCTGCAAGCGGCGTACCCGCAACCGCGCTTCCGACCATGGTGGCGCCGTTGATCTCGGGCATCTTGTTGTAGTACGCGATGGGACCTGAGATGGTGATGACGTCGCCCAGCGCTACCGTGGGCGACCCGCTCGGGAAATACAGGCAGATCGCGCTGCGCACACCTTCGATCTCCTCCTCGATGTACACGTTGGTGCCTGCATAGTAGGTCACGCTGCCTGTGAGCGTGTAGCTGCCGCTGCCGCCGTTAGCAAGCTTGTCCAGCACGAAGGCGATGGTATGCACTTCGTTGGGATCCGCATCGGGATCGGTGGAGACCACCTGCCAGTCAAAGTCGATGCTCGGCGTAATGGTGCTGTCGGGCTGCGCCTTGATGTACTCGGCAAGGATGTTGCGGACCTGTCCCTCGTCCTCGTTGGCGCCAAAGTCGGAGCCGCTGTAGTAAAAGGTACGATCTGCCATGGTCGCCCACTTGTCCGTGCCCAAGACCGTTGTGTAGTTGCAGCCGCCTGCATAGCGATAGTTGTTGATCGCCACAAGGAAGACGTCCTCATCCTTAACGTCTGTGCCGTCTGGATACTTCAGCTCACTGACGCGTTCGCCGGAAGGCTTGTAGCTGAGCAAGGTGTAATCCAAGCCATACAGGGTGTCGAAGTACCAGCTCTGTCCCAGATAGCCCGCCGCCATATCCAGCCATGCGCGCACCTCGGCGCCTGTCATGGTTATGCCGTACAGCCAGTTCTCGTACTTGTAGAGCTTGAACATATCCGTCATGGTGATGTCGCCTGCGTTCAGCATGTTGCTGCCGCTGACCGTGCTGGTGACAGGTCCCGCAATGGAGATGACCTTGTCGTATGCGCCTGTATCCTCGATCCAAGAGGCGACCTTATCGCCCTCCTCCTGCTCGATCGCCCAAATCTGCGCCTTATTGATCAGCTCCATCAGCGCGGTCGGCTCGGAGTCGAAGCTTGCCTTGGGGAAGGCCGCTGAGGCAGTGCCGATCTTCGTGTTCAGATAGCTGTTCCAAACCTCGTCCTCGTAGGGCTGCAGGATCGACTTGAGCTCCGTGTCCGCAGCCATGCCGCTCATGCCCTTGCTGAGGATGTCAAGCTTGGCTTCTCCCGTAATGGTGTTCACCGAGATGGTGATGTGTCCCACCAGAGACGCCTTGGTGCCCAAGGACACCACGGAAACGCTTGCGCCGCTCTTGTCGGTCAGGTAGGTCGTGCCGCTGCTGTGTGCGTGACCGGACAGCACCAGATCGATGCCCTCGCTGTTCTCCACAAGGCTGCGAACCTGATTCTCGCCAAGAGCATCCACTTCCGATTCGCTCTCGATGCCGCTGTGCACGGCCGCAATGATAAAGTCGCAGTTGATTGCCATCTCATCTGCATACCGCGCATAGGTCTCCGCCAACTCGCGGATCTCGATCCCCTCATAATTTGCGGGGGTCTCCCATTGCTCAATGTTGGGGTTGGCAAGGCCGATGATACCGACTCTGTAGGCGTTGCCCAGCTCATCATAATAGGTGTTGACAACATAGGGCGCATAGCCGTTCCAAGTGTCGGACAGATCGATGGGATCCTCACGATCCGCATTCAGATAGTTCGCCGCCATGACGACAGCAGGAGTCTCTGATTCCGTGGCGTCCGACGTGAGGTAGCTAAGCTGACGGTTCAGCACGGACAGACCATAGTTGAACTCGTGATTGCCCAGAATATACGCATCGTAGCCGATGGTACGCAGCGTCTTCATGACGGGATCGTCGACCTCGCCGCGCTTGAGCGCATAGTAGGCGGTCAAAGGCGTACCCTGAATGGTGTCGCCCAAGTCCATCACATACACGTTTTTGTTGTCCTTGCGCACCTGCTTGACATAGCTTGCCACCTGCAGCATGCTTGTAGTCCCCGTGCCGCTGACGCCGGAGGTGTAGTCGGTGTTGTACAGAGCGCCGTGAACATCGCTGGTAGCAAGGATGTTGATCTTGATGGTGGACGCATCAAACCCATCTTGCAGCTTGACCGTGTAGCGCAGGATCAGTGCCGCATCCGCAGAGGTGACATGCTTGTCCGCGTTCACGTCCGCAATGGTTTTTTCCTCCTCGGTCAGCTCGTCCAGCTTGACCGTATAGCGCAGAATGACAGCTGCATCCGCAGAATCCGGCAGTCCGCTCTTGTTGAGGTCGCCTGCGATCACGCGCTCAGAAGCGCTTGAAAAGGCAGCAAGAGACAGGAGCATCATCATTGCCAGCAAAAGCGCCGACAACTTCTTCCAAGTTCTGTTCATCTTCTTCCTCCTTCAATGGAATACTTTTAGTATACAACAATTGTAGGATCCTGCCAACCATCTTTGCTCTGTCGGATCCGAATTTTTACATTTTTCCATACCGTTGAGAAATTGTACACAACAAATGCGTGGCAGCAGGCTGCAACAGAAAAGGGACGCCGCGGTTGCAGCGTCCCTTCTGTAGGGTCGTTTTCGGTTAGACGGGGTTCACCGCAGTGATGACCACGTTGAAGACGTAACCGGAACTTCCGTTGTTGGATTTTGCGTAAGCGCCCCAGCAATTCGGATTGTTGTTGTTATCATACTTCATGGCGATCAAGCGCGTAGTGTAGGTTGTCGGCTCAATGGAGAAGACACCCGTGTCTGCATCCTTGGTGATCTTGAATTCCGCAGCGGTCTCCGAGATCGTCAGGTTCGTAGAGTTGGGAGCGCTGATGTAGCCCGCATTGGACTTGATGGTCCAAGTGCCTTCGGTCGCGCCTGCCGCGATCGTCCAAACCGTCGCTTCCGCTTCCGTGGTGGCGGAGGTCAGCTTGTTGCTGTTGACGGTGTCGGTCATGTAGTAGGTGGCGTCATTGTAGTCAACGGAGATCAGATACTGGCCTGCCGTGATGTCAGGTTCGGGTTCAGGCTCGGTAGCTTCCTCGGTCACCCACATGTCGCCTTCCATAACGCGCCACTGCAGCGTGTTATAGATGCCCAGCGTCAGGTATGCGCCGATCTTGTCGCCTGCACCCAGCTCTGCCATGTCATAATCGGCAATGGCGGGAGCCTTGTAGATGGTCATCTCCTGCGTGCCATCGGTGACAACGATGTTGTAATAATCACCGTTGGCCGTGACGGAAACGACTTCCAGATCGAAGCTGGAATCCGTCTCGTCTTCGGGTGCGTCATACAACACCTGACTGCAGTACAGCATGCCAGCATACTCTTCGACGGACGCAAAGTCGATCGCGCCGAAGTTCCAGCTCTTGTCGTAGCTGTAGTCATCCTCGGAATTATCGAACTTGACCTCGTCGATGACTGCATTGCTCAGCTCCGGCAGTCCCTTATACCAAGCGGTGGTGCCCGTGACCTTGATCACATCGCCCTGCTCCAGGTCCGTGGGGGTCTCCGCCATATAGGCGCAGATGCCGTAGTAGTCGTCCGTGCTGCTGCAATCAGTATAGGTGCAGCTCAGATACACGTTCTTGCCATCGATGAAGGTGACGGCGCCAACGGTGGTGTAGGTTTCGGCCAGCGTTGCATCCTCCGCCATAGCGGTACGGATGTCGTTGATGGGCGTGTACTCAGGCGGGTTGACTTGGATCTCGTAAGCCGGGAAGTTGGATGCATAGTCCATCGGCGCTACATAAACGATCTCCTGCGTGTATCCGTCAAGATCGAAATAGACGGTCGTGGAAGCACCCTTGTCCATGACAAACGCACGTCCCGTGATCCTCTTGCCAAGGCCGTCGTACAGGCCGATGTAATCCAAGTACTGGTTATCGGACACGGTAACGCGCAGCATATGATCGGACAGAATCGGCAGCTCGTCCAAGCCGACCAAGTAACGCAGGATCTTTGCAGCATCCGCCGCATTGATGGCTTCGTTCTCATTGACGTCGGCTTCGATCTTCTGATCGTCGGTCAGCTCATCCAGCTGGATGTCGTAACGAAGGATCGCTACGGCGTCGGCCGCGGTGATCATATCGTCTTGGTTGACGTCGCCCAGCATATCGACAAAGAGGTATGCGTCGTCAAGCTTCGGCGACTCGGTGTCAACGGTCAGACCGTACTCCCATACGATCTCATCGTCCCATTCCTCTGCGCTCATTGCGGCATAGTCGCCATTGAGCGCCCGGAACTTGCTCTCCAGCTCGGTCTCGTAGTCCAGCCAAGCATAGTACTTGATATCGACCTTCGTCTCGTTGGGCACATAGTTTCCATCCATGTCCGTGCCGTCCCAAATGAAGGTGCCCTGCGAGGAGAAGTAGCCGCTGTCATCAAGGTATGCCTTGCCTAGATACTCGGTATCGTCCACATAGTACAGCTCACCCGTTTCCTGATCAAAGACCAGCATGATCAGATGGCGTGCGTTGCGCAGCTGCATCGGGTAGGAGACCATAGCATCGTAGATGTAGCCATTGTTGCTGTCGCTCGTCTCGTTGGAAATGGCGTTGCGATCGGCCTCATAGTACACATACGCCCAATAGCTGTCGCCCAGCAGACTAACAAGCTTGCCCTGATACAGCGATGCGGCATACGCTTCGTTGATGCCAATGTTCTGATCCAGGAAGCTGTTGTAGTCGTAGGTGCCGGAAAGACCATTCTTCACAATATAGGCGGTCACGTCGATCTCATCGCTGAAATCGTAGGTATCCAGCATCGCGCCGTCCGTCCAGTCGCCATAGAAGCCCAGATAGGTGGCGTGGATATCGGGAACACTTATATTATCGGTAATGCAGCTCAGCGTGATATAGCCCTCGAAATAGATACCATTTGCATAGTAGTAATCGAGCGTGGCCTTGCCTTCTTCAGTCAGGGAGATAAAGATCTTGATCTTTTTCTCGCTTTGATTTGCATTGATCGTGAAGATATTATCGACGCAGTTGCTGCTGCCGGTCGCCAAGCCTTCACTGATCATGTTCAAGGTCTGCAGCGTATCGAACTTATCCCCTCTGTACGAAATAGGATAATCGGTCAGGATCGAGAAGTCCACGGAATACGCAAGATTCTGATGATACGGATTCTTGATCGTCAGATCGAACACGTAGTCGCCGCTGCGCTCGGGATCGTCGCCCAGTTCCACCAAGGGTTCATCGATATAAATGGGCGTACCGCCGGCGTTTACAGCGTTGATGAGGCCTGCGCCCTGCTTGCGCGGGGAAACGGGATCGCCATAGCTGTCTGTTTGAATGATGGCGGTGTTCTCAACGGTCGCCTCAAGAATATGAGCGCGCTCCGCCTTCGTTATGCCGGCATAAAGCGGGCTGCTGCTGATCGCCTGAATGACCGTAGCGAACATGCCGGTCGCGTTAGGCGCAGCCATGGAGGTGCCGCTGTAGACTTCGTATGCGCTGTCGCTGGTGTTGACAGAGGAATACACCATGCCGCCGGGCGCCGTGATCATGGGCTTGATAGCCAGATCGGAGGTGGTGCCCCAGGAGCTGAAGTCGCTCATGGTGCCATAGGTGGGATTGCCGCAGATGGCGAGGTCTTCGTTGACATGCAGCGTTCCGATACCATTCTCGTCAGCAGCGGCGATCAATGCCGCACCTGCAGCCTGCGTGATGGAAACGGCAGGTGCATAGAACGTAGCAATGGACATGTTGATCTGCCCCGCTTGGTTGTTGTAGCAGATCATGCCGGCAGCGCCCGCGTTGTATGCGTTCTGCAGCTTCGTGGAGAAGTTCAGGTCGCCGCGCTTTACCAACGCGATCTTGCCCTCTACGTCGGCGGTGGCAGCGAAATCTGCTTCGGAGCCTAAGCCCGAACCGCCGATGACGATGTATTCAAGATCCTGTCCCGCGAAGCTCGTGCGGAAGCGCATGTCCTTCGTGGTTCCGTCGGCACTGACGTCGCTGCCCGTTGCCGTGTCGGAATATGCATAGTCTACATCCCCGACCTTAACGCCGTAGGAGGGATATGCGATGTTGTTCGTGCTGGCAACGGAGAGGTTGCCGCGATAGGTCGCAGGGCTGCCGGTCACGCCGTAATCCACATACTCGGCAAAGGTGTACTGTACGCCGAGGTAATAGTTGTTGATCCAGTCGCCATAGGCCATGCTGTACTCGTTGCCTGCGGAGCAGCAAACGATGATGCCCGCTTTGTCGAGCTTATCATAGATGTTGCCAAAAACGCCTTCCAGCTCGGAGTCGTAGGTCTTGCCGTTCTGTGCGCCGATGGACATGTTGACCACGTCAACGCCCAAACGATAGCAGTCTTCCAAAGCCGCAAAGTAGATGTCGCTGTTGGTGCCGCTGCCCACATCGTGGAAGATCTTCATGGCGACCAGCTGCGCCGCGGGAGCCGCGCCGTAGAAGGTCATTGCGCCGTCATCTGCCATAACGCAGCCAACGGAGGTGCCCGAGGTGTGCGTGCCGTGACCATTTTTGTCGCTCACATCGGTGTCGAGGTCTGCATAGTCATATGCGAAGGGGATCTTTGCAGACAGATATGCGCCGGGAACCGTGGTCTCGATGGAGGCAACGTCCTCCTCGGTCAGGACGGGGGTGTCGATGATGCCGTAATCCTGGAACGCTTCATGCGTTGTGCGAACGCCTGTATCCAAAACAGCAACCAAGACGCCGTCGCCGTCGTAGCCCCAACGGACCATGTCGGCCGCACCCGTCATGATGGTGGAATACGCGTTGTCAGGATTCTGATCGGAGCTGATCTCCGACTCGGGGACGTCGTAGCTGTTGGAAAGATAGACCGCGGATACGCCTGCCATGGTTTCGATCTGCTTGATGTTCTTGTAAGCGGTCGTTATGGCCACGCCGTTTATAAGAGCCGTGTAGTCGAAGTTCATGGTGTAGTCGAAGCCCAGCTTACGCAGGAAGGTGTTGTGGGCGCTCGTTAAGCGTGCGCTCTCAGCCTTGGCGCTTTCGCTGTTGGCTTCCTCCACTTCGTAATTGTCGATCAGCGCGTCGCCTTCAAAGACGACGATGATCCGCACCTGCTCGTCTGCATCGACTTGATACAGCTCGAACTTGGAGATAGCCCCCTTCGGGGACAGTTCCTCCAGTTTGGTCTTCAACATGGAGCGATCGCCGCTGTCTGCAGTTGCGGTCGTTCCCTTGTCGAAGGTGACTTCCGTGCCCTTGGACGCGTCGGTGACATTCTTGCTTGCCCATGCCGTCGGCATCACTGTCGTGAGGATCATGGCTACCGCAAGAACCATCGCAAGAATATATCTTGCTTTCTTCATGCTTTCTTTCCTCCTTACGTATTCTATATGACACATTCGTGTACAATACAGGTAAATATATTATACAGAGTGACCCAAGATTTGTCAACGGTTCTGCGTGCTGTTTTTGATATGTGAAACAAGTGGGATCATATGCGGCAGCGCGAGCAAAAAGCTCAGCGAAGCAAGCAGCCTGCAATACAGCGGATAGCGGGAAAACAGCGATAAAATCAACAAAATCCCGCCGATCGCAAGGTAACGCAAAGCGGCGTTTCCCCCACTCGGAAGCGAACGAGGGACCGCCTTCTTCCGCGCAACCTCATACTCTGCGCGTAAATATATTTTTACATCCCTTTCTGTATGCGTATACATTCCGTTCGGAAGGCGTTTTATCAGTTCCTCTCCCGTGCGGCATTCCGTTTCCGTCCCCCGCCTAAGCCCATCCCGCACCGCCGTCAGCAGCGCTGCGTCCGTAAATCCGCTCACGGAAAAGATGCGCTCCGTTTGTCCGCCCCGCAGCACGGGATAGAGCGCATCCTCATCTGCGGGGATGGTGGTGCGCAGTATGGCAAAATCTCCGCTTCCGAAGGCCTGCAAAAGAAGCGAGGTCAGCTCCGCCTCGCTCAACAGCAGCATTCGTTCCCGCACGAGCGCCATGGAGGCGCGCTTTTCTTCTTTTATAATGTATCGGCAGAGTCGTTTGCGGCGTATGAACGCAAGAAGCAGCACGCCGCCGCCCGCCAACGCCGCCGCAAGCAGGAAACGCGCATCATTCCTTGGCAGCAGCGCCGCGCCGCAAAGAAACAGCAAGCCGCCGAACGCAGCGGCGTCCAGGGCTCGCGCTGCGCGTCCTTTCCCGTGAAAACAGTTCTGTTCGATCCTTCGGCGCCAAGCGCCGTCAGAAAAATCCTCCGGTCTCATAAAGTGAGTGTTGCCATTTTTTACAGCTTTATACTATAATGTAAGCATGAATACTGCAAACAAGCAAAAGATCGTGCGCATTGGGGTCTTGGGCGGCTCCTTTCAACCCATACACAACGCGCATCTGAACGTTGCACGGGCTGCTGCCGATGCGCTTGCCTTGGATCAGCTGCGCTTTATGATCGCGGGTGTTCCGCCGCACAAGCAGCTTGCCGAGGGCGCAAGCTCCGCGCAGCGCCTTGCCATGCTCCGCTTGGCCATTATGGGCGAACCGCGCTTTGTTGCGGACGACCGCGAGCTGTACCGCGAGGGCAAGAGCTATACCGCCGACACCCTGCAGCAGCTGAAGGCGGAGCAGCCCGACGCGGAACTGTATTTTATAATGGGCAGCGACATGCTGCGTACCTTTTTGCAATGGTATGCGCCGCAGCGCATCGCAGCGCTTGCGACCCTTGTCTGCATTCGCCGCGACGGACAGGCGGGCGGTGAGGAGGAAGCCGCCGCCGAGCTGGAACGCACGCTCTCTGCCAAGGTACTCTTTTTGGATGGCGTTGGCGTCTACTCCTCCCACGAGATCCGCGACCGCGTGCGCGACGCCCTGCCTTTATGTGGGCTTGTGCCCCCCGCCGTGCAGAGCTACATCTACGAAAACCTGCTGTATCAGCCCGAAAAGATCGTATCCTTTGCCGAAAAGCTCAAAGCTTCCCTTTCCCCCGAGCGCTATGCGCACAGTCTGCGCACGATGGCCACCGCCATCGAACTGGCGCAGCGTTGGGGCGTGGACGGGCAGCAGGCGCGCTTGGCGGGGCTTCTGCACGACTGCGCCAAGGGTCTGCCGACCACAGAGCTTCAAAGGCTTGCCGACGATGGCTGCGGCGTACCCGCCGTTCTGCACGCTCCTGCGGGCGCGATCCTTGCCAAACGGGATTACGGCGTCACGGATGAAGCGGTGTTGAAGGCCATTCGGCTGCACACCACGGGTGACGCGGGCATGAGCAGCTTGGATAAGCTCATCTACCTGTCCGATCTGATCGAGCCCGGCCGCAGCTATCCCACCGCGGACAAGCTGCGCGCCCTCAGCTCTCCCGACGAGGCGATTTTGCTTGCTTTACAGGAGAATCTTTGCTATATTAGGAGGAGCGGAAAGCAAATGCATCCCGCTACGCTAAGAGCGTATCATGATTTGGGAGGTAACGATGGAGCGTTACGGTGAAGCCGAAGTTTTGAAGCTCTGTGAGCTTCTGTACAACAAGAAAGCGGACGAGATCTATGCCATCCATGTGGCGGATAAAACCACCATTGCGGATTGGTTCATACTGGCAAGCGGCAAGTCCGTCCAGCAGGTCAAATCCCTCTGCGACGAGATGGAGGATCGCGGCGTCGAGCTGGGTCTGGAGCTCAAGCGCAAGGAGGGCTATAACGAGGGCCGCTGGATCGTTTTGGATTTCGGCAGCGTCTTGGTGCATCTGTTCCATCCCGAGGAGCGCGCCTACTACAACATGGAACGCCTCTGGCAGGACGGCGACAACACCATCGTCTATCCCCTCACGGACGGCTCTGACGCGCAGGCTTAGTGCAGCACTGCCTGCGCTGCGGCGGCTGACTGACGCCATTGTGCGCTGCCCCCTGCAAAAAGCGCCTGCAGCGCGCCCTTGTTGCGGGAACGTTCCTTCCCATTTGTTCAAGGATTGAACGTTTGTTCATTCACTATATATTTGTTGACATTTTTCCAACGTTGCCTTATCATTTAGGTGATAAGAAAGCAGTACCAAGTTTTATGGGAGGCAGTAAACATGGATAATCAGCAGATGGAGGCATTGGTAGCCAGCATCGTCAAGGAAGTCATGCAGCAAATGGGCGGCGTGCAGCCCTCCGCTTGCGCAGGCGCTTCCACGGGAAACCTTGCCAAGTACATCGACCACACCCTGCTCAAGCCCGAATCGACGCGGCAGGACATCAAGCGTGTCTGCGACGAAGCCAAGAAGTACAACATGGCCAGCGTATGCGTCAATCCCTCGTGGATCGGGTATGTTGCCGAGCAGCTTCGCGGGACGAGCGTGACCCCCTGCGTGGTCATCGGCTTCCCTCTGGGCGCGACCCTGCCCGCCGTCAAGGCGGCGGAAGCCGCGGCCTGCATCGCCGTGGGCGCCCGTGAAGTGGACATGGTGATGAACATCGGCGCAGCCAAGAGCGGCGAATGGGACACCGTCCTTTCGGACATCCAAGCCGTCGTGGAAGCCGCCAAGGGAAAGGCGCTGGTCAAGGTCATCATTGAGACCTGCCTGCTGACGGACGCCGAAAAGGTCAAGGCCTGCCAAGTCAGCAAGCTTGCGGGCGCGGATTTTGTGAAGACCAGCACGGGTTTCTCTACGGGCGGTGCAACGGTCGAGGATGTGCGCTTGATGCGGCAGACGGTCGGCCCGAACATGGGCGTGAAGGCCTCCGGCGGCGTGCGCACGCGTGATGACGCCGAAGCTTTGATCGCTGCGGGCGCGTCCCGTTTGGGCGCCAGCTCCAGCATCAAGATCATCGAGGGCAGCGCCGAGGAGCACAAGTGCATCCATTGCGGCAACTGCCAGCGCGGCGACTCTTCCTGCCCCACCGGCGCGGCTGTGCTGCGTAAAGTCCTGTATTGATGGATCTGCCGAAAGGCTTACGGGAGGCGAACATGGACGAGTCAACGATCCGCCAATGGGCCCAGACCCTCTTGTGCGAGCAATTCGCCAAGGAAGGGCAGTTTTTTGTACCCGTCTCGTCCTCCAATCGGCACCTGCACCTGTCGCGTGCGGACTGTGACGCGCTCTTTGGCGCGGGGCACGAGCTGACTAAGCTGCGCGATCTAAGGCAGCCGGGGCAGTTTGCCTGCACCGAGCAGCTCACTGTGCGAACGGAAAAGGGCACGATGACGCTGCGCGTGGTGGGTCCCCTTCGCAGGGAGACGCAGGTGGAGCTTTCCGTTTCGGACTGCATCAAGCTGGGTCTGCCTGCAGTCGTTCGGCTTTCGGGCGACACGGCGGCTACACCCGGCGCGGTGCTGGAGACGGCGCAGGGACGCGTAACGCTCACAAAGGGCGTGATCGTCGCGGCACGGCATCTGCATCTGTCCGTTGAGCAGGGAAGGATCTACGGCCTGAAGTCTGACGATACTGTCCGCCTGTTCGTGGAAGGCGAGCGAGCGACCGTATTTGATAATGTGATCGTCCGCTGCGGCGACGCGCATCTGCTGGAGGCGCATATCGACGTAGAGGAAGCAAACGCGGCGCTGCTGCCAAAGAACGCCATCTGTCGCATCGAGCGGCAGGGTGCGGCGGCGGCCTGCCCCATCGGCTCGCAAACTGCGGGCGGAAAGGCGGTACCCATCGTGATGGACGGACAAAAGCGTGTATACGGCAACGTGATACCCGCCCCCGAAGCGCCCTTTTACGCAACGGCAGGCGGTGTGATGATGGATAAGATGCAGCGGGGGCCAATGCCTGAGCTGCACCGCAAGGAGCTTATGACGGAGGCCGACGTATACGCCGCCTATCAGCGCGGGGTACGCAAGCTGACCTTGTCCACGGCTCTGGTGCTGACGCCGCTGGCGCGGGATCGCGCAAGGCAGCTCGGCATGGAAGTGGAGTAAGGGTATGGTCATCGGCAGAGTACACGGAACGGTCGTAAGCACCACCAAATGTCAAAAGCTTGATGGCATGAAGCTGCTTGTCGTCATGCCCATCGATCTGGATACCTTCACCGAAAAGGGGCAGCCCATCGTTGCGGTAGACGTAGTCGGCGCAGGCGAAGGCGAGGTCGTCATGTGCGTGTCGGGCAGTTCGGCGCGGCAGACGGATCGCACGGACGGCAGACCCGTAGATGGTTCGATCGTGGCCATCATCGACCACATCGACTGGAAAGGCAAGCGCATCTTCGAGAAGTTTCCCACCAAGGAATGAACGAACCGTCCAATACGGGCGGTCTGACGAAGTAAGAGGCGGAAATGGCAGCGAAAAGCATCGTTAATCGGATCAAGGACGCGGGCGTCGTCGGAGCAGGCGGCGCAGGGTTCCCGACCCATGTCAAGCTGAAAGCCAAGGCCGACACGGTCATTGCAAACGGAGCCGAGTGCGAGCCCATCCTGCGCGTGGATCAGCAACTGATGGAACGCGAGGCGGAGCGCATCGTGCGCGGGCTTTCGTTAGCGATGGACGCAGTCGGCGCGGAGCATGGCGTCGTGGCCACCAAGAGCCATTATCAGGGCGCTGTGGCGGCTATGCAGGCGATCCTCCCCCGCTATCCCAAGATCGAGCTGCATTTGATGCAGAGCTATTATCCCGCAGGCGATGAAAAATCCCTCATCTATGAGGTGACGCGCCGCGTGGTCCCCTCCGGCAAGCTGCCTGCCGATGTAGGCGTGGTGGTGTCCAATGTCAACACGCTGCTGAACATTGCCCGTGCCGAGGAAGGCTTGCCCGTGACCCACAAGTACGTCACCGTCTCGGGCGAGGTCAACAAGCCCGCCACCTACGAGGTGCCCATCGGCACAGACAGCTTTGAACTGCTGCGTTGGTGCGGTCTGCCCGATGATCTGTCCAAGTATATCCTGCTCATCGGCGGCCCCTGCATGGGACGCCTGAGCGAAGACTTTCATCAGCCCGTCACCAAGACGACGGGCGGCCTGATCCTTCTGCCAAAGGCGCACGCCTATGTACAAAAGCGGCAAATGCCCTTGGCTCGGCAGATCGTTCTGGCTCGCGCCTGCTGCTGCCAGTGCAGCCAATGCACGCAGCTTTGCCCCCGAAACGCGCTGGGACTGCATGTGCAGCCGCACAAGGCCATGCGCGCCATCGCACAGGCCAACGGTCTGCTGATCGGCGAACCCAACGGCATCCTTGCCTGCTGCTCCTGCGGACTTTGCACCAACTTTGCCTGTAACTTTGGCCTGAATCCCGCGAACATCATGGCGCAGCTCAAGGGCGAATTGGGCAAGCAAGGCGTTCGGCCGCAGCCCGAGACGGACATTCGTCCCGATCCCGCGCTGGCATTCAAAAAAGTCCCTGTTGCGCGTCTGATCGCCCGTATGGGGCTTGGCGCCTACGACATCCCCGCGCCTATGCTGGACGCACCCGCCGTCACACGGGTGAAGATCCCGCTCAGAATGCACATCGGCGCGCCGTCGGAGCCGATCGTCAGCGAAGGCATGAGCGTAAACGCAGGCGATCTGATCGCCATGATCCCTGAAAAAGCACTCGGCGCCAACATCCACGCATCGATCAGCGGTCGTGTGGTGCGCGTCAGCAGCGACAGTATCGAATTGGAGGCTTAACGCATGTACGCATTAGGTATGGTCGAGTCCATCTCCATCCCCGCCGGCATCGAAGCGGGCGATGCGATGCTCAAAGCGGCAGAGGTGGATCTGGTGCTTGCACAGGTCGTCTGTGCGGGCAAATACATCGTCTGCGTCAGCGGAGAAGTCGCGGCCGTGCGTCACGCCGTGGAGGCAGGTACGGTCGTCGCCGCCAACTGTCTGGTGGACAGCTTTGTCATTCCAAACGTCCACGAGAAGGTCATTGCAGCCATGAACGCCGCCTCCGTCATCGAGGAGGTCGCCGCCATCGGCATCATCGAGACCTTTTCCCTCTCCGCCGCCGTGCAGGTGGCCGATCACGCGGTCAAGGCCGCCGAGGTCGAACTGATCGAAGTCCGTTTGGGCCGCGGCATGGGCGGCAAGTCCTTCGTCCTGTTGACAGGCGAGGTGGCAGCCGTGCGCGCAGCGGTACAGGCGGCACAAGCCCACGAGGAGTTAGCGGGTATGCTGGCAAGGAGCGTTGTGATCCCTTCGCCGCATCCCGATTTGATTCAAGCTCTGCTGTAAGGCAGGATCTACCTTTCAAAATACAGAACAAAAATAAGGAGTACAGTCATGAAAGAAGCATTGGGTATGGTTGAAACGCGTGGCCTGATCGGCGCCATCGAGGCGGCGGACGCCATGGTGAAAGCGGCAAACGTCCGTTTGGCCGGCAAGGAACAGATCGGCAGCGGCCTTGTCACCGTCATGGTGCGCGGCGACGTCGGCGCGGTCAAGGCAGCAGTCGAAGCAGGCAGCGCAGCGGCAAGCCGCGTGGGCGAGCTGTACGGCGCGCATGTCATTCCCCGTCCGCACAGCGATGTGGAATACATCATCCCGCAGGTGCCCGAGCAGGCACAGGCATAAGGCATGATCGTCGGCAGGATCGAGGGGAATGTCGTTGCGACCGTTAAGGATCGGCGACTGACGGGCGTCAAGCTGCTTTTGGTGCGCTTGATCGAGAATGGTACGCCCAAAAACCTCATCGTTGCGGCTGACATCACCCGCCAAGCGGGCATGAACGACTTTGTGACCTTGGAGACCTCCAAGGAAAGCTCGCTCATGTTCCGTGAGGAGCAGTGCGCCTGTGATTATGGGATCACCGGCTTTATCGACGATTTTCACGAAGAACTATAATTTTTGGAGGTTTATCATGGAGAAGCAAGCTCTGGGTATGGTTGAGACCCGCGGACTGATCGGCGCCATCGAAGCGGCCGACGCAATGGTCAAAGCGGCAAACGTTCACCTCATCGGCAAGCAGCAGATCGGCAGCGGCCTTGTCACCGTCATGGTGCGCGGCGACGTCGGCGCAGTCAAGGCTGCGGTCGAAGCAGGCGGTTCTGCGGCGAAGGTCGTGGGCGAGCTGTACGGCGTACATGTCATTCCCCGTCCGCATGACGACGTGGAGTACATCCTGCCGAACATCGACAAGAAGTAAGCTCTTATGAAGCTGGCGCGTGTCGTCGGAAATGTGGTCTCCACCATCAAGGAGAAGACCCATTACGGCAAAAAAATGCTGATCGTGCAGCCCATCGATACGGATGGCTCCCCTCTCGGCGCGCGCATTGTCGCTTTGGACGCGGTGGACGCGGGGATCGGCGACGTTGTGTTGCTCTGTGTCGAGGGCGGTTCTGCAAAGATCGCCCTCAACGACAAGGACGTCATCATCAACGCGGTGGTGACGGGCGTGGTGGATTACTACACCGTGGACGGCGTGACCCGCGACGTGCAGCACTGAGCGATCCAAGTCCCCTTCCCTGCCCTTTTCTGTATGGAGGGGGCATTTTCCCGTGTAACTTTACCATGGCCTTAGGCCGAAGGGATACCCATGACCAACGAAGAAATGAGCGAACTGATCCGCAAGCAGGTGGTCGATGCCATCACCGCCTCGCGCTGCGCCGCTTCGGGGATCGGCTGCAAGCCCCCGGTGGGGACGGGCTGCGAACCCGTGCCTGTGGTGGGACAGACCGGCTGCCCCGGCGTCAATCCCGCCGCCGCACCCTGCGGCGAGCTGGCCGCCGTGCTGGAGCATTCCCTGCTGAACCCCGACATAAGCGAGCAAAAGGTGCTGAAGGGCTGCCAAGAGGCAATTCAGTACGGCTTTGCCAATGTCTGCGTCACGCCCTACCTCGTCAACGCCGCCGCAAAGCATTTGAGCGGCAGCAAGGTCTTGGTATCCGCCCCCGTAGGCTTTCCCCACGGCGCAGCATCGCTGTTTTCCAAGTGCGCCGAGATCCGCTACTGCATCCAGTGCGGTGCCAAGGAGCTGGATCTTTCGCTGAACATCGTGGCAGCCAAGAGCGGACAATGGGACGTGGTATACCGCGAGCTGTGCGAGATGCTGAACACCGCGGGTAATCGCGCCGTCTGTAAGGCTATCTATGAGCAGGGGCTGTATACGGACGAGGAAAAGACAAAGATCCTGCAGCTGATCGACAAGAGCCGTGCTCCCTACCTGAAGATCAGCAACGCCCTGACGGGAAAGAAGGCCGTCCCCGAGGATGTGCGCTTCGTGCGCTCAGTGGTGGGCGACCGCATCGGCATCAAGATCGACGGCGGCATCAAGACCGCCCAGACTGTGCGGGAGCTGCAGGCTGCGGGCGCGCAGCGCTTCGGCTGCTCCGCCTCCGTCGCAATCGTTACGGGCGCTTAGAAACATCTTTATAAGAAGGCAACAGCAGATCACCCCGCCAAGCAGCGGGGTGATCCTTTTATCCTATTCCTTTTATGTTTTTTGTCCGCGACGTCTTAAGTGGATTCATTCTGAATCCGTCATGTTTCCCTCATTTTCCGAAAAGCTTTTCACCTATATAAACAGCACCTGTCAAGAAAGATTACAGCTTTAACAAAAAAAGGAACTGCTTACATAAGACAGTTCCTGCGTTCTATTTAAAAGCTATTGCTGCAGCGCTGTTTCCTTCTTTTGCCTTGCGGCGGAGATGAGATACAGCGGTATGGCGGCAAGCTGCGCCACGACCGACAGGGCGATCATGGCGGGCAAGCTCCACTCGTACAGCGCGCCCAAGAGCCAGCTTCCCAGAAACCAAAACACTCCAAAGGAGCATTCAAACACCCCATACCCCGTGGCTCTTGCGTGCTTGGGCACCATGCTTGTGACGGCCGCTTTCAATATGGATTCCTGCGCGCCCATGCCTATGCCCCACAGCGCCACGCCGATCAAAAGGAGCGGCACCGAATCGAAGCCGAAGATGAACAGCGCGAAGGGCGCTGTTATGAGCGTTGACCAAGCAAGCACGCGTACGCCCCGCTTGTCGTACCACAGGCCGAACAGCAGCGCTGCCACCGCGTCCACCAGCATGGCTCCCGCGTACAGCAGGGGCAGCGTCCCCGTGGTGATGAGTGCGGAACCCGTGCTGAGCGAGGGCGCCAGTTCGGTGTAGACTCTGGAAACGTGCATGACGATCAGCGAATAGTCGATAAAGCCGAACGCAAACAGGCTGATACCCGCAATGTAGAGGATGAAGCTCCCGCGCATACGAAACGGAACGTACTCCTTGGGTTCGGGCTCAAAGCGTTCGGGATTGGGAAACTTTTTACGCGTGACGATCAGGAGGATCAGCGTGATCGCCCCGGGTATGGCAAGCACGGCAAAACAGCCTGCGTAGATCTCGTAGGTCGTTCCCTCCGTGCGAAAGAGCATGACAAGGTACAAAAGCACGGGACCAAGGAACGCGCCGATCTGATCCAACAGCTCCTGTATGCCAAAGCTCTTGCCCACGCCCTCCTGCGAGGCTGCAAAGGACATGATGGCGTCCTTGGCGGGCTTCTTAATGGCCTTGCCCATGCGTTGGATGATGAGCAGACCGCAGGCCGCGATCCAGCCATGCTCCCCCACCAACGCCAGCGCGGGAACGGCAAGGACGTCCAGCACATAGCCCACGATGGTCATGGGCCAGTAGCGCTTGGATCTGTCAGTCAGCTTGCCAAACAGGAAGCGCAGGGAGTAGCCGATCATCTCCCCCAAGCCCGATACGAAGCCTATGGTGGAGGCGGATGCGCCAAGCAAAGCAAGGTATGCGCCGCGTATGCAGGTCGCGCCTTCATGCGTCATGTCCGAGAACAGGCTGACCACGCCAAAGAGGATGATGAACAGCATCGCCTGCGAAATGCGGTGCTTTTTTAGTTGCTTTTTCTCCTCAGTCTGCATGGTCTTCCTGCCCTCTCTTGTTGGCGATCAGATCCGTAAGCGTGGGAAAGCCCGCTCGGCTCTCCTGCTTGGAGCGCCTGTACAGCTTGTCCAGCGTACTTGTAAAGGCGGCACGCTCCTTTGCTCCCAGCTCTGCTGTCAACCATTCATAGAACAAGCTCTCCGCCTGTACACGGGAAAGCTTCATCGATTCTGCGCGCTCCGTGGCGTACAGCTTGCAGCAGCGCTTGTCGGCAGCGTCCTCCTTGCGCGTCAAGTATCCCTTCGTCTCCAGCACGGCACAGCGGCGCGCAACGGCGGCGCGATCCATGCAAAGTGTGCGGCAAAGTTCCGCCTGTGAGCAGCCCGCATGATGACGGACCGTGTGGATCAAGTCCATATCCGTTGCGCCCAAGCCGTCCTGCCTGCAGTTTTGCGCTGTAAAATGCGCCAACTCCCTGACGATCTTGCTCATCTGTCTTTCTGTAGGGTCCATGTTCGCTCCCATTCGTTTCGTTGATGAATCAACGGTATATGCCGAAGTATACCCCTCTGCTTTCCGCTTGTCAAGCGATAAAAAGGAGACATGCGTGGATCGATTGCCGCTCTATGCTTCCCTTTGCAGTGCACACGGATGGCGAGAAGGAGGCAGCGGGTGTTTCATCTGTGCCCTCTTGCGTATCAGCACAAAGGTCGTCAGGCCGTCGGGATAAAGGCCACGATAGTCATGAAGAATATGAATTAGGAATATGCTGTGCTGCAGCTTTTGTCGGCAGGAATGAGCCGCCCCCTGCGGGCCTTTACTGTGTGCCCTTCTTTGTGACCCTTCTCGGCACAGCCGAAGGGTCTAAGCAGGTATCGTAATTGAGCGGCAGAGAGCAGAGCTTGCCGTTCGTGTCCATGTAGAAGAGATAGTCCTTGCTTGCTGTCGGCGCACAGCCTGCCGCAAGCTTCTTACGTCCCTTCCCGTTCAGATCGGTCACATATATTTCGTCCTTCTTATTCGCATAAATCAACAGATCCCCAATGATGGTGAAGGAATCCACACCGTGATCCACGATGCGATCCATGTCGCCATGCTCCATCGTCTTCGCGTTATACCTTTCAAGCGCGTAATCATCGTTGTAGCTGATGCTGTAGATGTACGAACCGTAAACGACAAGTCCAACGGAGTAGCCCGGAAAGCTTTTCCATTCGTTCGTATCGTAGTTGATCTTTGTTATGGATTCATGGCAGGAAAAGACAAAGGAATCCCCACAGGCATATAGGTTCTGTGCAACAAAAAGATTGGAGTTTTCCTCTTCCAATGCTTCGTTTTCGCTTCCGTCAAGGCGCATTCGGCAGCTTTGTGCAGGAGACAGGGTCTCGTAATAGATCCAATCGTCCTGTATCAGAAAGTCAATGATACTGCGTTCCGACAAGGCGCTCTCCGTATTGCTTTTAAGGTCATAGCAAAACAGCGAGTAACAAAAAGGCGTTTCTTCGTTATTCGTTCGTTCGCTCTGCAAGTAAAACAGTTTGTCGGCCGCCCCCTGTACGCGGATCCCCAACTTGGCGTTCGCGTGATCGCTCAGCTTTATGGGATTCTGCAGATCGAGATCCATGCGGTACAGGCGGCACTCGTCATCGGGATTTGCATAGTAGTAAAAGCCGTCATACTGCGTGATATAGCTGCAGGTGGACAGCATGGAACCGTCCAAATCGGAATACGCAAGCGTCCCGACAGCCCGCCCCGTGCAGCCGCAAAGGCACAGTGCGGCAAGAAAAAGGATCGCGGCTCTAAAGAGTGCTTTCATCTGTTTTTCATCCCCCGATCGGAAGGTTCTGTAAAACTGCTTTTGCTCTTCCTGCGTTTCCTTTTGTCGTTCGTATGGAAGATATACGGGATGCTTTTCCTTTATCTTATCCTGCGTTTGTTTCGGTTTTGTGTTATTTCCATAAACATCCTACCCGAAATCAAGAAAAGGTCATTAGCCCCGCATGCGCGGCAGAGCGGCCTTTTGAACTTTTGCATATGCTCCTTTGGCTTAGTCCTCGGCTGCAGGCAGCGCGGTGTCGCTCGGGGCATCCGTATAGTACTGATATCTGAGCGGTTCGGTTCCGCTTTTCAGGATCGCATCACCGGTACCAAATTTATATCTCCTTGTGCACCCCATATGATCCTCTTGCGCATCATAGGTATATAGCCACAAATCGTAGTATTGAAAAACATCATCTTCAAACTCCAGTGAGATCTGACCGCGATCAAGGTTGATGTCTTCACAGAACAGATCCAGGCCTTCCCGTGAAAGCGTAATACATATGGACTGTTCGGAAAGTCCGGAAGTGTCTGCAAGTATCTCGCTGAACAGCTCCGACTCAAAACAGCGTTGTACCTTCTGGTGCACCTCCCCGGCGATCTTTCCAGCTTCTTCCTCTGTGTTGACGGTATACTTCCCGGTTCCGCAAGTGTATTGGTATTTCTTATCCATGAATACTATATATGTATTAGAATCGTATTCATAGAATTGTATGTAGCAATTCTCCGTGCTTAGATCCGCAATGTCTTCGCGAGAAGCCGCATACAGCGTACTGACCTCCTCCTCTGAAAGCGGCTTGTACTTGCAGGAAGCGGACAGGGTAATGATCGCGATAAGGACTACTGGAACACCAAATAAGCGTTTGATCCGTGAGAGCATACTTACCTCCATAATAGAACCCTTAGTTGGCCGATTTCGTCAAAGGATGTTGCATATGCGCAAAAAGCGCCTTGGCTTTAAGTACAAGCTCCGCCGCTTCCTTTCCCGCTTCACGGCTTTCCCCTGCAGATAAGAACGGCCGCGCCACGCCGCAGGGCAGGCGCTCCTTTCTCAGCCTACGTCCTCGGTCTGTCGATATGTTCCCAGCCAAGCTTCAAAGGCTTCCGCCTGGATCCAAACCCGGCAGTCCACATTTTTCGATGCGTCCCGTATCCATGTTGCGGCTGCGCCATTTGTGTATCTGTTGACAATGAACGAGTAGTACACCTGCGGATAGGGAGTATACCACACGTCAATATAGCTGTCGCCGACATATCGGCAATCCTCTTTGAGCGCATCTGCAGCGGTTTGATCATAATAAACAGTCCCTTGTTGCAGGATGGCGAACAGCTCGCGGATGGCTGCCGCATCGCTGATCGTTTGTGCGGTGTCAAGCCGAATGCAGTCCACCATACTTGCTGCGTTTTCGTCAAGAATACTCGGCAGCGTGATCTCCTTTTTGTGCATAAGGTTCAGTTCTCTGTCATGGCAGCCGATCTGTTCGGGCTGCACAAAATCGTGCTCTGTGTCGCCTGCAACTTCGTAAAGCAGTTTGCCTTCCTTGATACCGATGCATCTTGACAAGGCGCCGCATCTCCAATCGACCGCGTAGGTATACTCGTCCAAAGAGATCTTGCTGCAGGCGAGGCAAACAATGGGGATGAGCACACCAAGCAGTAGGATGGCTGTCGCTATAAGCACACTGCGCTTTTTGATGGGTTTCTTCATTTTGTTGTTCCTCCTTATGCGGATCGATCAACGATCGCGTTTTGTCCGTTCGGTCAAGGATCGGCCTGTATTGACTCGGAAAGCTATTGAGGATCGTCCTTTGGTCGGGGTAAGTGGGGCTGCTGCGTTGCGTTTTGCCTGGCCTCCAATTGAGAGATCTGATCGCGATAGTCGTCATGGATCGGGCGGCTACGGTTTATACACGGCAGGCAGCATGGCCCTACAGGCATACCATCCTTCCGACAGATCCTCATAACCATATTCCCAAACCATATCCGACAGGTCATATTCTGTGTAGATCAGATCACACTCGTCAAACTCGCCTTCGTCAATTTCACTGGAATAGATCGCTGAGAAGAAAACGCCCATGCGTCCCCCCGTCTATATCGTGGATCCACAGGATCATTCCGGGGAACTCACTTAAAATCAAGGCTGCGGCGTCCCCCGCTGCATCGGAGAGTCCAAATTCTTTTAGATCAACGTTGCTGCCACCAAGACTCCCAAGGAAAGAATTGGTTCCATCATTATAATAATCATAGATATACTGGTCGCAGGTTCCACTGTTTGCAATCAATATGCTTTCGTCGGCAACGCGTTGGAACAGGGAGCGAAGCTCTGCGTTCTCCCGAAAAACGTCAACAAAAGTAGTAACAGCAGCAGCAGCGGTATTTGTCGCGGCGACGGTTTGTGCGCTTGGCAGCGGATCGGTGCTGCCGCTCGGAGCAGAGCAGCCTATTGGGAACAAGATGGCTAATAGGAGAAGCAGCATCACGATCCTTTTCATTTAGATCTACCCCCTTTGCTATACAAAAATTTGGATCACGCGGGAATGCCTTCTTGTGCGTTTGATGCGCAGGCAGTTACAACAGTGGCCGCCAAGCCGTGTCCGTTTTGGAAAGTTCATCCTGCGGCGTCTCGATCACAGGATCCGGCGCGGCCTTCCTTCTACTTAAGAATCGGAAGATCGGTAAGGCTGTCGATGCCGATCAGGGGGATACCATTCCATTCGGTCTCTCCGCTTAACGCCCATTCGGATCGATAGTCGTTTAGATAGTATATTTGGAACCCGTCAGCAGCGTTTTGAAAGGCGGCGTCATCGAACAGGTTTGGCTTGCCGCAAAGGAAAACCGCCTGCTGCAGCCCCTGTGCAAGCCTAAAATCCTTGTATTGCACATTGACCCCGCTGCCGGTAAAAATAATGCGCTTGAGAGCTTCACCGAACATGCCGGAATCCTCGCTTTCCCCCGCATCCAGCTGTACGTTCGGCGGAAGGGTCAATTCCTCTATGGCGTTCAGATCAAAGACCAACTCATCGCAATACTTCAACCCCTTTGGTAAATGCAGCGTCTTCAGCTTGGAACAATGGTTGAATGCTCGATCCAATATGGACTGAAGAGAATCAGGCAGAAATATTTCCTCCACAACAGCATTGCCCATAAAAGCGCCGCTGACAGTTGTTATCCCTTCGGGCACATGAACAACAGCTGCGCTTGGTTCACAGTAGAGCAGAGTCTTCGTTGCGTTCTCGACCAAAAAGCCATCGCTATAGCTATACCAAGGGTTTCCCTCGTTCAGCAAAAGGCCTTGCGCTCCCTCCAGGGATCCGCTTGCAATGCTCTTTACGCTTTTGGGGATCGAAACGCTAAGAAGCAGGGCTTGTGTCGTCAGAAGCCCTTGAGCGGGGATCGCGCTGACGCCTTCCTGCAGGACAATGGTAACGGGTTTTCCTTTGATCCATTCCAAACAGGAGAACTGTTCATCTGTCCACGCCTTTAGCCCCTCGTCGGAAAGGATGGATAGGCTGCAGTCTTGGTATAGTGTCCAGTCCGTTCCCGCGCAAACAGCAGGGTTTGCCACCATGCTGTCAACGTCACTTGGTTTTGTTGAACTACATGAGAGCAGCAGAACCGCCAATAGGAATACCGTAAGACACACAGTATCTCTTTTTATCATGATCATCACCCCTTTCGATCTATCATGGAAAGGCTTTCGCTACTCGAACGTGATCGTTATCTTTGTGACCATAGCATATAGGGACGGTTCGTCTGTGTTGTACATACCTTTGTTTCCTCCCGTTTCTGTTCTCGCTTGATAATAGCATTTCCCCTGCACCGCCGTTTTGTTGGCAGGGAGGAGCCGTCCCGGTGTGCCTTAAGCAGGCTTGTCATCGGCTTTTCGGAGCGCAAGCAAAAAGTTGAAAGTCCCTATGTGTATTGTACAACATCCCGTCCTGATGCGTCAATGCGTTTTTAGGGGGCACCGCCTTGACTGTTGCAGCGCAGGCGGCGAAGGTGCTGCCGTTATCGGCGCTGCAGTTCACGGAAAAAGCGGCACCCCCTCGTCATTTGTGATGCTTTGTATGTTCGTCAATCCCTCCGTGGAAGCCAAATACACCCGATACCCGCACGCATCGTCCGCCTCTGCCGTTAAGTACTCCTCGTCATCTTTCTGAACGGACAGAAAGTCCCGAAAAGAAATACATCCCACGGATACGAGCATGTCGATCTCATCCATTAGGAACTGAGCATCCTCAAGTGATACCTCTAAGCACTCTGAAAGCGGCGCCGCACTGTTCGCTCGCATACGGGTACTGTAGCGATAGTCGCGTTGATCGGGAGCGGAAAGATAGATCGTTGTGCCCTGCCGCCTTATATACGTTATATGGATCCTGCTTTTGTCTTTTGTCAATGTGCCTGCAAGCTGATAGGTCTCTTTGGCGAAGTCAAGCTCCAATTTCCAGAGAAATTGCCGAACTTCACCATCCAATGTTACAGGCTCCAACTCACACAAGCCGAGCGTTTCAGCATCTTCCGGTTTGAACGGGATACTTCCCGCTTTTTGCAGGAGTTCCATCTCTAATTTTAGTTGCAGCATCACCCGATCACTAGCTTCCAAAGATTCCATAATAAGCGGAATTACAGTATCATTTTGCTTTGTTTCCGCATTGCTGCCCTGCCAGTCATCTGCAGATCCTTGTTCTGAATCGTTTGCAGTCGCAGGAGCAGTCGCTTTATCTATTGCGTCATCATCTGCTCTTGTGCAGCTGCAAGCAACGGTTGCCAAAATACAGATGGTCAGCAACAAGTATTTCATACAGGTTTCATGGTATCCTTTGCCGTGCATGATGACGGTTTACTTGTGTTAAGCATTTTACCGCTTCCTCCCTTTTGTTGAATCTGGCCACAATGAACGTTCCCTGTACCGCCGCTCCTGTCGGCAAGGATAAGCTGCTCACCTATGCTGTATACAGGTCACGGCTCATGAGTCTGCTCTGATCTTGGAGTGATTTTCGGGTTTGAAAGCAGTATTGCAAGAAGCAGTGCTGCAAGCGGAAGGACAGCCATAAGCAGCAGCGCCAACTTTTGATAGTTGTTTTGCACATAAAACAGCCCATATCGGATGAGCTTTGCGCATTGGATACTTATCAGCGCCAATGCAAACACCGCCGTTGTGATCCCAAGGAAGATGCGCCTTGCTTTTGTCCTATCCCGCGCTGTCAGCAAGGCCGCAGCCACACTTACTATACAGCAAGCGCCCACCAGCCAGTATTCTTTTTCCTTTTCCATACAGGATATGGTAAGCATCCTGTAAAGTATGGTAACAAGACAGATTCCCAAAACAGTCATCCATACGATCCGAAGGGGCAACGCCGTTTTCTTTTCATGCTGTTTCCTTGTCCTCAGGTATATGCACAAGGCCAACAGGGTCACAATGCCCGTACCCATAATTACGCCGAGTATCCAAAGGTCTCTTGCAAAAACAGCCTTTTCCAATTGTGTTTTTGTATTTACAGTGAGGGGATACACGCCTTTCCCTGTCTGCAAATTCGGTAAGTATATTCCTGTGCCCGGCAGGTAGGACAGATCAAAAATATAGGTCTTATCCGGCTGTGTCGAATACTTCATCTTGATCCAGAATACATCTGCATCATCGTGCATATCTCCAAAGTACACTACACAATTATCTGTTGGATCGAAAGCCCAAACTGCTCCGTTGCGTTCGCAATCCTCTGCGGCGCCCAGCATTAGCAGCTGAAGCTCCAAAAGCGTGTCAGTATCCTTGATCGAATGCCCATTTACCGTACAGCTGATCGGCACAGACACAGCGGTAATGCTGTCGGTCGGGGTGTCCCCTATGTCGTTGACCAAAACATCCGTCATAGGATCGAATACATCCTGTCCAATAGTTGTTGTTTTTCCCAACTGAGTTCCGTCATCACTCAAAACAACGGTGCTGCTGCAATCGTTGTCATAGAGAGTTTGCTCGTTCTTCGGTATACAGGAGCATAGGAATGCCGCAAGTATACAACAGCTTATAAGCATCTGCCTGCGCATTAGTCTTGCCCTCCTAAAATATGAGATCTTCACGTTTTCCACCGTATGCAAGCCCTCGCAGCATCCTTCGATCACAAGTGTCAAAGAGGGTGGGTTTGCTCTTCCCTGCATCCTGTCCGAAAGTACAGCCTCTTTCAGTCTGACGGCAATGTAAGCGAATAGGCAGTATTCGCCAAGGTAAAGTTCACCGTCATGTCGGCGGCCTCATCGCAGCCGTCCAACAGCGCACCATATGCATAGATCGCCTCGGATCCGGTCACAAGTCTCGGCATGCGGCCGCCCGAATAGTTGAGGCTGCTGTGCTCCAAAACCGTTGCCTCCCCCTCGAAGGGGCATCCGTCCGCCAACACTATACACCAATAGCTTCCGGCCCGCTTCACAAGGCAGGTGCTAAGCTCCATCGTCTGCGGGACTGCTTCTTCCGTGATCGTCACGGACATTTCGCTTTTGCGGATCGTCCATGAAGCGGCGATCCCGCCACACATGATATAGTAGTCGTCTTTGTCCCACAGCAAATAGTTTAGATCGCTCCGCTTATCGGGAACCAAGCAGATTTGCTTATCACTGTTGGTATCGGCCTTTTCTTGATAGCTGCTCGGCAGCGCCTCGTAGCCTGAATGCTGCTTCGCAGTGACGCAGTTACCGTTAAGAAGATAGAACGTGGCAACTCAACGATAATAACTATGGAAAAGAGGAGAAGAACTGCACGTAGTTTCTTGGGTTTTCTTTGATCCATGCTGCCTCCTTTTTGCGTTTGCAGATCGAATGCAGTCGATCATGTGATCTGACCATATTTTACAGTTTAAGTCTACATCTGTCAACAAAATGTAATGTTATATATAGCGATACGGCGGATGGCTTGCTGATCCGTCTCGATCTTCTTTCTCAATGTGGTTTTCCTTTGAATGTGTGGTACAATGGTTCAAACGGATGAACGAAAGGCGGCAGATATGGAGCACGCGGAGATCGCCGCGCTTGCGGAGGAATTTAAAGCAGCGCAAAAGGTGCTTGTGGCGCTTGGCGATGAGAACCGTCAGCACCTGCTGTTGAAGATGATGCAGATGGGCGAATGCAGGGGCGTTCGCGTAGGCGAGATCACCAAGCGGACGCATCTATCCCGTCCCGCTGTGTCGCATCATTTGCAGATCCTCAAGGATGCGGGCGTTATCGAAATGCGCAAGGAAGGCACCAGGAACTACTATTATTTTGGATCCGAAGCTGCGTCGCTTGATGCGCTGTTACGTATGCTGCTGCATGTGCAGCACGTCATGGCGATGCTGCCGGATCGGAGCGACCCTTTATGATACGGCTGCACATCTTTCATACGGGCAGCGTCAGGGTAGATCGCGCCATTCCCTGCCACGAAAGAAATCCGCTAGCGCTGACGGGCTTTTTGCGAGGCAAGGACAAGAAGCTGACGCTCCCCGTTTCCTGTTATCTGATCGAACATCCAAAGGGAAGACTGCTCCTTGACACGGGCTTCGACACGAAGTACGCCACGGAAAGGCCGCGCCGCTTTTGCGGACTGTTGGATCGCATCAGCGCCCCCGTTATAAGAGCCAATGAGGGTGTCGACGATAAGCTGCGGGCATTGGGTCTTTGTCCGTCCGACATCGACGCTGTGTACTTCAGCCATTTGGACTTTGACCATACGAGCGGCGTTCCCCTTGTGTCTGAGGCAAAGCGCTTCTTCGCCGCAGCAGAGGAGCTGAAGGACGCCGACCGTTACTTTTTCCGCTATGTAAAGTCGACTTGGCGAGGTGTAAACATCGAACCGTTTGTCTTTGAGCGCAGCGGGATAGGCCCCGTTGGAAGATCCTTCGATGTGTTTGGCGACGGCAGCGTGCTGTTGGTGAGCACGCCCGGGCATTCCCATGGGCATTGCAGCGCAAAGATCACGGGAGCGGATGGCAGATATGTGCTCCTTACGGGCGACTGCGTGTATACAAAGCGCTCGATCGAAGAAGGCGTCCTCCCCGGCCTCATGGTGGACGAGGAGCTTGCAAGAAAGTCTGTGGATTGGGTCTGTGCCTGTGCCAAGGATGCTGCCTGTCGGCTCATCGCACCCAACCATGACCCACAAACGGCAGAACAAACGATAGAACTATAGGAGGTTCCATAATGACTGTCATGGAAGCAATGGAAGCGCGCCACGCGGTGCGCAGTTACTCGGACAAAAGGATCGAAGGCGAAGTGCTTGCACAGCTGCAGGCGGCGATCGACGATGTAAATGCAAGAAGCGGCCTGCATTTTCAGCTCTGTACGGACGAGCCGGAGGCTTTTCAAGCGGGAAAGGCTCACTACGGCAGCTTTGAAAACTGCCGCAATTACATTGCAGTCGTTGCAAAGCCCGACACCGATGAGGCCTGCGGCTATTTTGGCGAGGAACTGGTGCTGCTTGCGCAGAGCTTGGGGTTGAACTCCTGCTGGGTCGTGCTGACCTTCAAGAAGGGCAAGGCCAAGTATGTGTGCAGTGATGGTGAACGCCTGCGCTGCGTGATCGCGCTGGGCTACGGCACGACGCAGGGCACCCCGCACAAGAGCAAGCCCATGGAGACGCTCTGCAAGGTGGAGGGTGAAACGCCAAGCTGGTTTGTCAGCGGCATGAAGGCCGCCCTGCTTGCCCCCACCGCCGTCAACCAGCAGAAGTTCCTGTTCACCCTTGCGGACGGCAAGGTCACGGCAAAACCGCTTGCATCGATCTTTGGCAATACAAAACTCGACCTGGGTATCGTAAAGTATCACTTTGAGCTGGGCGCGGGAACGGATAACTTCCGTTGGGCGTGACGCGGCTAAAGGATCGAAAAGGGGCTGGGCCCCTGTTGGCTTAGTCCGTCAAAGGACTCGGACTTTTGAGGGAGGGTCTGTTTGCCGGCAATAAATATGTTGCCAAAAAATCGGAGCGCCTTGCAGCTTGTGCCAGGCGCTCCGTTATCTCTATATGCGTTTACGCATTCAGCATGAACACGCGATACGCCTTGGCTGCCTCATACAGGTCAGCCTTGCTGATGATCTCATACGGCGCGTGCATGGACAGCACGGCTACGCCGCTGTCGATGACCTCCATGCCGTAGCGCGCACAGATGTACGCGATGGTGCCGCCGCCGCCTTGATCGACCTTGCCAAGCTCCGCCGTTTGGAAGCAGACGCCTGCCTCGTCCAGTATCCCGCGCACCAGCGCCATGTATTCGGCGTTTGCATCGTTGGAGCCGGATTTGCCTCTGGCTCCCGTATACTTGTTGAAGCACACGCCGCGTCCCAAGAAGGCGCTGTTCTTTTTCTCGAAGGCGGAAGCAAAGTTGGGGTCGAAGCCTGCGCTCACATCGCAGGAGAGCATACGGCAGTTTGCCAGCGCACGCCTAAGCTTCAGCGCGCTCTCCTCCCCTGCCAGCGCCATCAGCTCCGCCACCGCGTTTTCAAAGTACACAGCCTGCATACCCGTAGCGCCTACGCTGCCGATCTCCTCCTTGTCCGCAAAGACGCAGCAGCAGCTTTTACGCGGAACAGCTTGAATGCCGAACAATGCGTCCATGGCCGCAAATGCGCAGACGCGGTCGTCGTGTCCGTAGCCAAGGATCATGCTGCGATCCAGTCCAAGCTCCCGTGCACGACCCGCAGGGACCATTTCGATCTCGGCAGAAAGGAAATCTTCCTCGTCAAAGCCGTATTTCTCCTTGAGAAGCGCGGCGATGTTGGCACGGAAGGGCTCCTTTTCGCAGTCCTTGAGCGGCTTGCCGCCCACGATGACATTCAGCTCCTCGCCGCCGATGAACTCGACAGCTTTCTTTTGCAGCTGCTCTGCGGACAGATGCACCAATAGATCGCTGATGGTCAGCACAGGATCGCTTTCGTCCTCGCCGATTACGACGGAGATCTTCGTGCCGTCCTTTTTGACGATGACGCCATGCAGTGCCAGCGGAATGGTCACCCACTGATACTTCTTGATGCCGCCATAGTAATGCGTGTCCAGATAGACAAGGTCGCCATCCTCGTACAAGGGGTTCTGCTTGAGATCCAAACGCGGAGAATCGATGTGTGCGCCAACGATGTTCATGCCGTTTTCCAACGGTTCACTGCCAATGATGAACAGCAGGATGGCCTTGCCCATGTGATCAAGATAGATCCGCTCACCCGCCGCAAGCGCCTTGCCGCTTGCAATTCGGCTTTCAAGCGAAACATAGCCCAAGCTCTCTGCCTTTTGAACGGCTAAGGCCGTGCATTCCCGTTCGGTCTTTCCGCCGTCCAAAAAGCTGCGGTACCGCTTGCTTAGCTCTTCCAGCTCCGTAAGCGCCGCAGCGTCATACTTTTTCCATGCGTTTTCACGTTCCATATCGCTCATCCTTCCGTTTTTCTTTTTTCCGCCTGCCTGCGGAACGGTCTTCCCCGATACTGTACCATGCCGCCAAAGATTTAGCAAGATACTTGCCAAAATGTCAAAAAAATAGTTGTGCCGTGATTTACAAATGCACATTTATGCGCTATACTGTATAAAAAAAGGAGGCTCGCTTGCATGGAGTTCACCGGTAGCTTTCGCGTTGATAAGGCGGATAACATTCGCTTCAACTATCATTTGGTACACAGGAAACATTGGATCACCTGTGCGGCAATCCTTGTTATCTTGACGGCTCTTGTTACCCTTATCGATGCGGCAAGATCGGGCGGCTTCAACGCAAACGCCCTGCTGCGCGGCGCTTTGTTTGGCCTCTTAGGCGCAGTTTTGTGGACGCTGTACATCCTGTACTTTAAGATCTGGGCTCCCATCGGCAAGATGTATAAGACCGGAAGGCTGAAGCCCTTCACCCAACAGATCACCATGAGCGACAAAGGCATCCACGCCGTAACGGGCAGCGGAGAAAACGACATTCGCTACAAGGACATTCTGAAGGTCGAGGAAACGCCGACGGATTTCTATTTGTACATGAACGATACCTTTGCCTACCTGATGAATAAAAAGCAGCTCCCCCACGCCGAGGACGTCGTTTTGATCCGCAAGCTGTTCCAGGCTCGCCTGCCGCAGGAGAAGCTGAAGCTTCGGGCATAAGCCAAGAACACGCAAAATAAAACACACTTCCGTGTAAAAACGAAAGTGTGTTTTTTGGTGGGCCAACAGGGGCTCGAACCCGGGACACCCTGATTAAGAGTCAGGTGCTCTACCAACTGAGCTATTGGCCCATGCTCTCGGAACTTCCGAACAGCGAAGTTTATTATAGCACATTCTTTGTATTTGTCAATGCGTTTTTTGAACTTTTTTTCGCAAGTGAATTCCCAAAGTAACTTCCACAGTGGAATTTGAAGTGGAATTTACCGTGGGAAAAATAAAGTAGAATTTAGTCTGGGAAAGAAGGTCCCCGAATAGGAAAACGAACGAAAATACCATCCGAAGCCAAAACTCCGCGCTCAAGGCCACACCATGATGCGCTTTTTTACCGGCGAGGCGGCGTGATCATCGCGACCAAATTCACCCATGCGCCAAGGTGAAGCATGGTTTTTGTC
Source organism: uncultured Oscillospiraceae bacterium (assembly GCA_964490325.1). GTDB lineage: Bacteria > Bacillota > Clostridia > Christensenellales > CAG-138 > DAOPJM01. The sequence goes on from CAZBBX010000002.1 coordinate 44,587, forward strand.
GACAGGCGACATACTATGGGCGATATGAAAGCTTTACGATCCATAAAGATATTTCTTTTTGCAATACTGTTGCTGTGCGGCTGCGGCGCAGGCGCTTCCTCCTCCCCCACCGCCTCGCCCAAAGCGACCGCCGTCGTTCGCGGCGTCCCCGATGAAAAGGCGCTGAAAAGCAGCTCCGTGTCGCTGGTGCTCAACGGGGAAACGGAGAACTACAGCCTTTGGGCGCTGGGGATACGGCTTGCGCAGGACGGCAGTCTTACCGCGGACGAGGAAGCCGTGGCCTCGTTTGTGGCGTCCTACTGCGCCGCGCATGAAGCCCTCCCCGCCGACACGGCGCTTGTTTGTGAAGCGGGAGAGGACGGTTCGATCCAAAGCATTAGCAACGGCGGGGAGGCGCGGGTGCGTCCCGCTGCGCTCACGGAAAAGATCGAAGCCTTGACCGAGCCGGAGGCCGTCCTGTATATCCTTGTGGATACCGCACCTAAGACGCGTGCAGAAGCTGTTGACGCTGCCGCAAGCGAGGTCTTATTGGCAAGCTATACGACCTCCTTTGAAGGCTCGAGTCTTGGCAAGAGCAACCGCGTCCACAACATCTGTCTTGCCGCCGAACGGATCAACGGCGTGGTCGTTGCGCCAAACGAGGTGTTCAGCATGAACGATACCATAGGGGATCGCAACCGCGCCAACGGTTGGAAAAAGGCGGCCGCCATCAGCGGCGGCAACTACACGCAGGAATACGGCGGCGGGGTTTGTCAGGTGTCCAGCACGCTCTTTAACGCCGTATTGATGGCCGACCTGACCGTTGTGGAGCGCTACCACCACAGTTGGCCGATGCCCTATGTGCCCATCGGACGCGACGCCACCATCAGTACAGGCAAGAAGGATTTTCGATTCAAAAACAGCAGCGGGGCGGCTGTGACCATCGTTGCCACCGTGGACGAGGAAAACAGCAGCCTGACCGTGGCGCTGTACGGCATTAAGTCGGGTGCTTACGACCATATCGAATTGGAATCGGAAAAGACCGGCTATCTGCCTGCGGCGGAGGATAAGCTGCTGTTGGATGAAAGTCTGCCGCAGGGCACGCGGGAGGTGGAGCGCAAGGCGCACCGCGGCAAGACCTCCGTGACCTATAAGCTGTACTATGCCGCCGACGGAACGCTGCAAAAACGCGTGTTGGCCTTTCGCGACAGCTATCCCTCCATCGGCGCGATCATCTATGTGTCCGTTGACCTGTATGACTAAAGCTCAATACTCCTCGGCGCAGTAACACGCTTTCTTTTGCCCTGTTATACCGAACACCGCCGCAGCAAGGGCGTCAGGCTCGTCAAATGGCAGCTCCCGTGCAGCAGGCAGCAAGGTCTTCAAAAGCTTGCCATCCGTCACGGCGATCACCTGCCAAGGCTTCCTTTCCCCCGGCAAGGGAAGGTCGGCGGGAAGCTTGACGGTAAGTTTGCGACCTGCCGCCAAGTGCTTGAGCTTGGCAATAAGCGGAAGCGGCGAGCCGATGGACAGGGTCTCCTCTGCGCGCAGCTCCTGCTCGTCCAGATAGTACAGGCTATAGCCCTGCTCCGTCATAAGGCAGCGTCCGCCGTCGGAAAAATGATCCGCCAAGCGGCGCTCCATATCCCTTTCACTTCGATAAATGCAGCCCTGATATGCCTTGGTCGCCGCTTGATAGATGGTAAGCAGGCGCTTTGCGCTGATCGGCTCCCGCGCCAAGGGGACGTCCATTGGATCTGCTCCCTCGCCGTGCCAAAGCAGCAGCTCGGTAAAGGGCACGAAGCCCAGCTTCTCGTAGGCGTCCAAGCGCACGGGATGGTTGAAGGCAAGAGGCACGCCGTCCTCTGCGCCTGCATACAGCAACTTCTGCATGACAAGATGCATGTAACCCCGCTTCTCATAACCCGGTTTTGTTGACACGCCGCTGACCATCCAAACGGGCAAAGCCCGCTCGTACAGGCGCATCTTCATCAGGCGGCCATGCGCCATGGAGAGCAACTCCTCCTCATCGAACAGACCGATGCTTGTTTGGGGGCAAAAATAGGTCGAATAATACCAATCGATAAAGGCGTCGTTATCGTCGAAACGCAGGCGCCAAAGCTGTTTTGCGGCGGGGACGTCCGCCGTTGTCAATCGTCTCAGTTCGATCACAGGCGTGTTCCCTCCTGCGTTCTATAGTGGACGCTCAGCACGATGGAGACCGCCGCCAGCGAAGCGAGCATGTTGGATCCGCCGTAGCTGATGAAGGGCAGCGGTATGCCCGTGACGGGCATCAGGCCAAGGTTCATGCCGATGTTTTCAAACACATGCGCCGCCATCATCGCCATGCAGCCCATGGCCAAGCAACGCCCGAACAGATCCCTTGCATTGATCGCGATCAGCACCCAACGGATCAGCAGCGTACAGTACGCCGCTATCAGCGCCGCGCAGCCTGCAAAGCCCAAGCTCTCCCCGATGGTGGAGAAGATAAAGTCCGTGTGCCACTCGGGTACATACCCCGTCTGCGCCAAGGTCCCCTTTGTGAACAGTCCCTTCCCCCACAGGCCGCCCGAACCGATGATCTCCTTGGCGTGCAGGACGTTGTAGCCCGCCCCCTCGGGATCCAAGGTGGGGTCGAGGAACACGCGGATGCGCAGCTTTTGATCGCTGTTTAACGCAAACTTGTACACGAAGGGCAGGCTGCCGCCCACCACCACTGCGCCGCCAAGAATGTAGCGCCAACCGATCCGCGCTGAGAATACGATGACCACAAAGATGACCGCATAGACCATCGCCGTGCCGAAATCTCCCTGCAAAAGCACGAGCACGAAGGGCACGGCAAAGTAAAGGAATGCCCACAGCACATCCGTAAAGCGGTTCAGATCGCCGTGCCGCTCCACGGATTCGGCGCAGGACTTGGACAGCATGACGATCATGGTGATCTTACAGATCTCGGAGGGCTGAAAGGCGCGGCTCGTGCCCAGTTTGTACCAGCCCAACACGCCGCGGGTGTTGTCGCCTGCTATGACCAGCACGATCAATAGGATGCAGCTGATGAAGTACACCGTCTTGATGAGCGGCTTGTACTTGTGATAGTCAAACAGTGCCAAGGGCAGGCAGATCAGAAGGGAGATCAAGATGTTGGCGACCTGCCGATCAAAGTATTCAAAATTGAGCCTTGCCCAAAACGACGCAAAGTCGCTCTCCGTCCCGTCGAAGGGATCGGAGAGCGCATTGAGCAGTATGACAAGGCCAAACAGCAGCAGCGCCGCGACCAACACAAGCGTCAGTACGTCGGGCCGCGCCTTTTTTTCCAGTCGCCCGTGCGACTTCATTCGATGCGGTACGCCGCGTCGCTTGCGGGCGCCGCAGCAAGCTCCGCCCGCTTGTCGTCAAAGCCCGGCTTGCCAAGCAGCGCATAGGTGGCCTTCTTGCCCTCCTCCACGCCGGGTTGGTCGAAGGCGTCGATATTAAGCAGCTCGCCCGCATAGGCCGTTGCGATCTCAAACAGATACAGAAGCTCGCCGATCGTAAACGCGTTGACGGCGGGAAGGGTGATACGATCGGACAGGTGGCCGCTCTTCATGACGGCGTACTGCGTTGCCTCCAGCTCCGCCGCGATCAGCTCGTTTTGCGTGTGTCCGCACAGGAAGGCCACATCGGGAATGTCGGTATAGCCCTGCGGGATCTCCGTGACGGTGCGGAAGCGCTCCACGCCCAAGAAGGTGATGACCTTATCGAAGGGACCTTCGGTATACAGCTGCACCTGCGAATGCTGATCCGTCACGCCCAACGCCTTGACGGGCGTCTGTCCCGCGTTGACCGTGCGGCCGCTGCGATCGACCCGCTTGCCCAGCGACTCTGCCCAAAGTTGGGCGTACCAGTCTGCAATGTACTTGAGCGAATCGGCATAGGGCATCATTACATGGATGTTGCAGCCGCGGCGCATAGCCGCCACCTGCAGCGCTGCCAGCATGTAGGCGGGATTTTTGAAGCAATCCTTCTCCTGCGTCAGCTCGTCCATGTACGCGGCTCCTGCCAGCAGCTCGCGGATGTCCACGCCTGCAACGGCTGCCGCCAACAGTCCGACGGGGCAAAGCTCGGAGAAGCGTCCGCCCACGCCATCGGGCACGATAAAGCTTGTAAGCCCTTCCTTTGCGGCGATCTTGACAAGGTTGCCCTTTTCACGATCCGTCGTTGCAATGAGATTGTCGGAGATGTCCTCGCCCAAGGCGCGGTGCAGCTCGTCCGTGATGATGAGCAGCTGCGACATCGTCTCGGAGGTGCTGCCCGACTTGGTGACGACGTTGAACATGGTATCGTGTACGTCGATCACGTCCAGCAGCGCTTCCATGCGCTCGGGGTCGATGTTGTCCTCAACATAGATGCGCGGTCCCTTGCGCATGAAGGCGGGAAGCTCGTTATAGTGCGAATGGCAAAGCGCCTGCTGCACCGCGATGGGGCCTAAGGCGCTGCCGCCTATGCCCAGTACGACAAAGGCGTCAAACTTCTGGCGGATCGCGGCAGCGGCAGCCTCGATCTTGTCCACCACCTCGGCTTGGTTGTGCGGCAGCTCACGCCACTTCATGCGCTCACGTCCGTCGATCATGCCCTGCGCGGCCTTTTCAAGCGGCAAGGCGTATAATTCCTCCCGCGTCAAGCCCTTTTCGCCCAAGCGTTCGCTCATCATATTGTTGTAATCCAAGGTCAGGCGCATCGATTCACGCCAGCTTTGATCCAAATAGCGTTTCATTTCTTTGTTCCTCCTGCTTTTGTAGCTGTATTATACCATTGTGCCGCCGCTTTGGGAAGTAAGTAAATCCAATACGTTTCGATAGCAGGCGGCCAATTCGTCAAGTCCTGCGTACATGTCGCTGTACAGCTCCAGTATGGCGGGGCCTTGATAGCCTGCGTCAAGCAGCGCCCGCGCCGTGCCCGCAATGTCCGCTTCGCCGTTTGGCGGCAGGACGGGTCGAAAGTCGCTGCCCTTGCCGCGATAGTCGCAGATATGCCAGTTGACGACATCGCTGCCCACAGCGTTTACAAAGTCGATGGGCGAATAGCCGCTGCGTCCCGCCTGCTTGCTGTCCAAGACAAACTTCATTTTTCCCTCGCCGCCCAACGCGTCCCGCAGCGCCGCGCCGAAGGACGGCTTGTTGAAAAAGCACCAACTGACGTTCTCCAGCGCCAAGGTCAGGCCGAAGGAGCGCGCCCTCTCGTTAAGCTCGGCAAAGATCGGCACCAAGCGCTCCGTTTGAAGGTTCTTGGCAGCTCCGTTGAGATGTGGCGAGCCGTGCATGACATAGACCTGCGCACCCAAGCGCGCCCCCGCCTCCAAAACGGTCGAATAGATCTCCGCTGCATCGGCGCGCTGCCGATCATGAATGGAGAAAAGCTGCGCCTCGAACTGGGCGCTCATGGGATGCACGCTGTACACCCTGATCCCCGCATCGCGCACCCGCTTTGCAAGAAGCGTGATGTAGTCCCGTTTGTATTCGCAAAAGCTGTTGAGAAACAGCTCCGCCAGCCCCGCGCCCATGCTGCGTATCACTTGCGGCGCTTCCTCCGTTTGACAGCGGGTGAACAGGCTGGCTGTGGAGATGCCCAATTCCATACTCGAACCTCATTTCTTTTTCTATTCTATCACCGAAGCCGTCTAAACGCCACAGAAACGAGAATGAAAATTATTTTGCCTACATAAAATATTTTCAATTTTTCTTGCTTTAGGTGTTTACAAACCGCGTGGAAGCGTGTATGATAAAGACAGCTTGAACATGGGCAAAAAATAGTATGAAAAGGGAGTTTATCGACAATGATCGACCTGACAGTAAACAAAGAAAATCGCAAGCACGCGATCGACAGGGCGCGTGAAAAGGGTATCATCATCCCGACCTTTGCGCAGATGCAGAACCCCGATCTGATCCCTGCCGCCATCCAAGAAAAGCTGACCAAGGTGGGTCTGTGGGACATCAACCCGCTGAACCTGTTCCGCATCACTTGGCGCAATAACCCCGTGGAAAAGGGCGGCGACGGCAAGTACGGCTTTGTCAACTACATTGAAGTCCCCTCGCAGCTGAGCGGCGTGAAGGCTCGCATCATCATCCTTGTGGGCAAGTGGTTTCCCACCGGCTGCCACAAGGTCGGCGCTTCCTTCGGCTGTCTCGTACCGCGTCTGGTGACGGGTCAGTTCGACCCCACCTATCATAAGGCTGTTTGGCCCTCCACCGGCAACTACTGCCGCGGCGGTGCTTACAACTCGGCTCTGCTGGCCTGCGATTCCATCGCCATCCTCCCCGCCGAGATGAGCAAGGAACGTTTTGACTGGCTCAAGGAGGTCGCAGGCGAAGTGATCGCCACCCCCGGCTGCGAATCCAACGTCAAGGAGATCTTCGACAAGACTTGGGAGCTGCGCCGTACCCGCAAGGACGTCGTCATCTTCAACCAGTTCGAGGAGATGGGCAATCCCCTGTGGCACTATCAGGTGACCGGCAAGGCCATCTATGACGTGGTCGAAGCCATCCGCGGCGAGAATGGCCGCTTTGCGGGCGCTTGCTTCACCAGCGGTTCCGCAGGCACCATGAGCGCAGGCGACTACCTAAAGGAAAAGTATCCTGAGAGCAAGCTGGCCGTGGGCGAAGCGCTGCAATGCCCCACCCTGCTTGAGAACGGCTTTGGCGGCCACCGCATCGAGGGCATCGGCGACAAGCATGTGCCATGGATCCATAACGTTCGCAACACCGACATGGTCATCGACATCGACGACGAGGACAGCCAGCGCCTGCTGCGCCTGTTCAACGAGCCGGAAGGCCGCGCTTACCTCATCAACGAGATGGGCGTTCCCGCCGAGTTCGTGGAGAATCTGTCCCTGCTGGGCATCTCCGGTATCGCCAACATGCTTTGCTGCATCAAGATGGCCAAGTACTACGAGCTGACCGAGGACGACATCGTTGCAACCGTCGGCACGGATTCCGCCGTCATGTACCAGAGCCGCATCCAAGAGCTGCAGGACGCAGACGGCGCTTACACCCCCGTGATGGCAGCCGCCGATTTTGCGGAGCACCTCCACGGACTGCGCACCGACTCGATGGAGGAGCTGACCTACGCAGCACGCAAGCGCGTGCACAACCTCAAGTACTACACTTGGGTCGAGCAGCAGGGCAAGACCGTTGGCGAGCTGAACGCGCAGTGGTATGATCGTCACTACTGGACGGACGTCCACGAGCAGATGGGTCAGATCGACGAGCTGATCAACGAGTTCAACGAGGACACCGGCCTTCTTAAGAAGCTGTAAGCTTCGATCCAATACTCTGTACAGCAAAACTCCCGTTCCAAATGAGCGGGAGTTTTTCGTTCGTCAATTCTTAAGACGCAAGCCTGTGCCGCGGGTGCGGCAAGGATAAAAGCGGGGAACGGCCAAGCGATCGAAAGCGGTTGCCGTCTAATGTGCGGGCAGCTCCTTTTTATGATGCTCGTCGCGGATGGCGGCCTGCGCGATGTTGAGCGCATGGTCGGATACGCGCTCCAGATCGGTGAGGATCTCCACGTACATCATGCCGACCTCCGCCTTACACAGTCCCTGCTCCAGGCGCTTGATATGCTCGTTCTCCAAGCGTTCGACCGTCACATCGACCTCCTCCTCCCGATCCTCGATGTCCTTGAGGGGATGATCTATGGGACTTGTCATGGTCGCATACGCGTCGCGCACGATACCGCAGACCTTTTCAAACAGCTGCGTCAGTTCGCTTGCGGCGATCTCGGAAAAGTTCAGATCCGCCTCGCGGCAATGCTCGATGTAGCCCGCAATGTTGTCCGCATGGTCGCCGATGCGTTCAAAGTCCACGATGACGTGGTGCATCTGATCGATGAGCCTTGCATCCCCCGCGCCAAGGCCGCTGGAGTTGATCTCCACCAAGGCCACGGTGATCTCGCGATTCAAATAGTTGATGGTCTCCTCATCGCGCCGCAAGCGCTCGATGTCGCCCTTCTCCGGGTGGAACATCGCCTTCCATGCGCCCTCCAAGTTGGACTGCGCCAGCTCGTACATGCGCTTGACCTCCGCCTGCACCTGCGCGATGGCGATGGAGCTCATGCCGAAATCCACCTTGTTGATGTGCAGCAGCCGCTGCCCCGACAGCTCGTCCTCGCCGGGAATGAGCAGCTTGGTCAGCTTGATGATGAGCGATGCGCAGGGGAATTGGATGATGGTAGCCGCCACCTTGAGCAGCGTGTTGGCGTCCGCGATCTGCCGTACGGGATCGTCGGGATGCAGGGAGATGATCCAGTCCACGCAGGGCAGCAGCGAACAGAGCGCCACGCAGATAAGCGAGGCGAACACGTTAAACAGTACATGGAACAGCGCCGTGCGCTTGGCCTGCTTGGTGCCGCCCACCGCAGCGGTCACGGCGGCGACCGTACAGCCGATGTTCTGTCCGCAGATGATATAGATCGCCTGATGCAGACCGATGACCCCCGCCCCCGCCATAGCCTGCAGAATGCCCACGGAAGCGGAGACAGACTGGAAGATGAGCGTAAAGAGCGTGCCCGCAAGGATGCCCAAGAAGGGATTCTCCATGCCCGCCATCAGGTCGATGAACCATTGCTCCCGAGCAAGCGGCTGCATGTTGTCCGTCATCAGCCCCATGCCCATGAACAGTACGCCCAAGCCCACGATGGTCTGTGCAAAGCTGACCATGCGGTTCTTCTTGGAAAACATCAGCAACGCCACGCCCACAAAGGTGATGATGGGCGCGATGCTGTCGATCTTGAACGCGATGAGCTGTCCTGTGATGGTGGTGCCGATGTTCGCGCCCATGATGACCCCTACGGCATTGCCAAGATCCATCAGCCCCGCGTTGACAAAGCCCACCGTCATGGCGGAGGTCGCGTTGGAGCTTTGGATGATCGCCGTGATGCCGACGCCTACGAGCAGACCCAAAAAGCGGTTGCGCGTCAGCTTTTCCAAGATGGACTTGAGCTTGGAACCGGCCATGCGCTCGATCCCGTCCCCCATGATCCGTATGCCGTATATGAACAGGGCAAGCCCGCCCGCAATGCCGATCCAGTTGCTTACTTCCATGCCTTCTCCTTTGTGATCCTTCGACATTGTACCGCATCCTTGGATCGTTCACAAGGTTTTTACGAAAATTATTTGCGCTAACGTTTGCGTACAAAATGCGGATTCTTCACGCTTTTCAACCGGATTTAGGCAAAGTGTGTTATACTCTGTGTATGGAGAGGAGCTTGCTATGAACATCGATCGGATCGCCAAGCTTATGTGCCTGTCTGCCGCGCTGCTGCTGCCCCTGCTTGGCTGCGGTGGCGGGGATACTGCGCCGTCGCCCTCCCCCGCCGCTTCCAAGGATGACGGGGGGAAGGCGGTCGTGACAGCTTTGCCCACGCCTACGCCCACGGCAGAGCCGCTGTACGGCGAGCCGAACGATTCGGGCGACATCACCATCAGCAGCGAGATCCTCCGTGAGCTGACGCCTCTGACCCTGACCCTGACAACAGAGGATGTGATCCTCATTTATCACACCCATGCACGCGAGGCCTATCGGCAGGACGAAACGTACAGCTACACGGAGACCGAGGAAGGCTCCTACCGCACCACGGAGTACGACAAAAGCGTGGTCGCCGCGGGCGATGCGCTTACGGAAGCGCTGACAAACCTTGGCTACACGGTGATCCACGATCCCACGGATGTGGAGGAGCCGGAGCTGCGCTCCGCCTATTCGCGCTCCCTTGTTGTGATGGAAAGTCACCCCGAAGCGACGGTCTTTATCGATCTGCACCGCAATGCAGCTCGTGTGCCGCAAAAGAACGACGATGTGGTCATCCTAAACAGCGAACGCTGCGCCAAGCTGTTCTTTGTGGTCGGCACAGGCATAGGTACCTATTTTGGAGAATACGACAAAGCGCCCGCTTGGTGGGATAACTACCGCGTGGCGCTGGCTTTGACAGAAAAGCTGCAGACATACGACCCCGACTTGGCGCTGCCCATTCGCACCAAGGCGGGACGCTACAACCAGCAGCTTGGTAAGCTCTGTCTGCTTATTGAATTGGGGCACAATGCCAACACGTTTTCCGACGTGCTGCACAGCATCCCGTGGCTTGTAAAGGCCTTTACCGCCGTGCTGCCCTTGGACGGCGAAGCGGAATTGAGCTGACGGCTACTCTAACAGCTCTAACTTTTCAAGCTGTGCAAGGAAGTCGTCGATGTCCTTGGAGGCGGTCTCTTTGTTCACATCGTACTCGCCCAGTACCGTTTCGAGCAGCTTCTCCTTACTCGTATCCGTCTCCAGCAGCTCCCACAGCCGCTCCCCCACGCCCTCCAGCGTGATCATACCGTTGAAATCCAAGGCTGCTTCCTTGGTGGAAAGCACAACGCTTTCGTCTCCAACCTTGCGCTTGACAAGACCCTTCTTCAGCTTCATGGCGTACTTCCTTTCGTAAGAGCAGCGTAGCTCAGCTCCGCCGCCTCTCGTGAGATATTGCATTTGAGCAGATAGGCGGGCACCGTGCGGATCAGCCCGTCTATCAGATCCAGTAAACTTACCACGCTCTCGCGTTCCTTGGGGATGAGCAGCTGTTGGAACAGCAGCCCCACCGCCTCGCTGCAGCTCAGCCTGCGGATGGAGTTCTTCTCCGCCTGCTCCAAAAAGCACAGTCCCTTGAGCGGGACACGCGTATTTTGCTGCAAGCCCTCCTTGCCCGCCCAAGGCGTGCCATAGGCGTAGAACAGGGTTTGACCGTCCATCGTGCGCTCCCTGCGCACGATGGGCTTGTCCCCGTTGACGACCTGCACTGCATTTGGAAAGCTGTCCAGCCAAAGCTGCATATGCGTGGACTTGCCCGTGCCGCTCCTTCCCAGGAAGGCATAGCCGCTGCCGTCCGACTCCACGACAGCCGCGTGCAGCAGAAAGGCGTCAAAGTGCGCCAGTGACAGGCACAGGCGACGATAGAGGCAAACGGACTCGCAGTAGGCTTTTGAAAAGCCGCCCAAGCTCAGCTCGCGGTCGATCTCCTCCTGCGTGACGGAAACTTCCAGATCCGCCTGCTGCGCATCGCAAAGGTAGGGAGCGCAGAGCTTGTCCGTGTAGGAATAGCGATTGTTCAGTTGGATCGCAAGATCAGCTATGCGGCACAGCGGCATCGGCTCCTCCGTTCGCGCAGGCATTGATTAGATCCTGCATCCCGTACAGCCCTGCCTCCTTGTCCGCAAGGAACACCGCAGCCCGCAGCGCTCCTGTTGCAAACACCCGTCTTGAAAAGGCTTGGTGCTTGATGACGACGGCCTCGTCCTCGCCCATGAACCAGACCTCATGCTCGCCCGTCATGGTGCCGCCGCGCAGGGAATGGATGCCGATCTCGTCATGGCTGCGGCGCTTTGCCGCGTCCTGCCTGCCGCAGACATAGGTCTGCTCCCGATCGGTGCAGGACGCCACGGCGTCCGCCAGCATCAATGCGGTGCCGCTGGGGGCGTCAAGCTTGCGGTTGTGGTGCATCTCAACGATCTCCACGTCAAAATCGTCGCCCAAGAAGCGCTTGGCCTGCTTGACAAGCTCCACAAGCAGGTTCACGCCCAAGGACATGTTGCGGGAACGAAAGACGGGGATGCGCTTTGCCGCTTCGTCAATGGCAAGGAGCAAGTCCTCGCCAAGACCCGTGGTGGCAATGACAAGGGGCTTGTCGTGTTCGACGCAGAACTTTAGGATGCGCTCGGTCGCCGCGGGAACGGAGAAGTCCACCACCACGTCAAACGGCACGTCCACCGCCTCCGCCTTCGTCCAAACGCGATAGGGCTCGCTGCGCTGCATAAGATCCACGCCGCCTGCAATGTCCGTACCACAGTCGCGGCTTTCGACAGCGCGCAGCAGCGCCTGCCCCATCTGTCCCTCTATGCCGTTGATGAGAATTTTTGGACGCATGTGCGCCTCACAGCATACCATGCTCATGCAGCACGCGCTGCATCATGGCATAGTTCTCACGGGAGGGCGGTACCAGCGGCAGCCGCAGCTCGTCGCTGCAAAGCTTGAGCATCCCGCACATGGCCTTGATGGGGATGGGGTTGACCTCACAGAAGGCGGCCTTCCAGAAGGGGAGGGCTCGGAATTGGAGGTTCCTTGCCTCCGCGATGTTTCCGTCAAAGAACGCCTTGCACAGGCCGTGCATCAGCTCGGGAACGATGTTGGCGACGGTAGAGATGACGCCCTTGCCGCCGATGCTCAAAATGGGCAGGACATGGTCGTCGTTGCCTGCGTAGATCTCGCATTTGGGACAGAGCGCGGCAAGGTTGACGATCTGCTCGATGTTGCCGCTGGCCTCCTTGACGCCCACGATGTTGTCATGTTCGTCCATCATGCGGCGCAGGGTCTCGGGCAGGATGTTCAGCCCCGTGCGCGAGGGCACGTTGTAGGCGATGATGGGCAGGCGCACCTGCTCGGCAATGGCGCCGTAATGCGCCACCAGTCCCGCCTGCGTGGTCTTGTTGTAGTAGGGCGTGACGACGAGCAGCGCGTCCGCGCCGATGGCCTCGGCGGTACGGCTCAGTTCGATGACCTGCTCGGTGTTGTTGCCGCCTGTGGATGCAATGACGGGCTTGCGCCCATCGACCCGCTCGACGACATGCTGAATGACCTTGACCTTCTCCTCCGCCGAAAGCGTGCTGCCCTCTCCCGTGGTCGCCACGGGCACGATGGCGTCCGTACCTGCCGCAAGCTGCAGCTCGATCAAACGCGTCAGGGCTACATAATCCACCTCACCGTCGCGGAACGGGGTTATCAGCGCGACGGCGGAACCCGAAAATACGCTCATGCTTTCTCCTCCCAATAGTGGAACAGGGTCTCCATGATCTGCACCGCGTTCGTTGCGGCGCCCTTACGGATGTTGTCGGATACGCACCAAATGTTCAGGCCGTTCTCCACGGAAAAATCACGCCGCACGCGGCCGACGTAGACGGCGTCCGTGCCCGCTGCCGTCAGCGGCATGGGGTAAAGCTCGTGCTTGGGATCGTCCGCAAGGATCATGCCGGGCTTGCCCGTCAGTACGGCGCGCACCTCGTCCATGTCGAACGGACGCTTGAGTTCGATGTTGATGCTCTCGCTGTGACCGTAGTAGACGGGAACGCGCACCGCCGTGGCCGTCACGCGAAGCGTTGGAAGGCCCAAGATCTTGCGCGATTCGTCCACCATCTTCTGCTCCTCCTTGGTGTAACCGTTGTCGAGGAACACATCGATGTGCGGCAGGCAGTTGCCTGCGATGGGATAGGGAAATTTCTTGGGCGGGGCGCCCTTGACGCCCTGCGCCAGATCCTCATAGCCCTGCTTGCCCGCCCCCGATACCGCCTGATAGGTGGAATAGATCACGCGCTCCAGCCCGAACGCGTCGGACAGCGCCTTGAGGGGCAGCATGGCTTGGATGGTGGAGCAGTTTGGGTTTGCAATGATGTTCTTTTTTTGATACAGCAAGACATCCTGCGGGTTCACCTCAGGTACGACAAGGGGAACGTCGGGGTCCATGCGCCAGCAGCTTGAATTGTCGATGACCACCGTTCCCGCCTCGGCAGCAAGCGGTGCAAAGTGCTTTGACGTATCGCCGCCTGCCGAAAAAAGCGCCACATCAAAGCTGCGGCCGCGGAAGGAGTCGTCCGTCAGTTCCTCCACGGTATAGTCCGCGTCCATGAAGTTCTGCTTGCTCCCCGCGCTGCGCGCCGAAGCGAACAGCGTATAGTCCGCGTCGATCCCTCTCTCCGCAAGCACCTGACGGAACATGCGTCCGACCATGCCTGTTGCGCCCACGATCGCTATTCGATACCGTTTCATTGTCTTCGCCCCCTTGGTGCGCGCTGCGATCTCCCTTTGTTTTGCGGTGTTCCGAGCGGGCAAAAGCCCTGCCTTTTCGGTTGAATCGAAGCGCTTCCTTTTTCTCTGTATTGTAATGAAATACGCTGTGTTTGTCAAATCATTCGTCGTTTTCTTCGTCTTTTTTTGTTTGGGTTTTGTCCTGCTTCCGTCCGCGCTTGTCCCCCTGCGCCGCAAGCCATGCCTTGAGCTGACGGAAGGCGTCCTCATGCCGCGTTGCGCTCAGGTCGGGGAACGCGGCAAGGTAGCGCTTGTACTCCTTTGCAAGCCGTTTCATCAGAGCCTCGCGGCGGCGGATGAGCGCCTCCGTCTTCTGCTCCGCGTCCGCCTTGACCGACTGCCCCGCCTTCTTGATGCGGATAGCGCCCTTGGCAACGCCCTCGCCGATGCCGTCCGAGGGTACGCGCAGCAGCGCCGCAAGCCTGTCGATCTCGGCAAGGCGGCGGTCTAAGCCCGCGGTCTTTAGGATGGTCAAGATGAGGTCGGCAAGGAATGTGACGGCAAAGACGATCAGCAGGATCGTGCCCACCGTGTGCGGAATCCAATCGATGAAGCTTTGGATGAGGGGATGGATGACGTCCACCACCAGTACGCAGGCAACGCCCCACAGCAGGGAGAATTGTAGGCAGACATAGCCGCCGATGTTCAGCGGCATCTTGGAATAGTCCCACCAGCGATGGTGAAAGGCCTTTTCCATCACAAAGCCCGTCACAAGCTCCACCACCGTGGTCAGCAGCACGGAGCCGACATACAGCAGCAGCAGGTTGTCCTTGACGGGGCCAAGCAGCAGTACGACCAAGAGGATGCCAACGCCGTAGATGGGGCAAACGGGGCCGTTGAGAAAACCTCTGTTGACAAAGCGACCCTTGTTGACCGCGGCAAAAACGACCTCGGTACACCAGCCCAAGAACGCATAGATCGCTGCGATCCAGCCCATTTCATAGATGCTCATTGCCTGCCTCCGTTCCTTAACGAGTATAGCATATTGCGTCCGCCGCGTAAAGGATGACGAACAAATGCTTGACGGTTCGCGGCGATGCGCGTAATATATAGATATGGAAAAAAAGTTAGAGGATACAGCGAGGGTCGCTCCGTCGGAGACGATCGCGGCGGGCAAAAAGCCGCAGGGAGGCAGCCTTCTCTATTACGCCTTGGCGCTTGCCGCAGCCGCAGCAGCGCCCTTCTTTCCCCTGCTTCTTTGTATCGCGCCGGCGCTGATCGTATATGTCGCTTGGCGCAATAAGCCCTATATCCTCGGTGCCTGCACGCTCGTCTCCTTGGCCGCCTGCTATCTTGCCGCAGGCAGCGTTGTGGGTGCGCTGTTGAACGCGGCGCTCATACTGCCCGCCTTTTTGCTTCCCTACCTGCTGATACGACTGCGCTACTCCAACTTTGAGTTAGTGTTCTACTGTGCACTGGTCGGCGCGATCGGCCTGTTTCTTGTGTGCTGCGTACCCTCGCTGCTTTCGGGCGGCTCCGCCTTTGCCTTCTTCGACACCTTCTTGGATGAGTACGGCACGCTTGTGGCAAGCATGGAAACGCTGTTGACGAGCATGGGCTACGGCGAACTACTGACAAGCTTCAACGAGACCTTGGAGCTGCTGCGCATGAACGCGGCGGAGATCTGCGTATCCGCGTTCTTTTTTATAGGCGCCATCGCCTCGCTTGCAAACCGCCTGCTTATTGCCGCCTTTGACCGCCGCACCCGCCTTGTGCCGCTCCGTCTGCCGCCTTTTGGCAAATGGCAGGTCAAGAGAAGTTATGTATACGTCATGCTGGGGCTTTGCATTTTGGGCTTTATTCTGGGCTACGCCAACGTCTCCTACGGGACGGTGCTGGCGGCGCTTGCCTCGTCCATGTTCATGCTGTCCATGTCCCTGATGGGGCTGTGCGCACTCTATGACATGACGAAAAAGGGGCATCGCGGCGTCTTTATAGGCGCCTGTATCCTCACCCCGCTGCTGTTCCCCTACAGTCTGTATGTGCTGGTGTTTCTGTCCATGGTCGCCACCCTGCGCAGCCAGCGCCAAGCATCGAAGGGAGGCGAACAATGAAGGCCTATCGCGGTGTGATCGCCATTCTGTGTACGGCGTTTGCCTGTGCGGACGTCTGCTTCTTCCTCTACCACTGGACTTGGGGCCTTGGCGCTTTGGCGCTGTCCCTTGTGGTGCTGCTCGTTATCATCCTGTGGCTCAGCGCCATTCGCCGCCGCGACCAAGAGCATATGGACGCAGTGTTCGGCGAGAATCAGACCGCCTCCTCGCAGGTGATCGACAGCATTGCCATCCCCTCCGTCTTGACCGATGCGGACGGACGCATCGTTTGGCGCAACGCCGCGTTCCAAGCGCTCTTTGCAGGCAAGCAGCTCAAGGAGCTGCTGCCGCAGTACAGTGAGCGAACGCCCTTGGCCGTCCTGCAGCAGGAGATCTCCGGCAGCAGCTTTCAGGTGATGAGCATGAACGTCCGCCGCAAGAACGCGGCGCGGCAGCTCTTTTTCCGCTACTTCATCGACCGCACGGAAGCGGCGCATTACCAGCGCCTGTACACCGAGCAGATGCCCTACGTCATGCTCATCTATGTGGACAACTACGACGAGCTGGCAGGCGATCTGCAATTCCACCGCAACGCGGTCTTGGCCGAGGTGGAACGGCTCATCTCGGAGAGCTGCAAACGCTTGGGCGGTCTGTACACGCGCTATGAAAGCGGAAAGTTCCTCTGCGTCCTTGAGGCGGAGGCGCTGCGCAGCTTGGAAAAGGAAGGTTTTCAGCTTCTGGAGGCCGCGCACCGCATCGATACGGGCACCGCAAACGCTGTGTCCCTCTCCGTAGCCGTGGGTGCAGCGCCGCGTATCGCCCAGTCGGAGGAGAGCGCTCGCCTTGCCATGGAGCTTGCCTTGGGTCGCGGCGGCGATCAGGTGGTCGTTCGCGACGGCGCAGCCTATCGCTTCTACGGCGGCAAACGACAGGCCGAAACGCGGCAGTCCCGTGTGAAGGCGCGGCTGTTCTCCAAGGCGCTTCGGCAGCTGATGGAGAACAACGGCGACGTGTTCGTCATGGGACACAAGAACGCCGACATGGATTGCCTCGGCTCGATGCTGGGCATCATCAGCTGCGCAAAGTGCGTGGGCAGGCGAGGCTACATGGTGCTGGAGCATTCCAACCCCACCATCAGCGACGCCTATGCGCGCATGAAGCAGGACGGCAGCGCCGACCAGCTCATCATCACCCCCGATCAGGCCGTGGGGATGCTGCGTCCCAACAGCGTCCTTGTGATCGTGGATACGCAGCGCGCAAGCACGGTCGAGGCGCCTATTTTGCTGGAGAATGCGCAGCGGCTCGTGCTGATCGACCATCACCGCCGCAGTGCCGACTATATCGACAATGCAACGCTGCATTACTTGGAGTCGCGTGCCTCCTCCGCCTGTGAGATGGTGACGGAGATCATTCAGTATTTCGACGAAGCCGTCCGTCCAAGCGCCTTTGTGTGCAGCACGCTGTTGGCGGGCATCACCGTGGACACCAAGCAGTTTGCCTTCAACGTCGGCTCCCGCACCTTTGACGCGGCGGGCTACCTAAGGCGCAACGGCGCCGACCTGAGCGCTGTCAAGCTGATGTTCCAAAACGACTACGCCACCTACGTCAACTGCGCCAAGACCGTGGAACGGGCGGAGCTTCGCAAGAGCGGCATTGCTATCTCCTATGTGGAGACGAACACCGACAACAGCAAGCTCATCGCGGCGCGCTCCGCCGACGAGCTGCTGGGCATTCGCGGCGTGATGGCGGCCTTTGTACTGGGTGAAGATGGGGACAGCATCGCCATCTCCGGCCGCAGCTATGGGCGGATCAACGTACAGCTCGTGCTGGAAAAGTTAGGCGGCGGCGGTCATTTGACGATCGCAGGCGCACAGCTCAAGGGCGTGAGTATGGACGAGGCTCGGAAACTGTTGGAAGACTGCGTAGCGGGCTTTGAGTCCGCAAACGCAGCAGAATAAGATCAGACGGCGTGCCGCAGCGCCGCCGTTAGCAAGGAGGATCGTATCATGCAGGTACTATTGGAGCAGGATGTAAAAGGAACGGGCAAAAAGGGCGACATCGTTAACGTGTCCGATGGCTTTGCGCGCAACTATCTGTTGCCGCGCAAGCTTGCTTCCCCCGCAGACGCAGCCGCCGTCAATGCCATGAACATTCAAAAGAGCGCCGCGCAGCACAGGCGTTTTCAGGCGGGTCTGAAGGCGCAGGAGGATGTGAAGCGTTTGGAGAACACCGTTGTGACCATCCACGCACGTGTGGGCGAAGGCGGAAAGCTCTTTGGCGCTGTGACAGGCAAAGAGATCGCCGCCGCTCTGTCGGAGCAGAAGGGCATCGAACTGGACAAGAAAAAGATCCAGACCGCGCCCATCCGCGCCACGGGCGAGTACAGCGTCAAGGCAAGCCTGTTTGAAGGCGTCGCCACGACCTTCCGCGTCATCGTCAAGGAATAGCAATGGAAGCGTCTCCCGAAAGAGTCCTTCCCCATAACGCAGAGGCCGAGCGCTCCGTCTTGGGCGCCATGCTTTTGGAACTCGACGCGCTGGAGCAGATGCTTGAGCAGCTGCGCGCCGAGGACTTTTATGTGGCCGCCAACCGCGAGATCTTTGCCGCCATGCGCGACATCCGTGTCCGCGGCAGCGCGGTCGATCTTGTGACGCTCACAAACGAACTGGCAAGCCACGGCAAACTGGACATGGCGGGAGGTTCCGTCTACCTGACCGAGCTGATCGGCAGCGTGCCAACCGCCGCGAACGTGGCGTATTACGGCAGCATCGTCGAAAGCCGCAGCGTACAGCGCGGGCTGATCGCCGCAGGCAACGAGATGATACGCGACGGCATGAGCGACGACAAGGAGGTCGAGGATTCCCTAAACGCCGCGGAACGCCGCATCTACGACATCTCCATGCGCAAGACGGAGGATTCCCTCTCCCCCATCAGCGAGATCATCCCCGATGCCATCAACGAGATTGGCGCTTTAGCCGCAAGGCAGGGCAAGCTGACAGGCGTGGCTACGGGCTTCCGCGAATTTGACCGCATCACGAACGGCCTGCAAAAGAGCGACCTGATCATCGTGGCGGGACGTCCCGCTATGGGCAAGTCCGCCTTTGCCATGAACATCGCCCAGTACGCCGCGCTGCACAACGACCGCCGCGTGGTCTACTTCAGCTTGGAGATGAGCAAGGAGCAGTTGGTGATGCGCGCTCTTTGCACGGAGGCCGCCGTCGAATCGCAGAAGATCAAGGAAGGGCGCATGACCGATGAGGAGATGACCCGCATCTTGGAGGCGGCCGATCCCATGCAGCAAAGCAAGATCCATATCGACGACACAGGCGGCGTGACCGTCGCCTCGATCCGCTCCAAATGCCGCCGCCTGAAGGCTCGCGAGGGGCTGGATCTGATCGTCATCGACTACATGCAGTTGATGCAGGGCACGGGCATGGCGCAGCGCAAGAACGACAACCGTCAGCAGGAGATCTCCGACATGACCCGCGCCATGAAGCTGCTTGCGCGTGAGTTGGACGTCCCCATCATTCTGTTGGCCCAGCTCAACCGCGGACCCGAAACGCGTACCGACCACCGCCCCATCATCGCCGACCTGCGCGAGAGCGGATCCATTGAGCAGGACGCCGACATGGTGGTGCTGCTCTACCGCGAGCAGGTCTACGATCCCACTGCCGACAACACGGCGGAAGCCATCATCGCCAAGCATCGGCACGGACCCATCGGCACCGTGGAGCTGGCATGGCAGGGTGAGTATACCCGCTTTATGAACTTGGCTCGCGAGAATTAGTTGACCGCAGACAAACAGCAGCCTCCTAAAAACGCTCCAAGCGTCTATAGGAGGCTTTTATACTGCCTTTTAGCGTAAAGGATCCGTCGTATTTCTGCTGTGTCAGCGTTTACAACATAGAAAACGATGTAGTTGTTGACCTGCAGCGTCCGATAGCCGCGCAGACGCAGCTGCGTGTCCTTGCAAAGCGGGCAGCGTTCGGGCAGCGTTTCAAGCGTTCCGATGTTTTTTATCAGCGCGTCATACTGCTCCGATGTGGCCTTAGGAGAAAGCATGTTGATATAGTCCACCAACTCCAGCATGTCCTGCTGCGCGATGAGAAAGATCCTGATCCTATACTTTTCCATGCACTTTTGTCCTTAGTTCCTCTGCAAACGCAAAGAAATCCGCACTTTTTGCTCCTGCTGCGATCTCCAATTCCGCATCCGCAAGCTTTTCATACAGCGCAAGCTGCGCCTGCTGCCGCTCGTAGGTCTCGATGCTCATAACCACCATATCACCAACGCCGTTGCGTGTGATGAAAACCGGCTCCCTTGTGCCTCTGCAAAATTCGCTGATCTCATTGGAATTGTTGCGCAAGTCCGATATGGGACGAATATTTGGCATATTCGCACCTCCTTTCGCTCGTTATTTATAGCGTTATTATATCATATTTTGATATTTACAACGGTATCTTTGATATTTTTTTACAAGAACAGAAGCAGAAGATGGTAGGCGAGCGCTGACAGCAGGTAGGCAAGGATGAGCTGCCTAAGAAGGATATAAAGCAGCTTTGCGGGTCGGGAAAGCTCCCGCGCATACACGGCCTGCGCCGCAAGGCAGGGCGGATAGAGCACGCAAAACAGGAGAAAAGCAAAAGCGGAGGCGGGCGTAAACAGCGCCAAGCCCGCCGCCTCGGGCGCGACCAAGAGCGCGGAGACGATCAGCTCCTTGGCAAACAGTCCCGCAAGCAGTGCGATCACCGCTGTGGGAAAGCCAAAGCCCAAGGGACGGAAGAGCGGCGCAAGGACGTCGCCGATAAGGAGCATCAGGCTGCCCTCCCGCACCAACTGAAATTGGAACTGCGCGTTGAAATGCCAGAGCGCCCACAAGAGCGTACTGCCGATGAGGATGACGGAGCCCGCTCTGCCAAGGAAATGTCCCACGCGAGCGGAAAGCACATTCAATACATTTTTGAGGATGGGTACGCGCCAAGGGGGAAGCTCCAACGCAAAGGGCGCTTTGGAGCTTCGCTTTTTTGCGCCGACCGCGCACACGATACAGCCCGTTACAAGGCTCAGCAGATAGACAAGCAGCACCACAAGGCCGCGCTTTTCGGCAAAGAGCCTGCTTGCGATCAGACCCAGCACGGGCAGCCGCGCCGAGCAGGGCACGAAGCTTAAAAGGGACAGCGTGCGGTCGCGGTCGCTGCTTGCATGAAGGGTGCGGCAGCTCATCGCCGCGGGAACGGTGCAGCCAAAGCCCAGCAGCAGCGGTACGCAGGCAAGGCCGTTCAAACCAAGTCTGCGAAACAGCGTGTCCGTAAGGAACGCGACGCGTGCCAGATAGCCGCTGTCCTCCAGCAGGGACAGCAGTAAAAACAGCAGCGTGATCGCGGGCAGGAAGGAGAGCACACCGCCGATCCCCGCATACAGGCCGTCCATCAGAAAGCTGTAGAGCGGGGCGGGCAGTCCGCCAAGCAGAGCTGTCGGGGAAAGCAAGTCCATCAGACGCTCCATGCCCTTTGTGAGCCATGCGCCCGGGCCGTCAAAGGTGAGCGTGAACACCAGCCCCATGACAAGAAAGAAGATGGGAAAGCCCCAGATGCGATGGGTCAGGATGCGATCCATCCGGGTGGAAGGCGCTCTGCCCCCGCGCACCACCCTTGCCGTTATGCGTTCGATGCGTCGAAACCGCGCCTCGCGTCCCTCCGCGGGAAAGCGCCTCGGCTTTGAAAGATCGGTCGTGCGCAGCGCTTCCGTCAGTTCCGCGATGCCGCGACCATCCTTGGCACAGATGGGTATCACACAGACGCCAAGCTCGTCGGACAGCGCCTGCGCGTCGATGATAAGACCACGATCCTCCGCTTCGTCCAGCATGGTCAGTGCCAGCACCATGGGGATGTCCAGCTCGGCAAGCTGCATCGTAAGGAGCAGGGAACGCTCCAAGGCGTTCGCATCGGCAAGGTTTAGGATGAGATCGGGTTTACCCAACGCGATGGCTTTACGGGCAACGCCCTCCTCGCCATCCTCCCCCGCCTCGTCCAAGGAGACCACGCCCGGCAGATCCACAAGCTTTGCGTCAAGCTCGCGCATCCGCCTTGCGGTCAACGCGACCGTAACGCCCGCACGGTTGCCCACGGCTTCCTTTGCGCCCGTCAGTCTGTTGAACAGCGTGGTCTTGCCACAGTTTGGATTGCCCGCAAGGTAGACGACCATGGCACAGGCTATGCGTCAGGCCGCCCTGCTATGCTTATTAGCGGCTCGGCTTGCGGCGGTTGCCAAGGTACAGCAGCCACGCAAGCAGGTAGGCCACGCCCAGTATGATAAGGCACCACAGCACCGACATGTAGGCGGGCTGCTCGTACACATATAGGAAGGGATATGGCCCATGCAGCTTGCCCACGAGGTTCAGCACGATGGCAACAGCGGCATACAGGAGCGTGGGTACAAGGGCAAGCAGGCTGACCCGCAGCTTGAGCGGCGGCTCCGTCTCCAAAAGCACAAAGGAGAGTATCGCCAGCACGGGACAAAGGAAATGGTGATACAGCATGGAACCGCTAAACAGCATCGGCGCAAGCGACTGCATCCCGTACAGGGGCGCAAGCACGCAGATGACCACCACGAACGTGACCGCAAGGCAGCAGGTCGCCAGATACTTGACGCACTTGATCCATTTTTCCGGCGCTTCCCTGCCGTCATGTAGCGCGCAGGCAGCGCCCACAACATAGATCCCGCAGGCAAGCAGGGCAAAGATGTTGCTGTCCTCGGTGTAGAATTGGAACATGCCCGTTCCGTGGTTTTTGAAGCTGAGGACGGCGCCGATCACCTCCAGCACGACGATGGCAAGGTTTACCATTAGCGAGATGCCAAGACGCAGGCGCGGATTTGATCTTTCTTTCTTCATACAAAATACCTTCTTTTTCGAGTACCTTCATTTTAGCACAAACTGCGCTTTTGGAATAGAGCGCTTGCGTTTGAAATGAAATGTTTGTATAATGAACTATCAAACTGAGAAGGATTGCCATGAAGATCTCCGAGATCATGCAGCACAAAGCACGCTGCCTAAGCTTTGAAGTGTTCCCGCCCAAGAACAAGGGCGGCGATCTTGATTCCGTTTTGCCCGTTATTCGGGACATTGCGGCGCTCAGGCCCGACTATATCAGCGTCACCTACGGCGCTGTGGGCAGCACATCCAAAAATACCGTTGCCGTTGCGGAGGCGGTGCAGGCCATGGGCATCCCTGCGCTTGCGCATCTGACCTGCGTATCCTCCACCCGCGAGGAACTGGGAAATTCGCTGGACGAGCTGAAACGCCGCGGGATCGACAACGTATTGGCACTGCGCGGCGACATCCCCGCCGACTTTACGGGCTTTGTGCCCGAGCAGTATCGGTATGCCAACGAGCTGGTCGCCTATATCCGCGAACGCGGCGACTTCTGTATTGGCGCGGCCTGCTACCCAGAGGGACATGTGGAATGTGCGCGCCGCTCGGACGATCTGGAGTATCTCAAGCGCAAGGTGGACGCGGGCTGCGATTTTTTGACCACGCAGATGTTCTTTGACAACAATGTGCTGTACAGCTTTCTGTACCGCATGATGAAAAAGGGTATCGACATTCCCGTCAACGCGGGCGTCATGCCCATCACGAACGCTCGCCACATCAAGCGCATGTGCGCCTTGGCGGGCACCACGCTGCCCACCCGCTTTGTCAACATGGTGGATGTGTTCGGCGACGATCCCGCCAGCATGGAGCAGGCGGGCATCGCCTATGCCACCGAGCAGATCTTTGACCTGATCGCAAACGGGATTCGCTGCATCCATGTTTACACCATGAACAAGCCGCAGGTGGCGGAGGCGCTGTGGCGCAACCTCTCCTCCCTGTTCACGGCGGAACGCACATGAGCCTGTTTTCGGAATCCGCCCGCTATCTGGGCTATGGGAACGCAGTGCCCGACGACATGAGCGCGGGACTGATACGCGATTGCCTTGGGCGGCTTGCCAATGAGATCGAGCCCCTCTGCTGCGGACGGTTCTATGACGCAAAGGCAGCCGTGCTGCGTCCCTTCATGGATAGCTCCAAGGCGCTGCGCAAAGCCGTGGGCGATGCACCGCGCATTCTGCTGCTTGCTGCTACGCTTGGGGCAAAGGCCGATCTTATTGCGGCGCAGTACGCGGCAAAGGACATGGCGCTTGCCGCCGTGTGGCAGGGCTGCTGCGCCGCCTATATCGAGGCATACCTCAATGGCTCGGAAGTGGCCGCGCTCTTTAGAGACGCCTACGCGGGACCGCGCTTTTCCCCCGGTTACGGCGACCTTAACCTTACATTGCAGCCCCTGCTGCTGCGCCTTTGCGACGCGGAGCGAAGTATCGGCCTATGCCTGACCAAAGGCGGCCTACTGACGCCCCTGCGCTCCGTGACCGCGCTGATGGGACTATTCGACACGCCGCAGCCTCCCTGCGGCAACAACTGTTCACGCTGCGAAACGCCCTGCGCCTTTCGCCGCAACTGCGAGGTGGATCGGGATGCAGAATAATAAATTTCTAAAATGTATGCAGGAGGGCTTTGTCCTCTTTGACGGCGGTCTGGGCAGCGAACTGATCGCACGGGGCATGAGTGCGGGCGAGACCTCAGAAAGCTGTACGCTGACGCGCCCCGAGACCCTGCTGGCAATCCACAGAGCCTACGCCGAGGCGGGTGCAATGGTGCTGACCGCCAACAGCTTTGGCGCAAACCCGCTGAAGCTTTGCGATGCGGAGCAAATGCGCCTGCTCGTCACCCGCGCCGTAGCCTTGGCTAAGGAGGCCGCCGCGCCGTACGGCGCTTTTGTCGCGCTGGATGTGGGGCCCTGCGGACGGCTGCTCTCCCCTGCGGGCGATCTGCGTTTTGAGGAGGCTGTGGACGCCTTTACCCTGCTTTCGCGCTGCGGCGCAGAGGCAGGCGCCGACCTTATCCTCATCGAGACCATGCACGACCTATACGAGGCCAAGGCTGCCGTACTGGCCGCAAAGTCCACGGGGCTGCCCATCGTGGCAAGTGTGAGCTTCGGCGCACACGGGAAGCTCTTGACGGGAGCGGATCCCGCCGCGGTCGTTGCCGTACTGGAGGGTCTTGGTGTGGACGCCTTGGGCGCAAACTGCGGCGGCGGTCCCGACGCGTTGCTGCCCTGCGTGGAACAGCTCTTGCGTTATGCATCCGTTCCTGTATTGATGATGCCCAACGCGGGCTTGCCCGTTACGGAAAACGGACAGCTGCACTATACGCTTGGCGTGGAAGATTTTGTTGATAAACTGCGTCTCGCCGTTTCAAAAGGTGTGCGCTTGGTCGGCGGCTGCTGCGGCACCACGCCAAAATATATCGCGGCTCTCAAGCGGATGCTGCAGGAGGAGACGCCCCTTCCCTTGACGGAAAAGGGCGATACCCTTGTATGCGGACGCGGGGAGGCGCTGCACATCGGCGAACGCTTTTTGATCGTGGGCGAACGCATCAACCCCACGGGTAAGCCGCGCCTGAAGGCCGCGCTGCGCAGCGGGGACTATTCCCTGCCCCTGCACGAGGCCGTGGCGCAGCAGGATGCGGGCGCGAACGCCTTGGACGTGAACGTGGGCCTGCCCGATATTGACGAGGCCGTAGCGCTGCCGTCGCTCATCGAAGCGGTGCAAAGCGTCAGCGACCTTACGCTGCAGCCCGACAGCTCCAACATTGACGCGCTTGCAGCGGCCTTGCGGATCTACAACGGCAAGGCGTTGGTCAACAGTGTGAACGGAAAAAAGGAGAGCATGGAGCGCCTGTTCCCCATCGTCAAGCGCTACGGCGGCGCTCTTATCGCGCTGACGCTGGATGAGAACGGCATTCCCGACACGGCAGAGGGGCGGCTAAGCATTGCGGAACGCATCGTTTGTACCGCCGCCAAGTACGGGATCGCCAAGAAGGATATCATCATTGATCCGCTGTGCCTGTCCGTCAGCGCCGTTCCAAACGCGGCAGAGCTTGCGCTTGCTGCGCTGCGCCTTGTGCGCGACAGGCTGCAGGTGAGAACGCTTTTGGGTCTGTCCAACATCTCCTTTGGTCTGCCGCAGCGGGAACGGCTCAACGCGGCCTTTTTAACGCTGGGACTGTATCAAGGCGCTGATCTTGCCATACTGAATCCCTTCAACGAGCGTCTGCAGCAGGCACGCATAGAGGCGGAGGCGCTGTTGGGACGGGACGAGGGCTTTGCCGCCTACCTTGGCGCGTTTGCGGGGGAGGAAGCGCAAAGATCGCATGTTTCGGTGGACGCCGACCCCGTGGAACGGCTTAATGAAGCTGTGTTTAAGGGTCTAAAGGTCGAGGCCGCCGCTGCGGCAAAGGACGCATTGACCATCAAGGAACCGCTGCAGCTGATCGACCTTGCCGTCGTACCCGCGTTGGAGCGCGTGGGCGAAAGCTTTGGCAAGGGGCAGGTCTTTTTGCCGCAGCTGATGCAAAGTGCTGAAGCTGCTAAGTCTGCCTTTCAACAGATCTCCTCGAAGCTGCCCGCAAACGGCGGCACTCGCGGCAGTATTATTTTGGCAACGGTCGAGGGCGACATCCACGACATCGGCAAGAACATCGTTAAAGCGCTGCTGGAAAACTATCGCTTCCGCGTGATCGATCTTGGGCGGGACGTTTCACCAGAACGCGTACTTGCCGCAGCACAAGAGCAAAACGTTACGCTGGTGGGACTGAGCGCGCTGATGACCACGACCGTGCCTGCAATGGAAAAAACTGTAAAACTTATCAAACATGAGCTGCCTGCCTGCCGAGTGATGGTGGGAGGCGCTGTTCTCACAGAAGAGCTCGCCTTGAGCTTGGGCGCGGATCGATACATTGCCGACGCTCGCGCCGCCGTTTTGTATGCGCAGGAGCTGTTTTTGCTTGTATAGACCTTTCCAATTGTTCGTTTTAGAAGATCATTTGTGCAATTAGTGCAGCGGTAATTCTGTTAACTATACATATAAAGTCTTGACAGCAATATATGTTTCATGTATATTATAAGAAATAAATAGTTCTTTTCTGCAATTCTGTCTTTACTTTTTGATTTTTGGGGAATTCTATCAGTACAATGCGCAAACAAGTTGCGCAAGGAAAGGAGTATATCATGAAGAAGGCACGGATCACTGCTTGGATAGTAAGCTTGTGTTTGTTGTTCACTTCGGGCATCGGCCTCATCGCCGCTTCCTATGCCGCTCCGAACGTAAACAGGCTTAGCATTGGCATTGTTGACCCGAGCAGCAGCGACGAGCTTACCATCGATCTTAACAACGAAGAGCAGCACCCGGCTAAACCCCCGCATTCATCACAACAGCCGACCGAGACACCCAGGCCTACGCGCACGCCGAAACCGACGCACACGCCAAGGCCAACCGAGACGCCCAGACCGACCCACACACCACGGCCGACCCACACACCACGGCCGACCTGCACGCCGGAGCCCACTGCTACGGCGACGCCTACACCAACGCCGACGCCAACCCCGACGCCAACGCCGACGCCAACACCGACGCCAACTCCAACGCCGACGCCAACCCCGACGCCGACGCCGACGCCAACCCCGACGCCTACACCGACGCCGACGCCAACGCCGACGCCGACGCCAACCCCGACGCCTACGCCAACGCCGACACCGACGCCAACGCCAAAGCCGACCGGTACGCCTAAGCCCACAGGGTTCGTAACGCCCACCCCCAAGCCCACGGCTGAGCCGACTGCAACACCGACGCCCGAGCCCACGGCTACACCGACACCAGAACCTACGGCAACGCCAACGCCCGAACCCACGGCCGCGCCGACGGCAGAGCCGACAGCGGAACCCACTGTGGAACCTACTGCCGCAGTTACCGCAGGCGCAACTGAAGTGCCCACTGCGGAGCCTTCCGCTGAACCGACAGCCGCCCCCACGACCGATCCGATCCCCGCTACGGGCAGCAGCAGCCTCATCGGCTTGCTGTGGATCGTCTGCATCGGCTCCGCGCTTGCGATCCTGCTGCTTGCTGTCAGCGAGCTGCATCGCAAAAAGGGGCCTAGCGCTCCGTAAAACATAGGACGTTTCGACAGCGGCGGGGGTACGCTCCCGCCGCTTTTTGGTAAAGTATGCGTAAGGGAAAGAAAATTGCATTGTATATCTGCACAGCCGTGCTCTTTGTGAGCTTGGGCTGTTTGGGAATGCACTACCTATCGCAGTACTTGGATGAGCTGGACTATGAAAAGTTGGCAGCTGACACGCATGTGATCAGTGTTACGATCGTTCCAAGCAGCACAGCGACACCCTGCGCTCCGTCGCCGATCCCCGACAAAAGCGCGGCCACCTCTTCAGTCCTAACCACGGAGGTCTGTACGCCCTCCGCCGCGCCAAGCCCCACCCCCGCCGTTGTGTTGGAGCGATATGCGGCGGCCTATGCCGAAAACTCGGATCTGGTCGCTTGGCTTTCGATCGATGATACGACCATTGATTATCCCGTTGTACGCATCGAAGGCGACAACGATTTCTATTTACATCATAATTTTTACAAAAACCAAAGCGGCTTAGGTACGCCCTTTGTGGACTATCGCTGCATGCTTTGGCCGCGCAGCACCAACCTGATCATCTATGGCCATCACATTCGCGGCGGTAAGATGTTCTCGGCGCTGCTGAAATATGAAAACGATCCCGCCTACTGCGCCGCGCACAGTATCATCCATTTCAACACGATCTATGAGGAGCAGGACTATCAGGTCATGGCCGTGTTTCGCAGTCAGATCTATCGCTCGGACGAGGATGTGTTTAAGTTTTACAATTTCATTGAAGCAAAGAATGCCGCAGCTTTTGACAGCTTTGAGGAAAATATCCTTGCGCTCTCGCAGTATGATACGGGTGTAAGCGCTAGCTTTGGCGACAGCTTTATAACCCTTGTTACCTGCGCCTACCATGTGACGAACGGCCGCTTTGTGATCGTTGCCAAGCGGATCGACTGATCCCTATCCCTTCGCGGCGCAGGAATGCCCTGCGTCATGCGCCCAGCTTGTGCAATCCCTCCTGTACCAGATCGACCGCCAGCTGCGCCAGCTCCTCCAAGCTGACAGAGCGATCCTCGCTTGACAGCCAGCTTTCATACAAGGCGATCACGCCCGACGAGATAAACTCGATGGCATAGGGTGCAAGCTTGTCATTGGCAATGGGGCGGTCGCCCAAGGAAATGCGGATCGCACGCTTGAGCGCCTCCTTGATCTTCTTTAAGATGATGGTGCATGAACCGCTCTTGAGCAGGCTGCGGCAGGCGTCCATGTCATCCTCGATGATGTTGTTGATGCAAAGGAACAAGTAGTAGGGGGAAAGCGGATCGTTCCACAGGCCGAACTGGGTGAAAAGCTCCGCCATGCCATCGGACAGCTCCTCCTCCATTTCGGAGAGCACCGCTTCGATGCTGCTGTAATGCATGTAGAAGGTCTTGCGGTTGATGTCTGCCTCTGC
Organism: uncultured Oscillospiraceae bacterium; assembly: GCA_964490325.1. Taxonomy (GTDB): domain Bacteria; phylum Bacillota; class Clostridia; order Christensenellales; family CAG-138; genus DAOPJM01. Next base: position 73,912 of record CAZBBX010000002.1, read on the forward strand.
CGCCAACGCGGTGATGCTGATCTCGGAGATGGTATGCTCCGTCATGAGCTTGATCAGCGCGCTGCGTATGGCACGCTTGGTCTTCTGCTGCCTTCTGTCCGTCTTGGCGGTTCTCGTTCCTGTCATCGTCAGTTCTCCCTTCCTCTGCTTTTGCAGCCGCAAAACTCAGTTGGATCCCGTTGTATGCCGCAGGGTAAGCTGTATCAGCTCTGCGGGATCATGGATCCTTGGTACGGCAACTGTGTTACCCAAGCCGCAGCTGACCAGCATGGTCGTGTCGCCTTCCCGATAGCAACCCTTGGTGTATTTGGGGAACAGTCCCTGCTCGGGCGCATACAGGCCCCATCCAAACAGGCGGACCTGTCCGCCGTGCGCATGTCCGCAGAGCACCAGCTTGGCGCCGGCCGCAACATACTGCGGGAAGCATTCGGGTCGATGCGACAGCACCAGCGTAAAGCCTGTTGGATCCAGCAGGCTCCTTAGCTCATCCGTTGTGAAGCTTTCCTTAAGTCCCACAACGTTCAGTTCGCTGCCATGAAATGAGATCGAACAGCCCTCGTTTTGCAGTACACGAACGCCCAGTGTCCTAAGCTTTTGCAGTTTCTCTTCGCAGCTTGTAAGCGCCGTCTCGTGATTTCCCTCTGCAAACAGCACAGGCGCCAGCTTGACAGCCTGCTTGCAAAAGCCAAGGGCGTTCTTTTCCGCGCCCTCCTTGTGGCGATCAAACAGATCTCCCGTGATGACGATGAGCTGCGGCTTGCAGACCGCGATCGCCGCAAGCAGCTTTTCCTGCTCCCTGCCGAAGCAATGGTCGTGCAGATCCGAGACCTGTACGAGGCAGAAGCCTTCCAGAGCCTTGGGGATGTGCATACTTGTGTAGCTGTACTGCGAGAGCTTCATTGGAAGGGGTACAAGCAGGCAGACGATCCACAGCAGCGCTGTGAGGGCCAGTGCAGCAAGGACATACAGCATCAGTGTTTATCCTCCTTAAAGCGCCACAGTCTTTCCCTGTCCGCCTCATCGGCGTACGCGATCCCGACCCGCCGATCCAAGCTGAGTGAGCAGGTATACCCGACGCTTTCGATCCATACGGGGGCGTTGCTCCCGTAAAGGGGAAGGCCGTTTATGCTGCGGTCGATGCCGAGTTTGCGTGTCAGCTTGCCGGGACCGTCATAGCCCTCGCAGGCACGGATCAGCACCCCCTGTGGTTGCTCCGCTTCTCCCGTTATCACGTTCATCAGGCTGTGCATGCCGTAGCACAGGTATACATAACTGATGCCGCCCTCATGGAACAGCAGCTCCGTACGCGCCGTTCTGCCGCGATGCGCATGGCAGGCCGTGTCCTCTACGCCGCGGTAGACCTCCGTCTCCGTGATGCGAAGGCGGCGGTCGCCGTGAACCAACAGCTTTCCAACAAGCTGCGGCGCAACAAGCAATGCGTCCTGCAGGTAGAAGGCCTTGTCAAGCCGCGTGTTCATTCCTCTTGACTGAGCCGCGCAAGGATGCGGTCGTACTCGTAATGCGGAATGAGGCAATTAGAGCAGTCCTTGACGCCGTTGTCCAGGATGCGGAAGTTGCCGCCGCAATTTTTACCCAGCAGATACAATGGGCAATAGCAAAACTGGCAGGAAAAGCGCTCGGGCGTATCCGTTTTGTGGCAAGGAAAATACGCGCAGCGGGGGTTTTGATAGAAGCGCCAACCCGCCGCCAAGGGTCGAGCGCCCTTTTTCCACTCCTCTGCCGTGATGGAATAGAAGAATTCGTCGAAAACGACCCCATCATAGCGTTCAAACGCCATGCGCCGCACGCCGTCAAAGTGAAAGCCGCACTTTTCGATGACACGGCGGGAACGATCGTTTCCACGGAAATGGCCGACCGTCACGATGGGCAGCTGCAGCTCCTCGAATGCGTAGTTAAGCACGCAAAGCGCGGCCTCCGTCATCAGACCCCTGCCCCAGTAAGCGACGTTCATGACATAACCCAGCTCATGCGCGGCAACATGTCCGTGCGAATGGTCGTGCAGTCCCAGCGCACCGATCACATGTCCGTCTTCCTTCAGCTCCATGGCAAGCGTATCGTTCTCTGCAATGGCTTTGCTGAGGTATTCCTGCGATTCCTCCACGGAGTCATGGGGCTTCCAGCCTGCCGCAGGACCAACGCTTGGATCCTTGGCATAGGCATAAAGATCCGCTGCGTCCTCCATGCGCCAGGGGCGCAGGATCATTCGTTCCGTTTCCAAGCGTTTCATATGTTCCTCCATTGATGATCCTTAAGCGATACGCAGCCGTTGACCACGGTCACGCCCTCTGTCTCCAACAGTTCCGCCTGCCGATCCTCTCCGCCAAAGGCAAAGGCCTTGGAGGTATGACCAAAGCGATCCACCACGCGATAGCAGGGTATGCCCTTGGGATCGGGATTGACATGCAGCGCATAGCCGACCACCCGCGACCAGCGTGGGTTGCCTGCAAGTCTTGCGATCTGTCCGTAGGTCGCCACCCTTCCATAGGGGATTTGGCGCACGACCTCGTAGATGCGCTCGAAGCTGTTCATTCCGCCGTCTCCCGTAAAAGCAGCGTTGCGCACTCCACATGCGGCGTGTGCGGGAACATATCCACAGGCTGCACCGCCGCAAGGCGGAAGCCCGCATACCGAAGCTTGGCAAGATCCCGCGCCAGTGTTGCGGGATTGCAGGAAACATAGACAACGCGCTTGACGCCGCTGTCCGCAATGGCCTGCAGCGCCTCGCCTTCGCAGCCCTTGCGCGGCGGATCCAGCAGCATCGCGTCAAAGCTGTTTCCCTCCGCCACGAGCTTCGGCAGCACCGTCTCCGCATCGCCGCAGAGGAAGTCTACGTTTGTAAGACCGTTGAGCGCGGCATTCTCCTTTGCATCGGCAATGGCCTGCGGCACGTTCTCGATCCCTGTGAGCTTTGCGCCGCTGCGCGCCGCCGCAAGGGTCAGCGTGCCGATGCCGCAGTACAGATCGACGATGCGCTCCCCCTTCTTGGGTGCAAGCAGCTCAAGCGCCTTCTCGTATAACAGCTCCGTCTGAACGGGGTTGACCTGCAAAAAGGACTGCGGACTGACGCGAAACTTGAGACCGTTGATGGTCTCCGTCAAGGTCGCCACACCCGACAGCAACGTGAAGCGTTCGCCAAAGATCACATTGGTATCCTTGTCGTTGCAGTTATGGTACAGGCTGTCCGTGTCGTGCATCAGCTCGATCAGCTCCGCCTTGTGCGGCAAGGGCCCCGTGGTAACGACCGTCACCATCGACGCTCCGTCGCGTGTGACCCGCGCCACGACATGCCGCAGGACGCCCCGCTTGTTCTCCTCGTCATAGGGCATGACATGATAGCTTTGCGCCCACTCGGCCACACGTCCAACAAGCTCGGTGATACGGGCGTCCTGTATGGGGCAATCGTCCAACGGAACGAGCCTGTGACTGCGCGGTGCAAAAAAGCCCCACCGCGCCGTACCCTTGTACAGTCCAAAGGGAAAGCTGCCCTTGTTGCGATACCGCAGCGGCTCACGCATACCAAGGATGGGCTCGACCTGGACATCCGTAAAGCCGCCGATCCGCTCCAGCGCGTCCCGAACCATCGTCTCCTTGACGGTCTTCTGCGCGGCATAGCTGAGGTGCATCATCGTGCAGCCGCCGCAAAAAGGATAGGCGGCGCAGGGTGGCTGTACGCGCTGCGGGCTCTGCGTCAATAGCTCCACAAGCTTGCCAACGGCATAGCTTGCCGTGATCTTGATGATATGCACGCGCACGCGCTCACCGACCAATGCGCCGGGAACAAACACGGCATAGCCATCGATGCGGCCTATGCCCTGCCCCTCCCCTGTCAATGCGTCTATGGTCAGCTCTATTTCGTCGTTCTTTGCGATCGGTATCTTTCGTTCGATCATTTCAGTATCACATTTTCCTTTCCAAATTCCGCTTCCAATTTTGCAAGCAGCTCCGCGCTTGGCTCAACGCTCCAATTGGCGGGAGCCGCCTTGGCGATCTTTACTGCACTGTCATACAGCACCAAACGCGTGGAACCGCTGTGTCCTTTGATAAGGCGCAGGATAGTTGCCATCACTGCTTCGCTCTGCGTGGGCGTCCTCAGATACAGCTTTTGCGCCGCTGCCTGCAGCTCCGAGAGTTTATCGATGAGCAGCGAATTGCTGCGATCCTCGCGTATGTTTAGCTTTCCCGCCGCCAGAACGGCGCCGTCGTTGTGGAACAGGTGGGAATTTTCCTGCAGGGTACGCGGGAACAGCACGATCTCCACGCGCCCCGACACGCCCTCCAGCACGCCATAGCCGACCAGTCCGCTGCCGTTCTTGGACGGACGCTGCTTGCACTCGCCAAGCAGGCCTCCCACGCGCACATACGCACCGTCCTCGATGCCGTGCAGACCGTCCGCCTCCGCAAGGTCGCTGACCCGATAATCCAACTTGTCCAGCACCGCACCATAGGCGTCCAAGGGATGTCCGCTCAGATACAGCCCCGTCGCGTCATGCTCCTTTTGCAGCTTGTAGCGTTCGTCCAAGTCGGGCACGTTCGGCAAGGGAATACTGAGCTTGCTTGCAGGCACATTTTCAGTGCCCATAAACGCGTCCAAGAGGGAAAGCTGTCCCGTCTCCTGCACGCGATGCAGCTTTGCCGCCTCGTCCACCGCCTGCTCAAACACCGCCAAGTACTTGGAGCGGCCGACGCCAAAGCTGTCAAAGCAGCCTGCGCAGATGAGGTTCTCCAGCATGCGCTTGTTCAGCCCCTTGCCGCGCTCCACAAAGTCGAAGAAGCTGCGAAACGCGCCGTTCTCGTCTCGCTCACGCACGATGTCCTGCATCGCCGCCTCGCCCACGTTTTTTATTGCAGCAAGGCCAAAGCGGATAGCTCCCGCCTCCACGGAAAACTTGGGACGGCTGCGGTTCACATCGGGCGGCAGGATCCGTATACCCTGATGTCTTGCGGCATAGACGTACTTGGAAACGCTGTCCGTATCGCTCATGTAGCCGTTGATGGTCGCCGTAAGAAACTCAACGGGATAGTAGCGCTTCAGGTAGGCGGTCCGATACGCAACGACGGCATAGCCCGCCGCGTGGGACTTGTTGAAGGCATAGCTGGCAAAGTCCATCATCTCGTCAAAGATGTGGTTGGCAACCGCTTCGGGGACGCCGCGCTTTACGGCTCCCTCCACACCCTCGGTGCCGTGTATGAAAAATTCGCGTTCCCGTGCCATGACGTCCTGCTTTTTCTTGCTCATGGCGCGGCGCACAAGGTCGCTGCGCCCCAACGAGTAACCCGCCAAACTGCGCACGATCTCCATGACCTGCTCCTGATAGACCATACAGCCGTAGGTCGGCTTTAGGATCGGCTCCAGCAGGGGATGCTCGTAATGGATGCTGGACGGTTCGTGCTTGCCCTTGACGTAGCGCGGGATCTGATCCATCGGGCCCGGCCGATACAAGGAGATGCCTGCGATCAGATCCTCAAAGCAGTCAGGTCTGAGGGAACGCAAGAAGGCGCGCATCCCACCCGATTCAAGCTGGAACACGCCATCCGTATCCGCGTTTGCGATCATTTCGTAAACGAGAGGATCGCTGTAATCGTTCTTGGAAAAATCGGGAAGCTCATTGCCCTGCTCCCGCGCAAAATCCAGTGCATCGCGGATGATGGTGAGTGTGCGCAGTCCTAAAAAGTCCATCTTGAGCAGTCCAAGCTCCTCCAAGGTGGTCATGGGGAACTGTGTGGTCAGCGCACCATCGTTGCTCTGCAGCGGGACGACCGTGTCCAGCGGGACGCCGGAGATCACCACGCCTGCCGCATGGGTGGAGCTGTGCCGCGGCAGCCCTTCCAACTTCATGGACAGATCCAAGATCCGCTTGATCGTCTCGTCGGATCCATACAGCTCTTTGAGTTCGGGCGAAAGCTCCAAGGCGTCGTGCAGGGTCATCTTAAGCATGGAGGGAACGAGCTTTGCAAGCCTGTCCACATCCGCATAGGGAACGCGCAGCACGCGTCCCACATCGCGTATCACCGCTCTTGCCGCCATGGTGCCAAAGGTGATGATCTGCGCGACATGCCCATCGCCGTACTTGCGGCCAACGTAATCGATGACCTCCTGCCTGCGCTCATAGCAAAAGTCCACGTCAAAATCGGGCATGGACACGCGCTCGGGGTTTAGAAAACGCTCAAAGATGAGGCTGTAGCGGAGCGGATCCACGTCCGTTATGTCCATGCAATAGGCCGCAAGGCTGCCTGCACCGCTGCCGCGTCCGGGGCCGACCATGATGTTTTGCGACTTGGCAAAATGGATGAAGTCCCACACGATAAGGTAGTAGTCCACAAAGCCCATTCGCTCGACCACGGACAATTCGTACTGCAGCCTGTCCCACGCCGCCTTGTCCGCATCCGGGAGCTTCTTTGCCATGCCCTGCCTGCACAGCTCATGCAGGAACTCTACGTTGTCCTTGCCGTCTGGCGCGGTATACTTGGGCAGTCGCCGTACGCCAAATTGGATGTCCACGCTGCATTTATCTGCAACTTCATTCGTGTTGTCCAATGCATCAAGATCGGTGGGCAAGGCCTGCTCCATCTCCTCGCGGGACTTGAGGAAGAACTCCTGCGCACCCATGCGCATACGGTCGTCCTCGTCCACATAGCGCTGCGTTTGGATGCATAAAAGAATGTCCTGCGCCTCGGCGTCCTCACGGGCAACATAATGGATGTCGTTCGTGCCGACCGTCTTGATGTTCAGATCCCGCGCCAGCTTGCGCAGCTTGGGCAGCACCTCTAACTGCTCGCGTATGCCGTGGTTTTGCAGCTCGATGTAAAAATCATCGCCAAAGACGCCCTTTAGGCGTTCCGCCAAGGCATAGGCGTCGGCGTCACGCTGCTGCAAAAAGCGCTGGGGTATGTCCCCCGCTAAGCAGGCGGACAGGCAGATAAGCCCCTCGCTGTGCTTCTCCAGCAGGTCGTAATCGATGCGCGGCTTATAGTAATACCCGTGAATGAAGGCTTCGGAGCTGAGGAGCATCAGATTTTGATAGCCTGTATCGTTCTTGGCCAAGAGGATCAGATGCGCATATTCACGATCCTCGCGCCCCTCCTTGAGCATGTAGCCGCGAGGCGCGACATAGGCCTCCATCCCTAAAATGGGCTTGATCCCCTCAGCCTTACAGGCGCGATAGAAGTCCACAACGCCGTACATCACGCCGTGATCGGTGATGGCAAGCGCCGTCTGCCCCAGCGCCTTTGCACGCTTGACCAGATCCGTTATGCGTGCCGCGCCGTCCAGCAGGCTATACTGCGTATGCACATGCAGATGTACGAAGGGCTTCATTCCGCTTGCTCCTTTTCCGCCATTTTATTTAGTATATCAGCTTTTTTATGGAAAAGCAACGCCGACAAAGGGCGCAATGCCGCCCTCCTTGAAGAAGAAACAGCGCGACAAGCCAAGCCTGTCGCGCTGCAGAAGCCCGTAAACTGTGCTTACGGATTGGTGGGATCAAAAGCATCCCACAGAGAATCGCCGGTATCTACACCGCTTTCGCTCGTGTCGATGGTGCCGTTGGAATCGATCCAGCCATTTGCGGCCGAGGTGGTGATCACATCATTGACGCCAAACGAAACGGTTTGGATCTTGGGAGTGGTATACTGCTTCATGTTCTTGTCCTCCTTCCGTTACGCACCATAAGGTACGGAGTAGCCTGTGCAGCCGTCCTCCTGCGGAGACGCGAGGAAGCCGTAGATGTTCCATACGCTGTTCGTCAGGATCGTGCCGTCCACGGTCGTTTCGCCGCAGGTCACACGGGATGCAAACAGCATGCTGAGCTGATAGCGGTAGCTTGCACCTGCCAGGGAATTGCAGGCCTTGTCAAAGCCGCTCATCGCAACGCAGAACTCGATGCTGCCCGCCTCGTTGTCGAAGGTGTGGAGCGTCATGCCTGCATCCGTCAGAAGGCCGTACAGCGTCTCGGCGTCCGTCGCCGCAGCCATGTCCGCCGTCCAAACAGCTTCGCCGCAGCTGACATAGTTCAGGCCGCTTGCCGTGTAGTACTCTGCGGGGGCAATACCGATCTCCAGCTTGAGGGTCTCGCCCACCGTCATGGCCGCCTGCAGCACTGCCGCATCGACCTTGGCGCCATAGCGCATGGCGGTAAGGCTGTTGGCGCGGATCTGTGCGCCCAACGTGTTGGTCAGGCCTGCGAACAGGGAGGGAGCAGCGGTGTATTGGGTGGGACGATAGGGAGCGCGGTACAGGGTCAGGGAAATCTTGTAATTTGCATCCGTCTTGTAATACCGCCAGGTCGACGTTCCAGATAAGGTGTTGATGTACACGGCCAGATTACGCCCTGAACCGTCACTAAAGTGCATCAGCAGGCCGTAGGTCGCATTGTCCGAGAAGCTCCAGTAGGCGCCTGCCGTGGCCGCGGCAACGACCTTGATGCCGGTAGTAGAATCGAACGCCTCAAGGTAGTAGGTGTTCTCGCCATCCACATAGTAGACCAGATACTGTCCTGCAGTGGCGGTCTCCCTGATCTGCCAAGTCGCGTACGTCCCATCGGGCACACCATCGGTCAGCGTCAGCGCGGTCGCGGTGGGCGTGGTCTTTACGCCTTCCTGCGTCAGGTAGTAGGGACCGCCATAGGTCGTGTCGCTGTGGTTGCCCGCAATGACATACTCGCCGCTTGCAACGTTCGCAGCCGCAGTGACAGCCGTCCAAGCGGTCGCCCCAGAGGCTTGCTTGCTGTAGATGGCAACGAAGCTCAAGGTGGCTGCATCGGTCACGCTTGTGGTGTAGCTGTCCGTGTAGAGCACGGGAGCCGTTGTTTGATCGTTCGAGAAGCTCGCGTCCTCCAGCATGTAGCCCACGAAGGTGTAAAGCCCTACGCTGCTGCAGGCGGGCAGAGTGATGGTCTCGCCCTCGTCCACCGTGCCGTTGGTGCTTGTGCCGCGGTCGGTGATCGTGTAGCTCAGCGTGCGCTCATAGCGATAGGTCGCTTCGATCGCGGTATCCTTTTGGATGGTGAAGGTCGTGCCGCTTGCAACAGCAGTGCCGTTGACCGTAATGGCATCCAGAACGTAGTTCTCGGCGGTGGCGGCAGCCGTTATGATGACCTGCGCGTGACGGTCGATCGTGTCGCCGTCCGCAAACAGTTCGGTGTCATCCGCGGCATTTGCAACGGTCAAGGTGCCCAAGGTATTGTTGTAGTCGATGGACAGCGTGTACTGTGCCGCGACATATTCGTAGTTCTTGTTGGCGCCGACGCGCAGCTGCAGGCCGCCATTGTAGAGGGACAGAACGCCGTACAGATTGACATAGTCTCCCGCAACAGCGTCCGTATTCTCGGAAAGCGTCCCGTTATAGGCGGGCACTTTGTAGGCAGCAAAGGTGGCTGCAGCGGCGTCCGTCATGGTGATGTTACTCGTTCCGTAGGTGGGCAGGGTCACATTTTGGATGCAGATGTACTCTGCCAAGAGCTCGTTGGTATCGCCGTTGGCAGTCGTGACCGCAGCATAGTTTGCAAAGGCCTGCACGGCAGGCGCCGTTTCGCCCGAGGGCGCCGTCAGAGCCGTCACATTGATGACATTGGCAAGCTGAGGAACACCGCTGTATGCGCCGACCGTACCCGCGACGGCTACATAATCGCCGATCGCCCAATCCGTCATGGCATTGTAGATCACATAGCCGTTGATGGAGCCGTCGGTGCCGCTGTAGTCCTCGATGATGGTGGTGTCGATGGAATTATTGCTGCCATACTTATAGGTGACATAGCCCTTGACGGAAATGACATCACCCGTCGCCGCCGCCTCTGCCTCTGTTATCGTCTTGATGGCGGAATAGTCGCTGCCCAAGGCGCGCACGAAGCTCTCGATGGCGGTCTGCAGGGCAGCTGCCGCCGTATTGGCGTCCTCCGTGGTGGCTGCTTCGCTGCTGCCGCCGGACTGGTAGGTCTTCGCAAGGGTAAGCGCGGCATTAAGTGCGTCCATCTGCTCGGTAGTCGCCCAATAGTTAAGATAGGAAACATCCGTGCCGTCCGCAGACTCCGTGGTGCCGTCGAGCAGCGCCTGCGCCGCGTTGACCTTGGTGTTCAATGCGGAGAAGTCCACACCGTCAGTGGCAGGGGTGTACTTGAACAGGCGAAGCACTTTTGCACCACTTAACACATAGGGACGGTAATCCGTTTGATACAGGGAGATACCGCGGCCTCCGGCAGAAGCATGGTTTGACTTGAAGAAGAAACCGTGTGCAGCCGAATAACTGGCGGTGTAGCTTGTTGTCGCCGCTGCATTCAGAGCAAAACCGCTGGTCGTATTCTCCGTTATCTCGGCATACTTGCCGGCAGACTCGTTATACAGCGTCCAAGCGTCCGTTGTGCCTCCAAGCATCCAAACGATGGAGGCGGCGGGGTCTACGATGGTACCCGTTTCGCTGAACGTGACGGCAGTAGCTCCCAATCGGGTGGTGCCGCTTGCCGTCATCGCGCCTGTATAGGTGCCGTTCACGGCGTCATTCACGCCGTACAGTACATAGTACGAACCGGCTTCGAGATCGTCAAGGGTTGTGACCTCGCTGAAGGTACCTGTTCCGTCGTAGGTCGCCGACGTCGTGATCGCAAAGATCGGCAGCAGCGTCAGTACCAACGCAAGGGACAGGAAAATTGCTATGATCCTTTCACTCTTGTTCTTCCTCCTACCTAATTCGTTTGCCGCGCCATGCTCGAAAAATACGCATACCGAGACATATTACAGCAAACTACTCTATATAAAATATTACCGCTTTTTGAACAAAAAAGCAAGGTAAAAATGCTATAAATTCCCATATGTTTCGTCGAATTTTAAATGGAAGGTATTATTTCAGTTCAGCTTCAGTTTCGCCGCTGTTTTTTTGGATCACAGCAGGAGCTAAGGGCAACAAAATTTTGCATAGGGACGGGAAATCAGCTTTACAAGTGCCGCGCTTACTGCTATGCTTTAGGAAAATATACAGTATTTGAGAGGGAGAGCCATGATCGTAAGCGACATATTCGGAACCCTGCCGGACGGACGCGCCGTGAAGCGCTACACGCTGCGCCAAGGGCCTTGCTCCGCCTCCGTGATCGAATACGGGGCAAGATTGACCGCACTGTGTCTGCCGCGCTACGACAGCGAGGGCTATCTTACGCAGACCGACGACGTCGTACTGGGCTATGACGAGCTTGCGGACTACTTAACGGACACCGCCAATATGGGCGCGACCGTGGGTCCCGTTGCCAACCGCATCGACGGCGCAAGCTTTTCGTTGAACGGCAAGACCTTTCCGTTGACCGCCAACGACGGCGCTAACTGTCTGCACGGCGGCAGCGCGGCTTTCTCCGAGAAGCTCTGGTCGGGCTGTATCGTCACGGGAGATCAGCTCCTGCTGACCTATGTCGCGGAGGACGGCGAGGGCGGTTTCCCCGGACGGCGTACGGTCGAGGTCCTTTATAGCCTGACATGGGAGGATGACTATACGGATCTGTTTATTGGTTTTCGGGTGCAAAGCGACAAGGACACGCCCCTGAGCCTTACCAACCATGCGTATTTTCATTTGGACGGGGAGGCCGCAGGTCACGCCGAGCGACAGAAGCTGCAGCTGCAGGCAAGCGCATTTTTGCCCGTTCGCAGCGATCTGATCCCGACAGGGGAGCGCCGTGCCGTTTTGGATACGCCCTTTGATTTTACAAAGCCGCGGTCTGTGGATGAAAAGCTGAACGATGATGACGAACAGCTTCGCTTGGCAGGCGGATACGATCACTGCTTCCTGCTTGACCCTTCAAAGAAGCGCCATCCGAACGCTGTATTATATGCGCCTGCAAGCGGCCGAGAGATGGCACTGTTCACGGATATGCCGGGTCTGCAGCTTTATACGGGTAATTTCTTGGCGGGAGTACGCGGCAAGGGCGGACGGAGCTACGAAAAGCACGCGGGGCTTTGTCTGGAGCCTGAGCAGCTGCCCGACGCGCTGCATCACAGTGCCTTCCCCTCCCCCATCGTAAAGGCTGAGGAACCTTACACGGCGTATATCGAGTATTGTTTTCAGCAGGATTCCGGGGAGCCGCACTCATAGAGGATGTCGTTTGCGACCGTCGTATAGAAGCTGCGGCGAATGAAGGCAGGATCGCTGCTCTGTCCTAAAATCCACATCAGCTTGGCGACCACCGCCTCGGTGGTCATGTCGTAGGCCTCCAGCACGGACAGCTCCGCCTTGAGGCCGTGTCCCACGCGGTACACGGTCAGATTGCTGCCCTCGTTCTGTACCTGTGTGGTGATGACGATGACCTTGCCAAGCTTGAGCCAACCCGCTATGCAGTCGTAAAACCTGGTAGACAGCAGCGAGGGCACGCCGCCCACACCGAAGCTTTCGATGACGACCGCATCGTCCCGTGAAAGGACATAGTCCAATACGCCCGCATCCATGCCCGGAATGAGCTTGACCAAGCCGACCTTGGCGTCCAGCTTGTCGTAAAAGCGGGGCTTGTCGGCGTGCTGCGGCATGATGTAGCGAAAGACCGCTCCGTCCACCACTCGCGCCAGTTCGGGATAGTTGATGCTGGCAAAGGCAGAAAAGCTCTTGCTGCGCACCTTGCGCGCACGCGTCCCCAAGATCACGCTGCCGTTGAACACGATGGTCACGCCGCAAAAAGCGCTGTCTGCCGCAATGCGAAAGGCGTCCAGCAGATTGGTCTTGGAGTCCGTCACATCGCTGTCGATGGGCTTTTGCGCACCCGTAAGCACGATGGGCTTATCCGCATCCTGAATTAGATAGGACAGCGCCGCCGCCGTGTACGCCATGGTGTCCGTGCCGTGGCTGATGACAAAGCCATCGTACCGACCATAGTTTTCCTGTATGGTCTTTGCCATCTTGAGCCATTCTGCGGGGGTCATGTCGGTGCTGTCCAAGTTCATCAGCTGCAGGCACTCGACATGGCAAAGCTCGCGCACGGCGGGGATGTAGCGCAAAAGCTGCTCTGTATCAAGCTTTGGCGTCAAGCCGTTGTCCGTCATTTCCGAAGCGATGGTTCCGCCCGTTCCGATCATCAAAACGCGTTTCATGGCCTTTCCCCTTTCCGAATCAAAAAAAGAGCCGCCGACCGTGTCGGCGACTCCCCCTTGCACAAATTTATTTGTCGTCCTCGGGTTCGTCCTCATCGTCCTCGTCGTCATCGCACTGGCCAATGGTGACCGTGATGTCGATGGGGCTGTTGCAATTCGGGCAGACCAGCCCGTCGGGCGAATCCAGCATATCCTCGTCGAAATAGATGGTCTCGCCGCAATCGGGGCAAACGACCTCAAAGAAGTCGTCGTCATCGTCTTCATCCTCATCCTCGTCGAAAAGCAGCTCGTCGTAGGCATCAAGGCTGTCGAAGATCTCGTCGAGGCTGTCGTCCATCTCGTCGATCCGTTCCTCGTGGTCGGTCAACTCGTCGGCAACGGCGGACAGTGTGTCCGTGATCGCATTCAGCAAGCGGGACAGCTTCTCGTCCTGCAGATTCATGCCGTCCTGTAAGCCCTTCAAATAGGCTACCTTTTCAGAGATCTTGCTCATAGTACGCTCCTTTTTTTCCGTTAGTTTGGTTCAGACGCGCTCCATGTATTCACCCGAGCGGGTATCCACACGGATCTTGTCGCCTTCGTTGACGAACAGCGGCACATTGAGCTTCAATCCGGTCTCGAGCGTTGCGGGCTTGGTGGTGCCCGTGGCCGTGTCGCCCTTGAAGCCCGGCTCCGTCTGCGTGATGGTCAGCGTTACAAAGTTCGGCGCCTCCACGGAGAAGGGCTTTTCCTTGTAGAAGCGGACCTTTACGTTGTCGTTTTCCATGATATAGGATATGGCGTCCTCGACCTGCTCGTGATTGAGCGGGATCTGCTCGTAGGTCTCCACGTCCATGAAATAGTACAGCTCACCATCGCAATAGAGATACTGCATCTCCTTGGTCTCGATGCGCGCTTCGGGATACTTATCGGTGGGGTTGAAGGTGCGCTCCAACACTGCACCCGTCATCACGTTCTTCAAACGCGTACGGACAAACGCCGCGCCCTTGCCGGGCTTGACATGCTGGAAGTCCGCGATCGACCAGACCGCTCCGTCGATCTCTACCGTGACGCCCTTGCGAAAATCGCCTGCCATTACCATATGTTGCTTTCCTCCATGTTTCTCTCTCTTGTATTATACCGAGATTCAGTCAATCGTCAACAGTTCTTTTGTCGAAGAGACCAGATCCAGCTTTCCGCCTTCCCGCACGATGCAGCAATCCTCGATGCGAACGCCCAGCTTGCCTTCCAAGTAGATGCCGGGTTCCACCGTGATGGTCGTTCCCGCCTCTAATATGTCGTTGCTCTTGACGGACGCATAGGGCGCTTCGTGGATCAGCAGGCCGAAGCCGTGTCCCAAGCTGTGCCCAAACTGCTCGCCATAGCCCTGTGCGCTGATATAGTCCCTGGCAACGGCGTCTAACTCACGTCCGCCCATGCCCGCCTTCAAGGCGTTTAAGGCGCGCTGCTGCGCTTCCCGCACGATGTCGTAGATCTTGTGGGAAAGCTCGTCCACAGGCCCCACCGCAAAGGTGCGGGTCATGTCGGAATGGTAACCATCCGCGATGCAGCCAAAGTCCAGCACCACAAGGTCGCCCTTTTCGAGCTTGCGCTCGGAGGGGATGGCGTGGCACATTGCTCCGTTGGGGCCGGAGCCCACGATGACGTCGAAGGAGGGGCCTTCGCTGCCGTACAGCGCGCAGGCATAGTTCAGCTCGGCTGCCACGCGCTTCTCGGTCATGCCCGAATGGATGCGCTTGAGCAGCTCCGTAAAGGCCTTGTCCGCCATGGTCTGCGCCTTTTGCAGGGAGGCGATCTCCTCCTCGGACTTGATGAGGCGCAGCGCGTCCAGCTCGGCGCTGAAGGGCGTCAGGGTCACGGGCAGCGCTTCATAGCGGCGGAAGGTGGCAAGCGTCATGGCCTGCTCCTCAAAGCCCAGCCGCGTACAGCCGTCGTCGTGCAGCAGACGCTCCAGTGTGGAATAGAACTCGCCGCGGCCGACCTCGACCACGCGAACGGAGGGACCACACTGCTCGACAGCCTGAATGGTATAGCGAAAATCGGTCAGCAGATAGCTTTGCTTGTCTGTGACCAAGAAAGCGGCCTCGTCACTGGTGAAGCCGGAGAGATACCGTATGGCAGTCAGGCTTGTTGCCACCACGGCGTCAAGCTTTGCTTCCGCCATCCGTTGCCGTAATTTCGAGAGCTTGTTCATACAAAAACCTTCTTTGCAAAGATACAAGATAGTATAGCACGAAACGTTGCCCGAAACAAGCCCTTTTTGCGGCTTTCTGCCCCGATCGGGAGGACAATGAAGGCCTTTTTGAGAAAAGGAAGGCTTTTTATGGGACTGCTCAGCTGCGGTAGGGCAAAAGTTCTGTCAGGAGCTTTTCCATGGCGCGGGTCTCGATGCGGGATACATAGGAGCGGGAGATGCCCATCAGCTCCGCCACCTCGCGCTGCGCCAATGCGCAGTCCCGCCCCACGCCGTAGCGCAGCGTCAGCACCGTCTGCTCCCGTTTACTAAGTACCCGCTCCATGGCGTCACGCAGCTTTTCTGCGTCCAAGCTCTTGTTGACACTGTCAAAGATGGTCTCCGCATCCGTGCCGATCAGATCCGCAAGTGCAAGCGGGTTCCCCTCCTTATCGATCCCGACGGATTCCTCGATCGACACCTCGCTCACCCGTCTGCGCTCACTCCTCAGGCTCATGAGGATCTCGTTCTCCACGCATTTGGACGCGTACCCCGACAGCGCGCCCTTGTCGGGGCGAAAGCTGTCCACCGCCTTTACAAGCCCTATCGTGCCGATGGAGATAAGGTCGTCCAAGTCGCGGCCGTTGCCGACATACTTTTTTGCAATATGCGCCACGAGCCTGAGATTGTGGATGATGAGCTGCTCCCTTGCGTCCTCGTCCCCCTGCGAAAGCCGTTTGATGTATGCCAGCTCCTCCTCCTTTTCTAAGGGCTTGGGAAAGGAGTTGCTCTGTCCGATATACCCCAGCAGCAGGAAAAACCCGCCAAATGCCGCCAATAAAGAAAACATAGCTTTCCACCTCGTTTCGTGAAAAGCTATGCTTGTCGATCAAGGAATATCCGTGTCGAACGGTTGGGAAGGCTGCCTATTGGCCGCTGTTCGTCCAGTACTGCGAGTACTTTTCGACATTCTGCTGATGCTCCTCATAGGTCTTGGAGAAGATCAGCGCCTTTGACTCGGCGGGGTTGCCGTTGCAGAAGTACAGGTAGCCCTCCGAAAGGAAGTCCTCGTTGGGATAGAGCGCGGCCTCGATGGCAGCCCTGCCCGGGTTGCTGATTGGGCCGATGGGCAGGCCGTCGTTGCGATAGGTGTTGTACGGCGAGACCGTTGCGATCTCCTCCGCCGTGAAGCTGTACTTGGTGACGCCCAGCACATAGGACAGCGTTGCGCAGGATTCCAAGCGCATCCCAGCCGCAAGACGGTTGTGGAACACCGCCGAGACCTTGGAGAAGTCCTCGTCCGTGCCCGCTTCGCGTTCGATGATGGAGGCAAGCGTCATCACCTCGTCCCGCGTCATGCCAAGCTCCTCTGCTCTTGCCAGATCCTCGGCCGTGAAGACCTCGTAGTAGCGAAGCAGCATCTTTACAAGGATGTCCTCGCAGCTTGCATCGGTGTAGACCTCGTAGGTATCGGGGAACAGATAGCCCTCCAAGACGTAACGGCGGTCGCTTGCATCGTCGATGGCGGCAATAAAGTCATAGTTTGCGAAAAGGCTTGCGTCCTTGCAAAGATTCAAAAATTCGCTTGCGCTTTGAATGATCCCGTTCTCCTCCAGATAGGCGGCTATGGCCTCGCAGCTGTAGCCCTCGGGGATGGTGAAGCGCACCGTCTGTCTGGCGGGGTTGCCCTCGCAGAGGATGTCCACGATCTCGGAGATGCTCATGTTGCGGGAAAGGAGGTAGGTGCCTGCCTTCAGGCTGTTGGCCTTGCCGACAAAGTCCACATAGACCTTGAAGGACGCGGTGCTGACGATCAGTCCCGCCTCGTCCTGCCCGCGAGCCGTATAGAGGATGCGGGCAATGGTGCTTGCGGAGGAATTGTTGGGGATGACCACCTCGATGGGCGTGGTATCGTTCGCGTCCACGGGGCGTACATAGTGGTTGAGCACATAGTTGACGGCATAGACAAGCAGGAGCACCACCACGACTGCGCTCAGCACAAGAGCCACGCCCGGCCGTATCGTCTTCCAGATGCGGAGTGCGCGCTTTCTTGCGGCGGATCTTTCCTTTTTTCCCTTCTGCTGCGTCATGGCGTCAGTATAGCAGAGTTCCCGTCAAAATGCAAGATTGGCGGACTTTAGCTCAACATGCTGTCCAGCTTGATGTCCACCGCCTCGCCAAGGATGCGGTAGACGTCGCCCAGCAGCTGATCCATGCGCAGCTCCGCCATCAGATACCGAAAAGCCGCCTCATCCGACTGCAGCAGGCGATTGAGGCCGTCAAAGCGCTTGAGCAGCTCCTCATCCTTCGCGCCCGCCAGTATACCGCCCTGTATGCGCATACGCAGGCGGCTGTATTCGTCTAAAAGCGCGTGCGTACTTTCGGATGCAAACGCATCCTCCCGCGCCTCGATCAAGTTCTTATACGCCTCGCTGTCATGCAGAGCCGCGCCCAGCGTCCGCGCCTGCAAAAGAATCTTATCGTCCATATCAGATCTCCACAACGATGGGCAGGATCACGGGCGTACGCTTGGTCTTGCTGTACAGGAACTGCTTGAGCACGGCCTTGATGTCGTTCTTGATGCTCGCATAGTTGCCCTTCTCCGCGCCCTCAAAGCGCTTGACCGTGCTGAGGATGTGCTCGATGGCCTGCGTGATCAGGTCCTCCGACTGGCGCATATAGATGAAGCCGCGGGAGATGATCTGCACGGGCGCCACCATGCGCCCCGTCTCGCTGTCGATGGTGATGATCGCTGCCACCAAGCCGTCCTCGGCAAGGAGCTTGCGATCCTTGATGACCACGTCCTCGATCTGGCTCAAGCCGTCCACCATGACGCCGCCCGCCTGCACCTGCTCTGTGATGCCGCCCTTGCGCGCATTGAGTTCCACAACATCGCCGATGTGCGCCACAAAGATGCGCTCCTTGGGAATGCCCATCTGCTCTGCAAGCTCCGCATGCATCCTAAGGTGCCTTGCCTCGCCGTGGACGGGCATGAAGTACTTGGGCTTGATGATGCTGAGCATCAGGCGAAGCTCCTCGCGGCAGGCGTGACCCGAAACGTGCACGTCCGCCATGCGGTCGTACACCACGTTGGCGCCATGCTCGAACAAGGCGTTGATGACGCGGGACACGCCCTTTTCGTTGCCGGGGATGGCCGAAGCGGAGATGATGACCGTGTCGCCCTCGCTGATGTTCAGCTTGTGCGAATCGTTCGCCATGCGGAACAGGCCGCTCATCTGCTCGCCCTGACTGCCCGTCGTCATCACGCAGATCTGCTCGTCCTTGTAACGCTTGAGCTGCTCTACGCGCACCACGCGCTCCTCGGGGATCTTCAGATAGCCCTGCTTCTGGGCGATCTGTACGATCTGCTCCATGCTGCGACCCTGAAAGCAGATGACGCGGTCATGCGCCACGGCTACATCCGCAACCTGCTGCAGACGGAACACGTTGGATGCAAAGGACGCCACGATCACGCGCCCCTTGGCGATGTCAAAGTAATGCTCGAAGGTCTTGCCGATCTCCTTTTCGGACTGGGTATGCCCTGCGCGCTCCACGTTGGTGCTGTCGCTCAAAAGAGCCAGTACGCCGCGGGAGCCGTAGTAGGCAAGGCGGTTGATGTTGATCGGCTCTCCGTCCATGGGCGTCAGGTCAATCTTGAAGTCTCCCGTGTGGATGATGGTGCCGATGGGCGTGCCGATCGCCAGCGCCACTGCGCCCGGGATGGAGTGTCCCGTCTTGATGAATTCTACCTTGAAGCAGCCAAGCTCCACCGTGTCGCCGGGCTTGACCACCCGCAGATCGCCGTTTTGATGCGCCTCGTCCAGCTTGTGCTTGATGAGCGCCGTGGTGAAATTCGTGCCGTAAACGGGAGCCTTGCACTTGCGCAGCGCATACGGGAGCGCGCCGATGTGGTCCTCATGACCATGCGTGATGAGGTAGCCGCGCAGCCTGTCCATGTTCTGTTCGATGTAGTTCATGTCGGGGATGACTGCGTCGATGCCCGGCGTTTCATCGTCGGGAAAGCTGACGCCGCAGTCCACCACGATCATATCGGAGCCGTACTCGACGACGGTCATGTTCATGCCGATCTCGCCGAGACCGCCCAGCGGTATAATGCGTAATTTGTTTTTCATAGTTTTCTTTTGTCCTTCCTTATGGTCACCGATCCCCCGATCGGTCGTAATTCTATTTTTTTATAGGGGAATTTGACGGCGCAGCTCTCTCTGCGCGGTCAGTCCACGCTTCCGTAAAAGAAAAGGTTGCCGCCGATATTTTTGTACAGTTTGCGTCCGCCCCAGCCCGTGCCCAGCCGTTTTGCACAAAAGAACAGCACGTTTTTGGGGATGGACAGATTGCCGTTAACAAACACGTCCCGTGCATACTCCACGATCTCCGCGGGTGGGGACTGCTTGCTAAAATCGCGATGATTCAGCACGGAAAACTGCCCCTTGCGATAAACCTCCTGCCGAATGGTGGTCACGCCTCCGCCGAAGCGAGACGCCATGCAGCGGTTGTAGATGACGCAAAGGACGGCGCGATACGCCGCCTCGCCCTTGCCGCCCGCCTCGTAAAACGCCACCGTGGCTGCAAGCACCAGATCCTCCTCCGCACAGACGTAAAAGTCCGTATAGCAAGGCGGAGCAGGCGTGGGGCTTGGCGTGGGCACGGGACTTGGCGTAGGCGTGGGCGGGGGCGTGGGACTATTCGTAGGCAGCGGCAGAGCCACGCTCTTGCCGATCCTGTGCTGTATTTGCGCGACCTCCACGATCTGTGGGGGTGCGCTGCATTCCGCGCTGTCGCGGCCGCAGCCGCACAGTGCCGTCATCAGTAGGAGAAGCAGCGGAATGACCGCTTTTCGTCGCATGAGCCGCTCCTTTACGAGCAGGAGCAGGCTCCTTGCCCGTTACAGAATGTATTTATGGAGGTTGGTGTCCGTCCACTCGTTCGACAGATGCGCCTCGACGTATGCGCCGTCGATGGTAAGCTCCACGACGGGATGATCGCCGCCCGCATTGAACGAAATGTCGTCCAACAGGTTCTCCATAACAGTATGCAACCTTCTCGCTCCGATATTCTCACTCGATTCATTTGCAAGGTAGGCAAAGTGTGCGATCGCCTGCAAAGCATCGTCCGTAAAGCTGATATTCACGTTATCCGCCGATAAAAGCGCCGTATACTGCTTGGTCACGGCGTTCTCCGGTTGGGTGAGGATCTTGACAAAGTCTTCCTGCGTCAGATCCTTGAGGCGTACCCGAATGGGGAAACGTCCCTGCAGTTCAGGGATCAGATCGGACACCTTGGACACATGGAACGCTCCTGCCGCGATGAACAACATATAGTCTGTCTTGACTGGGCCGTACTTGGTGGACACGGTCGTTCCCTCCACGATGGGCAGGATGTCGCGCTGTACGCCCTCGCGGGACACGTCGGGACCGCTGCCCTGCGCGCCGCCTGCGATCTTGTCGATCTCATCGATGAACACGATGCCCTCCTGCTCGGCGCGCACCAGCGCCTCACGGGTCACCTCGTCCATGTCGATGCGCTTATCCGCCTCCTGCTGGATGAGGATGCGCCTTGCCTCCGCCACCGTCACGCGGCGTTTCTTGGTACGCTTGGGCAGCATGTCGCCCAGCATGTCGTTGAGGTTGATCTCCATGCCGCCGCCCAGCATGGCGGCGTTCATGCTCTCCTCCACCTCGATATCGACCTGTTGATTCTCAAACTCGCCTGCGCGCAGCCGCTCAAGGAGCTGCTCGCGCTCCGTTTTGCGGCGCTGCTTCTCCTCCTCGCCGGGCGTCGGCTCCTCTGGCGTCTCCGGAACCGTTCCCATCAAAAGCTGAAACGGGTTCGGCTGCGGCTTTTGCTTTTTTGCCGTGGGATGGATCAGGTCGCAGAGTCGCTGCTCCGCCGCCGCTTCCGCCACGATCTGCACCTTGGCAAGGCGCTGCGCCTTGGCGATGCGGATGGACTCCTCCACAAGATCGCGCACGATGGATTCCACATCGCGGCCGACATAGCCCACCTCGGTGAACTTGGTCGCCTCGACCTTGATGAAGGGTGCGTCCACAAGCTTTGCAAGCCGTCTTGCGATCTCCGTCTTGCCCACGCCCGTAGGCCCAAGCATGATGATGTTCTTTGGCGTGATGTCCTCGCGCAGCGACTCAGGCAGGCAGTTGCGGCGATAGCGGTTGCGCAGTGCCACCGCCACGGCGCGCTTGGCCTCGTCCTGTCCGATGATGTACTTGTCCAACGCTTCTACGATCTGTCTGGGCGTAAGCATGGTCAGACCTCCTCGACTCGGATATTGTCGTTTGTGAAGATGCAGATCTCACTGGCGATGTGCAGTGCCTTCTCGGCGATGTCATGCGCGCTAAGCTCCGTATTCGCCTTGAGCGCCTTGGCTGCGGCCAACGCGTACAGGCCGCCTGAGCCGATGGCGGCGATGTCGTCGTCAGGCTCGATCACCTCTCCCGTACCGGAGAGGATGAGCAGGGTGTCCTTGTCCGCCGCGATCAGCATGGCCTCCAGCTTGCGCATGACCTTGTCGCTGCGCCAATCCTGCGCCAGCGCCACGGCAGCGCGGGTCAGCGAACCGCCATACATCTCCAGCTTGGATTCAAAACGGTCGCAGAGGGAAAAGGCGTCCGCCACCGAGCCTGCAAACCCCACCGCGACCCTGTCGTGGTAGATGCGCCTGACCTTCTTTGCCGTTGCTTTCATGATGGCCGTCTCGCCCATCGTGACCTGTCCGTCACCTGCTATTGCACACACGCCGTCCTTGCGCACGGCGATGATCGTTGTTCCCTTCAGGTCCATATGACCCTCCTTCGTCCAATCGTCATTTTCTTCATCTTAACACAGCTTTTTTGAAAATTCGCCGCCTTACAGCAATGTTTGCTTTTCTTTCACGATTCGCAGCGCATTCTCCGCCGTTGCCAAGCAGCGCTCCCGCTTGCTTGAGAAGCGCCCCTTCAATACGTCCATGATGCCAAAGGTGATGTTCATCGGCTGAAAATCCCCGCCGTTATACTCGGAGACATAGTGCCCCAAGGCGCCGATCGCCGTGGCGCTGCCAAAATCCAGCGGCGTCTGACCGCGCAGCCTGCGGCCGAGCTGTACCGCCGCCATCAAGCCGCTTGCCGCCGACTCGACATAGCCCTCCACCCCCGTCATCTGCCCCGCAAAGCAGATGGTCGGATCGCTGTGCAGGCTGTAGTCCCAGTTGAGCAGCTTGGGGGAACTGAGAAAGGTGTTGCGGTGCATCACGCCGTAGCGGATATACTCGGCATGTTGAAGCCCCGGGATGAGGCCGAACACGCGGCGCTGCTCGCCAAACTTAAGGTTCGTTTGAAAGCCGACCAAATTGTACAGCGTACCCGCCGCATCGTCCCTGCGCAGCTGCACCACGGCAAACGGCTGCCTGCCGTCGATCGTAAGGCCTACGGGCTTCATGGGGCCATACGCCAGCGTCATATCGCCGCGCTTGGCCATGACCTCCACGGGCATACAGCCCTCGAACACGCGGGGCTGTTCAAAGTCGTGCAGGGGCGCTGTCTCCGCCGTTGTGAGCGCACGGATGAAGCGGAAGTATTCCTCCCTGTTTAGGGGGCAGTTGAGATAATCCTCGCCCCTTCCGTAGCGGGAGGCCGCAAAGATCTTGTCCTGCTCCAAAGAGTCTTTGCGGACGATGGGCGCCGCCGCGTCATAAAAATGAAGGGGCGCTCCGATGCGCGCGGCTATGGCGTCGGAGAACGCATCGCTTGTCAGCGGTCCCGTGGCAATGATGACGGGGCCATCGGGAAAGGCCGTCAGCTCCCGCCGCTCCACACGGAAACGGGGAAAGCTGTACAGCTCGTCCGTGACCAGCTGAGAAAAGCCCACGCGATCCACCGCCAGCGCGCCGCCTGCGGGTACCCGCGTCGCGTCCGCGCAGCGCAGAATGAGGGAATCCAACACGCGCAGCTCCTCCTTGAGAAGACCCACGGCGTTTTCCAATCTGTCCGAGCGCAGGGAATTGGAGCAGACTAACTCCGCAAACTCGTCTGTCGTATGCGCGGGTGTGCGCTTGACGGGCTTCATCTCAACAAGCGTGACCGAAAAGCCGCGCCTTAAGAGCTGATAGGCGGCCTCGCTGCCTGCAAGACCGCCGCCCACGACCAAGACGCTATTCTGTGTCATCGCTCTTCTTAGTGTTTCTGTAGATGTACTTGCAGTCGGCATTCGTGCAGGCGATATAGCTGCCGTTCTGCCCGACGCGCTTGACCATCACGCCGCCGCACTTGGGGCAGCGCATCTCGACGGGTCTGTCCCAGCTGACAAAATCGCAGGCGGGATACTTTTCGCAGCCGTAGAAGGTCTTGCCCTTCCTGCTGCGCTTTTTTAGGATCGCGCCGCCGCACTTGGGGCAGGCCACGCCGATCTTCTCTAAGATGGGCTTGGTGTTCTTGCACTCCGGGTAATTCGGGCAGGCCAAAAATCTGCCGTAACGCCCCATCTTGTAGACCATCTTGGCGCCGCACTTGTCGCAGACCTCGTCGGAGACCTCGTCGGGGATCTCGACCCGCTCAATGGTGTCCCAAGCCTTCTGCAGGGACTCGGAAAAGGGCTTGTAGAATGCGTCTAACAGCTCCACCCAAGAGATCGTGTTTGCCTCCACGCCGTCTAATTTATCCTCCATGTCGGAGGTGAACTTCACGTCCACGATGTCCTTGAAGTTGTCCTTCATCAGACGGGTGACGATGAAGCCCAAATCGGTGGGCATGAGGGTCTTTTTCTCGCGGGCGACGTAGCCGCGGTCAACGATGGTGGAGATGATGGGCGAATAGGTGGACGGACGTCCAATGCCCTTCTCCTCCAAGAATTTGACGAGCGTCGCCTCGGTATAGCGCGGAGGCGCCTGCGTGTAGCGCTGCTCGGGCGTGATCTTGCTTTGAGTGAAGCGGTCGCCCCGCTCCATGGGCGGAAGCTGTACCTCGCTCTCCTGCTGCTCGTCGCGCCCCTCCGTGTAGACCGCCGTAAAGCCGTCAAAGAGCACGCGCACGCCGTTGGAACGGAAGATGCAGCCGTTCGCATCGAAGCTGACCGTGCTGGACAGAACCTGCGCATCCGCCATTTGACTGGCAACAAAGCG
Organism: uncultured Oscillospiraceae bacterium; assembly: GCA_964490325.1. Lineage (GTDB taxonomy): Bacteria > Bacillota > Clostridia > Christensenellales > CAG-138 > DAOPJM01. The sequence continues at coordinate 98,286 of CAZBBX010000002.1, forward strand.
TTCGTAGACCAGCTTGTAGAGCTTGTACTGATCGGAGCTTAGGAAGGACTTGATGGCCTTCGGCTCGTTCTCCAGACTCGTGGGACGAATGGCCTCGTGCGCGTCCTGCGCGTTGCGTCTGCCCTTAAAGATGTTGGGCGTTATTGGCACATAGCGTTCGCCGTAGGTGGCGCTGATGTAGGCCTTGGCCGCCTCCTGTGCCTCCGAAGCCACGCGCACGGAATCGGTACGGATGTAGCTGATGAGACCCTGCGCGCCCTTTTTGCCGATCTCCACGCCCTCATAGAGCTGCTGGGCGACCAGCATGGTGCGCTTGGTGGTGAAGCCTAACTTGCGCGAGGCCTCCTGCTGCATACTGCTGGTCGTGAACGGAGGCGCTGCGTGGCGCTTCTTTTCGACGGTCTTTACGTCGCTGACCACAAAGTCCGCGCCATCGATCAAGCCAAGGATCTCGTCCGCCGCCGCCTTATCGTGCAGCTCCTGCTTTTTGCCGTCCCTGCCGTAAAACTTGGTCTCAAAGGGCTTTTTCTTTCCGTTGCCGATCAGCGCCGTGATCGTCCAGTACTCCTCCGGCACAAAGGCCAGTATCTCCTCCTCGCGGTCGCAGATGACGCGGGTGGCAACGGACTGTACGCGTCCTGCGGACAGGCCCTTTTGCACCTTTGCCCACAGGATGGGGCTGATCTTGTAGCCCACCAGCCTGTCCAGTATGCGCCGCGTCTGCTGCGCGTTGACCAGATCCATGTCGATGGAGCGCACCTTTTTGATGGAGCTTTTCACGGCGTTCGCCGTGATCTCGTTGAACACGATGCGGCACTTGCTTGCGGGATCCAGCTTTAGGATGTTGGCAAGATGCCAAGAGATCGCCTCGCCCTCGCGGTCAGGGTCTGTTGCAAGGTAGATCTTCTTTGCGTCCTTTGCCTCCTTGCGGATATGCTCCAGTACATCGCCTCTGCCGCGCAGGGTGATGTATTTGGGAGTGAAGCCATGCTCCACGTCCACACCGAGCTGACTTTTGGGCAGGTCGCGAATGTGTCCGTTGGACGCGATCACCTTGTATTTGCTGCCAAGAAACTTTCCGATCGTCTTTGCCTTTGCGGGGGACTCTACGATCACCAGTTCATCCGCCATTGTATTTCCTCCAGTTATTCATCGAACGTTACCGTGGTATGTATGCCGTCTACTTCGTAAACTTTACCCGGCAACTGCCTAATTATTTCCGAAAAGCACAGTTCTGTCAAGGTCGAATTCAGCTCGCCTATATCGCAGTCGATCAGCTCGCTCAGTTCGTCCGCCGTATGCTCTCCCATGCGCAAGGTCATGTATACCTGCTGCGCCAATTCTCCAAGCGTTCCAAAGGGGATCTGCTTGGCCTCCTTGGTCAGCCCCACATCGTCGCCAAGGCCTTGAAACTCTGCCAAAATATCCGCCGTGTCGAACACCGCCTTGGCTTCCCCCGCCCTGATGGCGCGGTTGGGTCCTGCGCTCAGCGGATCGGTCAGACGTCCCGGGATGGCGAACACCTCGCGCCCCTGCTCCGAAGCAAAGTTCATGGTGATCTGCGTGCCGCTCTTTTCCGCCGCCTCCACGCAGAGCACGCCCTTGCTTAGGCCGCTCATCACGCGGTTGCGTATGGGAAAATGATGCCCCAAAGGCGGCGTCTTGGGCAAAAACTCCGTTACGATGGCTCCCGCCTCCGCCACACGCTCATACAGCTGTGCGTTCTCCCGCGGAAAGACCACGTCGATGCCGCAGCCCAGCACGCCGATGACGGGCGTTTGTTCACCGCCCGCTTCCAAGGCGCCCATGCTTGCATAGCTGTCCACTCCCGCCGCCAAGCCCGTCACCACGGTCGCGCCGTTTTCAACGAGCTGCCGTGCAAACAGCCGCGCCATGTCCTTGCCGTAGGCGCTGCAGCGCCTTGCGCCGATGACGGCAAGGGGCAGCTTCGGCTCGGCGGGGAGCTTGCCGCGGTAGAACAAAAGGCTCGGCGGGTCAAAGATCTCCGCAAGCAGCGTGGGATAGTCCTCGTCCGCAAGCGTCGTTACGCCGATGCGGTTCTTCTCCATCCAGCCCACATACCTGTCCATGAAGTCGGGCGCCGCCGCCGTGAGCAGGCGCTCCCGCACCCCCTCGGGCGTATCCGAGAAGAAGGAAAGCTGCTTCTTTGCTGCGCACTCGTAGGCCTCGGACAGATCGCCGAAGCTGTCGATCAGATCGCTAAAAAGCTTTGTGTCGTACTGCGTTGCGAAATTCAGCCACAGCCACAGCCGCGTCTCGTCCTTCATGTATGCCCCCGTCAGTTCTCTCCGCTGAACAGCTCCATGCTGCGGTATTGGATCGCCTCCGCGCAGTGCTTCTGCGAGATCTGCTGCGCGCCCTCCAAGTCGGCAATCGTGCGCGCCACCTTGAGGATGCGCTGATACGCACGCGCCGAAAGCTTGAGCCTGTCATAAGCCTGATGCAGCAGGCGTTCGCTTTCCGCGTCCAAGGTGCAGTAGCGGCGGATGCGCGGTCCATTCATCTGCGCATTGCAGTGGATGTTTTCGCCGCGGAAGCGCTCGCGCTGCACCGTTCGCGCCGCATTGACGCGGGCACGGATATCCGCCGAGCTTTCGGCGGGACGCTTGTCCGTGATCTCGCCGTAGCCGACCTCGCTCATCTCCACATAGATGTCGATACGGTCGAGCAACGGTCCGCTGACGCGATGAAAATACCTGCCGACCTGCATGTCGGTGCACACGCACTGCTTGGTGCGCGAACCGCGGTTTCCGCAGGGGCAGGGATTCATCGCCGCTACCAAGGTGAACGCGGCGGGATAGGTGGCGGTGGCTGCGGAACGGGAAATGGTGATCATCCCATCCTCCAACGGCTGCCGCAGCGCCTCCAAGACGTCGCGCTGAAACTCCGGAAACTCGTCTAAAAACAGGATGCCGTTGTGTGCAAGGCTGATCTCGCCCGGCAGAGCGCGGCTGCCGCCCCCGACGATTGCGCTGGATGAAGCGCCGTGATGCGGCGCACGGAAGGGTCGCTCGGTGACCAGCCCCTTGGTGCCCCTTGTGTTGCCGACGATGGAATGGATCTTTGTGATCTCCAGCGCCTCCTCAAAGGTCAGCTCCGGCAGGATACCGGGGATGGCGCGTGCCAGCATGGTCTTTCCGGAGCCGGGTGTGCCGCACAAAAGGATGTTGTGTCCGCCCGCAACGGCGATCTCCGCCGCTCGTTTTGCGGTCTGCTGTCCCTTGATCTCGGAAAAATCCGTGCTGAAGCGCAGGGATTCGTTGGTGAACTCGCTTGGGGGGCAAGGCTCGATGAGCGTTTCGCCCCGAAGATGCTCCACAAGCTCGCGCAGGGTATGCACGGGCAGTATGGTCGCGTCCTTGATGTAGGACGCCTCCAAGGCGTTGTCCTTCGGAACGGCAAACAGTCTTTCCCCGCGGGAGAACGCGTCGATGACCATGGGCAGCACCCCGTTGATGGGGCGGACGCTGCCGTCCAGCGACAGCTCGCCCAGCATGGTCATGCCCGCGCTCAGCAGCTGCGGGATCTGTCCCATGGCCGCCAAGGTCGCCATGGCGATGGGCAGGTCATAGACGGAGCCTTCCTTTTTGCGGTCGGCAGGCGCCAAGTTGATGGTCACACGCGCCGCGGGATAGCCAAAGCCCGAGTTTTGGATGGCCGCCTGCACACGTTCGCGGCTTTCGCGCACGGCGGCGTCGGGCAAACCGACCACCTCCACGGCAGGCAGTCCCTTGGAGATGTTCACCTCGACCATGACGGGGAAGCCTATAAGACCGTTGAGGCCGTAGCTGGGCACCTTGGCAAGCACGCTTCAGCCCTCCTTGGCCGCTTGCTGCGGCGCGGGCTTTGCGCGAAACACGAACAGCTTGTTGCCGATGAAGTTCAGCAGAATGCAGATCAGCGTTGCAATGAGCTTGCAGAAGAACTCGCCGTTGATGAGCTTCATCAGGAAGGCGGGACACCAAGTGTTTGCATCCCACCAAGCGGCGATGCCCAAGCCGTCGCGGAAGAGGAGCAGCAGTCCCAACGAGATCCCCAGTATGACAAGGTTCAGCGCAAGGAAGCTCAGCATCTCGCGAAGATCGCGCTTGCGTTCCTTTTTGAACGTCCACGCCGTGTTGAGCAGGTAGCTGTTGACGATGCCGCAGCAGTAGCCGATGATCTGCGCGGGCAGATACCAACTGAACAGCCAGTTGAGCAATCGGAACACGACCGTGTCCACAAGCGTGTTCAGCACGCCCACCAGCGCAAACTTGATAAACTGCCCCACGCTGCGCTTGGCGTTCTCTTTCCGTTCCATAGCTTCCATCATGCCCCTCCTATTTCGTTAGACCCAACCGTAATACAGCCAGCCGCCCGGCAGGAAATACTCTAAGAAGTACGCGTAGCCCTTGCTTGCGGGCAGACCCGATATGGCGGGGTAAATGAGGATGAAATACAGCACGGCCAACCCCAGCCACAGCCACTTGAGCCACCAGATCTTGGGATAGCGCTTCTCTAAGTACCCAAAGTAGTACACGCCCGCAAGGATCATAAACGGCACCGTTGCAAAGAAGTGGTACAGGAACACGCAGCGCGTGACCAGCACCCAAGGCAGATAGTTGGCAAGGATGGCGATGAGCAGCACCCACAGCGCCACATCGTGCTTGACGTTCTTTGTAAGGCGCGCTATGAGCAGGCACACGGACGCCACGGCGCTGACCCACCACACGATGGCGTTGCCGGTGCTGGAGATGTTGGAGATCTGGCCGCTTGTCGTGCTCGATACATAGAACCATACGGACTTTGCCGTAAACGGCCACTGGTACCACGCGGACTGGCACTGGTGCGTGGCGTCCAAGCCCGAATGGTAGTTGTACATATCCGACTGATTCTTCAGCAGGGTATTTACCATGTCCTTGAAGCCATAGCCGCTTTGCTGCGTTGCCGCGTAGCGATAGTAGGGTGTGTACGCCACAAAGTAGATGGCGCAGGGGATGGCGACAAAGAACAGCAGGCACCAAAGGATGATCTCGACAAGCTTCCAAGTGTAGCCGTTCACGCGGTCGTATCGGCGTTTGGCGTCAAGATACTCGGGAGTTTGAGACTTATTGCCGTACTTTTGCAGGATGGGCGCTGCTGCTTTCTTCTCGCGAACGCACTCCACGCCCCTTGCGATCAGATAGCTGAACAGCAGCACGGCAAGCCCCACGCCCGCATAGCAGCCGATCCACTTGCTGGCGACTCCAAGCCCAAAGAACAGCCCCGAAAGGAAGAGCTTGGGCAGCAGCTTCTTGAGGGGGACGTCAAAGAGATTCTGCGAGATGAACTCGTACATGAACAAGTACATCAGCAGTATGAAGAATACCGCATACACATCGATCGTGGCGATACGCGTCTGCGTAAAGTGCATACAGTCGAAGGTGAACAAGCCCGTTGCGATGAACGCAAGGTCTGTGCGCTTGAAGATGCGCTTTGCGAACACATAGAGAATGGGCAGCATCCCAATGCCGAACAGTGCGCCCATGATGCGCCAGCCGAAGGGCGTCATGCCGAAGATGAGGATGCCAAGCGCAATGATGAGCTTGCCAAGCGGCGGATGCGTCCACTCATAGATGGACATGTTGTGGATGTTCTCGTAGGCGGTACGGGCATGGTAGATCTCATCGAAGTACATGCCATTGAAGTAGGAAGGCTCGTCGGGCACGGTGCCCTGCTCGTCCACCAGATTGGCCTGCTCCCCCGTGGGATCGACCACCGATACGCTAAGGAGCGTTCCCTCCGCATCGAAGAAGGCAAGCTCGTTGAACGCCACGGCACTAGTGACATTAAGCGTCAGGTAACGCGTGGTGAGCGTCGCACTCACATCGTGCCACTTGAACATGTTGCCGTAGTCCTCACTGTAGCTCAGCTCGCTGCCGTCGTCGCCCGTGAGCGTCATCGACCCGTTGGCGATGTTGCCGTTGTACCAGATCTCGTTGAGCGTGACCGTTTGGCCAAAGTCCAGCGTGAGGGTCTCCCCCGCCGCACCGTGCCAAACGCTTGTTGGAAAGTTTGTCGTTCCCAGATTCAGCAGCGCGATCAGGCTATATACGGCGACCAGAATGCCCAGCAGGATCTTGTCGATGCGCTGCATCTTGGCGCTGCCGTTTTTTTCGAAGATCGAAAGGATCTCGGGCTTTTTGATGGCGCTCTGTGCGCCGTTCGCCTTTGCTTTAGCCATGCTCGACAACTCCTTTCAGCCAATTCTTAGCCTTCTTGATATCTTTCTCCCAGTCCGTCTCTTTTTTATGCTCGTACCACGCTCGTATCCTTTTGTTCACACCGCGGTACATGTCCAAAACGACCCAGCCCAAGTACAGGCAGAAGCCCGTCTCCAAGAAGGAGCAAAACTTCAACAGACCGTTGTGCTCCCTGCCGCCGCGTACCACGCTTGACGCCAGATCGGACACGACATACATGGCGGTCATCTCGTTAAGGAAGGTCGTTACCGTCAGCAGCAACGACGCCAGCAGCAGCCGCTTGTCCCCGCAGTACACATACGCAAAGAGCAGCATGAACAGCACGGGGAAGATGTAGCGTTCGTGCATGTAGTGGCCGAAGGTGAAGATCCAGCACATGGTAAACGCTGCGGAGAGATAGACAACGCCCTTGTTCTCCTCGGCAGGCAGATCAAGCCTGCGGTTTGCAAGCACCTTTTGAATAAGCATCCAAGCGCCCAAGACCACGGCTATGCCGATGGAGATGACGCCAAAGGTCTTGTAGCTGATGGGACCAAGCAGGCTTTGAGACGAGGCCGTCCAGTTGCCCCCCACAAGCGCCTGATAATTGTATGCCTCGACGCTTGCGTAATCATACCCGCCCTGCGCCGAAAGGAAGCGCTCGATGAGCCAGAAATAGCCCTGCGTTCCCTTGAAGGGCAGCGACACGACGAAGATGAGCGCCAACGCCGCCGCCACGGCAAGAATCGTGTTGATGAGCTGCTTTTTGTTGCGGATGGTGACGATGTACGCCACAGCCAGCACAGGCCCGAACATCAGCGCCTGCCACTTGAACAGGATGGCGACCGCGTAGACAAGACCCGCGCCGATGCGCTTTTCCTTGTTGAGCAGATAGAAGCTCAGCAGCAGAAACAGAGTCAGCAGGGAATCGATCTGCGACCAAGCCCCCGAAAGGAACACGGCCGCGGGATTGAGCACCACAAGACCGCCAAGCAGCAGCACAAGGCCGTTGGAGAGCTGCTTTTCCCTTGCGCAGTGCATGATGAGCACGCCGCAGAGAATGTCGCCTGCGAAGGCGGGCAGCATGTAGCAAAAGTAGCCAAGGTTCGTATAGGCGCTGATGCCAAACAGATCCATCAGCTTGGTCAGAAGCCCCAGCACGAGCATGTAGCCGGGGGGATAGTCGTACCAAGTGCCCACATAGAACGTGTTCAGCCCGCCGTTTGCGATCTGCCGACCCCAAGCAATCCAGCAGCCCATGTCGGTATCATGCCCCTGATACTTGGCGCACAGCAGATAGCGAACGATCGCCCCCGCCACGACCAGCGCGGCAAAGATCCACTTCACATCAGCATTTGAAAGCTCCCAATCGATGATGCGCTTGCGATTTGCATACACGCCTGCAAGGAGCACCACCCCCGCCAGCACCGCCGCCCAAGTGATGACACTGAAGAACGCCTTCTTTTCCTCGTCGGTCATGCTGCTGACCGTATCGGTCGTTCCCTCGTCGCTGCTGCCGTCGCCCCAAGCGGTCAGGCTTTGGAACACGGCGGAGGACTGCGTTGTCTTGGTCAGCTTCACATTGCGGAAGTACGCCGTGCCGCTTGTCGCCTCGCCGTAGCCGCCCATGCGCAGCGCAAGGATGGCCTGCGTCTGCCCCTCGCCCATTTGAAATGCAAGCTCCACGCTCTGCCAGTCGTTGTCGCCAAGCAGGGAGTTGGAATAGATGCAGCTTTGATCGATGCTGTAATTATCTATGGACAGGCTCACGCCGCGTCCGTCCGCCGCGCCCTCCGTCATTATCTCGGCGCTTAAGACATACTTTTCCCCCGCCTCGACCGTCACCTGATGAGTGAGCCGAAGGTCGTCCGCGATCTGACTGTTCAGTCGAAGCACGCCGTCGTTGAACTCATAGCTGTATTGGTTTTCGTAGGAGCTGAGGCTCCAGCCTGCAGGCAAGCCGTTGTCATCCAACTCGGTAAAGTCGAAGCTGCTGTCCTCCACCGCCGCCTCCTCGTGCGGCAGGAGCAGAACAAGCGCCACGACGGCTGCTATGACGATCAGCGCCGCAATACCAACAAGGATCCAATGCTTTACTTTCAATGCGCATGTCCTTCCTAAGCGAATAAGCTGCTTGTACTATAGCACAGGAAAGGTATCCTTTGCAATCGGGAAAATAGATTGCCCCATAGACCGCACAAAAAACCTGAGTTTTTGAAGGGCAGAGCCGCGCCTTGCTTCCCTAAAAGGCGTTCTCGATCCATTCGACCCGCCCCATTGGAAGGTAGACCTCGATGACGTCGAAACGCGCAGCGCTGTATTCCCCGCGAAAGACCGCAAGATAGCTCTCCGCCGCCAAGCGCAAAAACCTTTGCTTTTGTACGCCCACCGCCTCGCAGGGCAGGCCGTAGGAACCGTCCGTCCGCGCCTTGACCTCGACAAACAGCAGCGTATTATCCCGCCTTTGCTGTGCGATCAGGTCGATCTCGTGCCGTCCCGCACGGTAGTTGCGCTCCAGTATGCGGCAGCCCGCCTTGCGCAGCGTCTTCTCCGCAAGGCGTTCGCCCAAGCGTCCCTTTGCACCCGTATCGGCGGCGCTCATAGGAGTTTTGTCAGGAAGCTTCTGCGATGGATGGGACAGGGACCGTACTTTTGCAGCGCCTCGATATGCTCCCGTGTGCCGTAGCCCTTGTTGCGCCGAAAGCCGTACTGCGGGTAGGTTTCGTCCATGCGGATCATGTACGCGTCCCGCTCCGTCTTGGCAAGGATGGAAGCGCAGGCGATGGAATAGGACAGCGCGTCGCCGTGGATGATGGCGTGCTGCCTTGCGGGGATGTCCAAGCCCTTCAAGGCGTCGATGAGCACCTCGTCCACGGGAATGCCTATGGCGGCAAAGGCCTCGTTGAAGGCGCGCTTGGTGGCGTTCAGGATGTTGATGCTGTCGATCGTCTCCGGCCACACCCAAGCGCAGCTTGTCGCCAGCGCCGTCTCCCTGATCGCTTTTCCCACCGTTTCCCGCCTGTTTTCGGAGAGCTTCTTGCTGTCGTTGACATAGGGGATGAGCGGTTCCGAAGGCATGACGGCGCAGCCTGCGACCACGGGACCCGCCAAGGGGCCTCGTCCCACCTCGTCCATGCCTGCGACCACCAGTCCCTGCTCCCAAAACACGCGGTCACGCTCGGACAGGGTCAAAAGTCTGACCGTTTCCTTCTCGTTCATCTAAAAAGGCCTTTCAAGCTATGGTTTTTCGGGGGTCTCCAGCGTCACATGCGCGATCTTGCCCGCCCGAAACTCGTCCAGTACGATGCGCGCAGCGCGCTCCGTGTCCGTCGTGCCGCCCTGCAGCAAAAAGCCGCGGCTTTGCGCCACCTGCTCCAAAAGCGCCTCCTTGGGGGCGTCTGTGTTCAGCTTTTTATAGCGCTCGGTGAGCTTGTCGGGACAGAGCTTGCTAAGGCAGAGCAGCAGTTCCCCCGCAAGCTCCTCCGCGTCCAGTATCTCATCGTTGATGGAACCCAAAAATGCCAAATGCTTGGCAAATTCCGCGTTCTCAAGCTTTGGCCAAAGCAGCCCCGGCGTGTCCAAAAGCTCCAGATAGGGCGTCACCTTGACCCATTGCTTGCCCTTCGTCACGCCCGGCTTGTCGCCTGTCTTGGCGCGGTTCTCTCCCGCGATATGGTTGATAAGCGTGGACTTTCCCACGTTGGGAATGCCCACGATGAGTGCGCGCACGATGCGGTTCACGCCCCGCTCCAGGCTGCGGGAGACGCGCTCCGCCGCCGCCTTTTCGATGAGGGGCACGACCTTGCTGCGCGCAGCGTTGTTGCTTGCGTTCAGCTCGGCACAGTTGAGACCCTGCGCACGATAGTAGTTCGTCCAAGCGCGGTTCAGACCGGGGTCTGCAAGATCGCTCTTGTTGAGCAGGATGATGCGCGCTTTGCCGACGAACAGCTCGTCAAAATCGGGGTTGCGCGACGCCAGCGGCGCACGGGCGTCCGTAAGCTCGACGACCACGTCGATGAGCTTGAGATTCTCGGTAAGCATGCGGCGCGCCTTGGCCATATGCCCGGGGTACCATTGTATCTGCATGGAACTTTCCTTTATAGATCTTGTCTTTTTTTACGGAAAAGCCCCGACCGAAGTCGGGGCAGCGCGTTCGTTATCGCTTGTCGATGATGCGCTCACGGACCTTGGCGGCCTTGCCGGTCAGATCGCGGAGGTAGAACAGCTTTGCACGGCGCACAACGCCGTGACGCACGACCTCGATGCGGCCGATGCGGGGGCTGTTGTACGGGAAGGTACGCTCTACGCCCACGCCGTAGGAAATGCGGCGCACGGTGAAGGACTTGCGGATGCCGCCGCCCTGGATCTTGATGACGATGCCCTCGAAGTTCTGCAGTCTCTCGCGGGTACCCTCGATGACCTTTACGAATACGCGGACGGTGTCGCCGACTTCCAGCTTGGGAAGGTCGCTGCGGAGCTGCTCTTTTTCGAGCTCACGAATGATGTCTGACATGAAATTTTCCTCCTTTAGATAGCTCGGTATCTAAGGCGTTCATACCCGAAGTGCAGCGGACCGCCTTTGTGCCAAAGCGCATTATATCATAGCATTCTTGGCAATGCAAGCACAAAAATACTATATTTTTGGATGTTTCCCGAAGTTTCCCAGCAGTTCCGGCCGCACGGCACGGGTCTTTTCGATGGCCTGCTGCCTGCGCCATGCCTCGATGTGGGCATGGTTGCCGTTTTGCAGCACCTTGGGCGCCTCGACGTCCCGAAACAGGGCGGGTCTGGTGTACTGCGGATACTCCAAGAGCCCATCGGAAAAGGACTCGTCCTCGGCGCTCTCGTCGCTGCCCAGCACCCCGGGTATGAAGCGGGAAACGCAGTCGATGAGCACCATGGCGGGCAGCTCGCCGCCCGTTAGGATGTAGTCGCCAACGGAGATCTCCTCGTCGATAACGCACATGGCGCGCTCGTCGATCCCTTCGTAATGTCCGCAGAGCAGCGCAAGGTCGCTCTCTGATGCAAGCTCCCGCGCCAATTCCGTTGTGAGCGTCCTTCCCCTTGGGGACAAGAAGATGCGCCGCACGCTGCGGCCCGCCGTCACAAGCTCCATGCAGTCCACAATGGGCTGCGCCAGCATGACCATGCCCGCGCCGCCGCCAAAGGGATAGTCGTCGGTCTTGTTGTGCTTGTTGTCCGTATAGTCCCGAATGTTATGGGTGCGAATGTCCATCAGGCCGTTTAGCTGCGCCCTTGCAAGGATGCTGCTGCCCAGCACGCTCTCGAACATTTCGGGAAAGACGGTAAGAACGTCAATTCGCAAACAGACCCACCTCCCGCAAGACCTCCGCATCGAACACGATGACCTTGTTTGCCGTATCGACCCGCTGCAAAAGCTTCTTGAGAGCGGGGACCATGAGCTTGCCGCCGTCGATGATATAGACGTCGTTTGCGCCTGTGGGCGCCACATCCGTGATGCGGCCGTAGCTCCTGCCCTCGGTATCCGTGACCGCGCAGCCGATCAGATCGGCAATAAAGTAGCTGTCCCGGGGCAGCTTGACTGCATGTGCCCGATCCACGCAAAGGTAGCTCCCGCGCAGCTGCTGCGCCGCTTCGGGCGTGTCATAGTCGTTGAGCTTGACAAGCACCGCATCCTTTGCAATGGATAAAACAGAAAGCTGCACGGGCGCTATCTGCCCCTGCAGCTCCAAGTATGCTTCGCGCAGCCCCGAAAAGCGCGCCGCGGAGTCGGTCAAAGGCTCCAGCTTGACCGCTCCGTGTACGCCGTGCGGGCGCACGATACAGCCTATGCGAAACAGATCCGAATTCACAGGATCTCCACCATGTACTTCTTCTCGGAATTGATGGACGCCGCCTTGACAAGTGTGCGGATGGCCTTGGCGATGCGCCCCTGCTTGCCGATGACCTTGCCCACGTCGGACGGGTCGACCGAAAGCTCGATGACGAAGCAAGCCTCATCCTCGCGCATTTCGACCTTGACCGCCTCCGGCTTGTCTACAAGGCTTTCGGCGATGAACTGTACAAGCTTATCCATCGCGCCGCTCCGCTTACTCGATCGCGCCGCTCTTCTTGAGCAGGGCACGAACGGTGTCGGTGGGTTGTGCGCCCTTCTTCATCCAGTCGGCAGCGCGCTCGTTATCGACCTTCAGCTCCACGGGCTCGGAAACGGGGTTGTAGTAGCCCAGCTCCTCAACGAATGCGCCGTTGCGGGGTGCGCGGGAATCCGCCACGATGATGCGGTAGAAAGGAGCCTTCTTTGCGCCCATGCGGCGCAGTCTGATCTTCAACATTGTTTGTATCCTCCAATTTATTGTTGCCTGTTTATCCGAAAACGGTCTCCCGTTTGCGTCCTACATACCGAAGGGGAAGCCGCCCCTCCTGCCCTTTTTGCCTAACTTGCCCATCTTGCCGCCCGTCATCTGCTTCATCAGCTTGCGGGAGCTTTCAAATTGATTCATCAGGCGGTTGACGTCCTGCACGCTCATGCCGCTGCCCTTGGCGATGCGCCTGCGGCGGCTTGCGTTGAGGATGTCGGGATCCTTGCGCTCGGCGGGCGTCATGGACTGGATGATGGCCTTGGTGCGCGCCATCTGCTTTTCATCGACCTGCAGCTGACCGACCTTGCCGCTCATGCCCGGGATCATACCGATCAGCTCCTCCATGGAGCCCATGTCCTTCATCTGCTCCAACTGATCGAGGAAGTCCTCCAGCGTGAAGCTGTCGGTGCGCATTTTCTTTTCCAGCTCCGCCGCCTTTTTGTCGTCGAAGTTCTGCTGCGCCTTCTCGATGAGCGTCAGTACATCGCCCATGCCCAGTATACGGCTTGCCATGCGGTCGGGATGGAAGGGCTCGATGTCGGTGAGCTTCTCGCCCGTGCCCGAAAACTTGATGGGCTTGCCCGTGACCGCTCTTGCCGAAAGCGCCGCACCGCCTCTGGTGTCGCCGTCCAGCTTGGTCAACACGATGCCTGTGAGCGGCACCGCCTCGTTGAAGGCCTTTGCCACGTTCACCGCGTCCTGCCCCGTCATGGCGTCGACCACAAGCAGGATCTCGGCAGGCTGCACCGCGTCGCGGATGCGCTTTAGCTCGTCCATCATCTCGCCGTCGATGTGCAGTCTGCCTGCGGTATCGATGATGACCACATCCAAAAAATTGTGCTTGGCAAAGTCGATGGCCTTCTTGGCCGTGTCCACCGGGTCGTTCTTGCCCAGCTCAAACACCTGCGCGTCCACCTTTGCGCCTACGACCTTGAGCTGATCGATGGCGGCGGGACGATACACATCGCAGCCGACCAAGAGCGGCGATTTGCCGTATTGCTTTTTCAATAGACCCGCAAGCTTGGCGCACATGGTCGTCTTACCTGCGCCCTGCAGACCCGCCATGAGGATGACCGCAGGCTTGACGGAGCCAAACTCCAGCTTTGCGTTGGCGCCGCCCATCAGTCGCGTCAGCTCCTCGTTGACGATCTTGATGATCTGCTGACCCGGGGTGAGGCTTTCCAACACCTCCGCGCCAACAGCGCGATCCGTGACCGTCTTGATGAAGTCCTTGACCACCAGATAGTTGACGTCCGCCTCGAGCAGCGCCAGCTTGATCTCGCGCATGGCCTCCTTGACGTCCTTTTCGCTCAGGCGGCCGCGTCCCGTCAGCTTCTTAAAAACGCTTTGCAGCTTGGATGAAATGCCTTCAAACGCCATCTTCGTCCTCCCATACCGCAAGTAGTTCGTTTAGCTCGTCCTTGAGCGCATCACGCGCCTGCTTTTTAAGCGGCAGCGCGTCCAGCGTCTCGTACAGTGACCGCGCACGCCTTTGCTGCTCGTCCAAGCGGCGTACAAGCCCCAAGGCGCACTCCAGCTCGCACAGCTGCTGCATGGCCCTTGCCAAGGTGTCGTGTACCCCTTGGCGGCTGATGCCCTCGCGCTCGGCGATCTCGGACAGCGTGCAGTTTTCATACACATACTGCGCCGTGATACCGCGCTGCCTGTCCGTGAGCAAAGCGCCATAGGCGTCCAGTAAACGTCCCTGTTCGATCAAACGCTCCATACCGTCTCCGTACTGTAAAGGGAAATGCCTTTACACTTGTTTTATTATACACATACGGAGCGGCTTGTCAAGCATCTTTTTACAGCAAAGCCGCCGCAAAGTCATCCGCGTCGAAGCGCTGCAGATCGTCTATGCCCTCGCCCACGCCGATGAAGCGCACGGGAACGCGCAGGGTGTCGAAGATGTTGACCACCACGCCGCCCTTGGCGGTACCGTCCAGCTTGGTAAGGATCACGCCCGACAGCGGCGCGACCTGTTGGAACGCCTCCGCCTGCGCCACGGCATTCTGCCCCGTTGTGGCATCCAGTACCAGCAGCACCTCGCAGGGCACAGTGGGCAGCTCCCTTACGATGACGCGGGTGATCTTGCCCAGCTCGTTCATCAGATTCTTCTTGTTGTGCAGTCTGCCCGCCGTGTCACAGATGAGCAGGTCGCAGCCCTTCGCCTTGTAGGAAGCGATCGCATCGAACACCACAGCCGCGGGATCCGCGCCCTCACCATGCTTGACCATCGGCACGTCTGCGCGCTTGGCCCACTCGCCAAGCTGCTCTGCCGCAGCTGCACGGAAGGTATCCGCCGCCGCCAGCATGGGACGGCGTCCCTTTTGGCGGTAGGCGTTTGCGATCTTGCCGATGGATGTGGTCTTGCCCACGCCGTTCACGCCGACGATCAGCAGCACGCAGGGACCTTCATCCGCCGCGAAAGCATCCGTTTGGCGCACGGTATCCGCGATGAGGCGGATCAACGCGCTGCGCGCCTCGTCCCGCCGCTGCAGCTTCTGCTCCTTGACGAGCTTTTTGAGCGCCTCCGTCAAACGCGTCGCCGTGGGAACGCCCATGTCAGCCAGGATCATGGATTCCTCCAGCTCCTCATAGAACGCGTCGTCTATGCGCTCCTGCGAAAACAGACCCGAAAACCAGCTTCCCGTCTTGCCCAAGCCCTGCTTGAGTTTACTGAAAAAGCCCTTCTTTTCTTCCATACTTTAGGATGCCTCCTCAAATTTTGCGGATACGATGCTGCTTACGCCCTTCTCCTCCATCGCCACGCCGTACAGCGTGTCGCACACCTCCATGCTGCCCTTGCGGTGGGTGATGAGGATGAACTGCGTATCAGCGGAATACGCCTTCAGGTAGGCGGCAAAGCGCTCTACGTTCGCCTCGTCCAGCGAGGTCTCGATCTCGTCCAGCACGCAGAAGGCGGGCGCCTTGAGCTCCAACAGCGCAAACAGCAGCGCAATGGCGGTCATGGCGCGTTCGCCGCCCGACAGCAGGCTTAAAAGCTGCAGCTTCTTGCCCGGGGGCTGCGCAATGATGTCCACATCGCAGTTGAGCACGTCCTTCTCGTCGGCAAGCAGCAGCTCCGCGTGTCCGCCGCCAAAGAGCTTTTCAAAGACCTCCGAGAAGTTCTTTTGTACCTTTGCAAACTCGGTCGTAAAGACGCGGCGCATGGCGTCGGTCAGCTTTTCGATCAGCTCCGTCAGGTCTTCCTTGGCCTTTAACAGATCCGCATACTGCTTGGACAGCTCCTCGTACCTTGTCGAGACCGCCGCAAAGTCCTCTATGGCGGAAAGATTGACGTCGCCAAGGGCGCGGACGCCGCTCTTCAGCTCCGCTATGCGCACATTGGTGCTGCCGATGGGCAGCTCACGCTTCAAGGGCAGCGCGTTCTCGTAGGTCAGCTCGTAGCGCTCAAACAGTGCGTCCAAGCTCTGCTTTTGCTCCATCTCCAAGCGGTCGGCGGCAAGCTCGGTCTTGTGCCGCTTGTCCTCCAGCTCGGCGTTTTTTTGATGCAGCTGCTCCCGTTCGTCCCTGCGATGCGACAGCAGCTCGTTCTCCGCCGTGCGCTCGTCCTCCAAGCGCTTCAGCTCCGTCCGCGCCTCCGCGATCACATCCTGCTTGTCCGTTTGCGCCTGCTCCATCTCCGCTATCCGCGCCTTGGCACTGCGTATCTTGATAAGGCAGTCGGCAGATCCCGCTTCGATGCTGCCGAGGCGCTCCTTCGTCTCCGCGCTCTCGCGCTCCAAGCGCCTGCGCTCCCGCTCCCGCGCCTCCGTTTCACGCGTAAGCGCCGCTTCCTCCACGCGCAGCGTCTGCAGCGACTGCGCAAGCGTTTCCCGCTCCGTGCGGTGCGCGTTTAGGGCTTGCTGCGCCCTTGCCACATCCTCGCGGCTGACGGCGTCTCCCTGCTCGATGGACTCGCTGAGCTGACGGGACGCTTGAATACGCGCCTCCACGTCGGCGCGATCCTCCGCCGTGTCGGACAGGGCGGTGGTAAGCTCGTCCCTGTGTTGGGCGGAGCGCTGTATGTCGCGCTCAATGATGCGGCACTGCTCAAACTGCTTGGCAAGCGCCAGTTCGCTTTCGTGCAGCGCCGTGCGGCAGGCTGTGATGCTGTTTTCGCAGCGCTCCACGTCCACCTTGAGCTGTTCGATCACGCTTGCTTTCTCCGCGCAGGCGGCCTTTTGTGCCTTGATCTGTTCGTTCAGCTCGCCAAGCTCGCGTTCGCGGCTGAGCAGGCTGAAGCTGCGGCTCTGCACGCTGCCGCCCGTCATGGTGCCGCCCGTGCTGATATAGTCGCCCTTGAGCGTGACGATGTGGAACGTCCCGCGGGACTGCTGCTTGAGCGCGATCCCGCTGTTGAGGTCGGTCACGATCACCGTACGCCCCAAAAGATAGTCGATGGCCTTTTTGACGCTCTTGTCGCAGTCGATCAGCTCCGACGCGACGCCGATGCAGCCCTTTTCGCCAAGATAGCGCCGCTCCGCCGCGTCCAAGGGTCGGACGGAAAGCAGGGACAGCGGCAGCACCGTCGCACGGCCGTATTCACGCCTGCGCAGCTGCTCGATGACCGCCTTGGCGTCCTCGGCGTTGCGCGTGACAAGGTTTTGCAGCGAACCGCCCAACGCCATGCTGACGGCGGTCTCGTATTCGGCGGGAACACGAATCAGCTCCGCCACAACGCCAAGGATGCGGCTGTTCAGCTCGCCGTCCGTTTCCGCATCCCGAAGCAGCAAACGAACGCTGTTTTGATAGCCCTCGCGGGAACGCTTCATTTCGGCAAGCACATGTGCGCGGGAGGACAGCGCGCCTAAATTCTGCTCCAAAAGGCGCTGCTCGCTCCCCCGTGCCGCGCATTCGCCCTCCAAGCGCAGCCGCTCCTGCTCCGCCTTTGAGAGCCGTTCGCGGCAAGCCGTACGCTCAGCTTCCTCCGCAGTCCTTTGGGTGGCGGCTCTTTCGGCTTCCTCCGCTAAATCTTCCTGCTCCGTTTCCGCCTCGGCAAGCTCTGTTCTTAGCTCCGCCGCACGGGCGTCCAAGGCGTTTAGCATGGCTTCGCAGCGGGACAGGTCGCTCTTGGCATCGGAAAGGCGGTTGAGCTGCGCCATGATGCGCTCCTTCTTCTCGTCCAGTTCGCCTTCCTCGCCCTTCAGCGCCTCGTCTGCCGCACCCAAGGCGGCCTCCGCCTCGCGGATCTGCTGCTGCAGCGCCGCTACCGCCGCCGCATCGTTCTTGCCCTCGCCCTGCTCGATAAGCGAGCTGTGCAGCAGCGCAAGCTTTGCTGTTGCCGTTTCGCGCTCCGCAGCAAGCCTTGCAAGCTCCGCTTCCCCCTGCTCTGCGTTGGCGATGAGCAATTTGCATTCTCCCGCGCTCTTTTCCGCGCCTGCAAGCAGCTCCATCAGGACGTTTTGCCGCTTGCTCAACGCCTCGTCCAGTGTGCGGATCCGCTCCTCATGCGATAGGCACTGCGTTTTCAGCTCCTCGTCCATGGTGGAAGCGTCGGCAAGCTCCGTGTCCAGCGCGGTCTTGAGCGCGGCAAGCGCATTTCCGCGCTCCCGATTCTTGTCCGTCTGGTACAGGAGCATACTCACTTCCAGCTCCTTCAGCTCATCGCGCAGCTTGAGGTAGCTCTTTGCCCTGTCGCTTTGCTCCCGCAGCGGATCGATGCGCGCCTGCAGCTCGCCTAAAATGTCATAGATGCGCTCCATGTTCTTTTGGGTGGCGTCCAGCTTACGCTCCGCCTCCTCCTTGCGCACCCGAAAGCGCATCACGCCTGCGGCCTCCTCCAGCGCGGTGCGGCGATCCATGGACTTGTTGGACAGGATCTCGTCCACCTTGCCCTGTCCGATGATGGAATAACCGTCCTTGCCGATGCCTGTGTCGCGGAACAGATCCAGCACGTCCATGAGGCGGCATGCCGTGCCGTTGATGCTGTACTCGCTGCCGCCTGTGCGGTACACGCGGCGGCTGACGGTGATCTCGCCATAGTCCAGCGGGAGCTTATGGTCGCTGTTGTCAAAGGTCAGCGCCACCTCGCAAAAGGCCTGTGCGCGGCGGGACTGCGTCCCGTTGAAGATGACGTCCTCCATGCGCGCACCGCGCAGAGCCTTGGCGCTCTGTTCGCCCAAGACCCAACGCACGGCGTCGGCAAGGTTGCTCTTACCGCTGCCGTTTGGCCCGATCACCGCCGTGATGCCGCTGCCAAATTGTAATTCTGTTTTCTTTGCAAAGGATTTGAACCCCTGCAGCTCCAGTTTTGTAAGTCGCAAAAGTGTGCTACCTTCCGTTTATTCCCAACAGCTCCAGTGCCTTGCGCGCTGCGTCCTGCCCCGCCTGCTGCTTGGTGGCGCCGCTGCCCTCGCCCAACACCTTGTCGTCGAACAGCACCTCCATATGGAACAGCTTGTGATGATCCGGACCTTCTTCCCCCATGAGCCGATAGGTGGGCAGTCTGCCCTCGTACTTCGCCTGCGTATACTCCTGCAGGCGCGTCTTGGCGTCCGTCTGCTGAATGCCCACGGCGGCGGGTGCAAAGCTGTTTGTCACATGCGCCGCAATAAAGCTTTGCGCCGCCTCCAAGCCCCCGTCCAGATAGATCGCGCAGATGACCGCTTCCATGGCGTCCGACACGATGGAGGGCTTGCTGCGTCCGCCCATCGCGTCCTCGCCGTGCGAAAGCAGGATGTGTTTAGCAAGGCCAATAGGCTCCGCGTCCCGAAACAGCGCCGTCTCGCAGACCAGCTCGGCGCGGGCTCTGGTCATGCTGCCCTCCTGCATGTCGGGGTAGGTATGGTACAAAAAGTCGGATACGCACAGCTCCAGCACGGCGTCGCCCAGATACTCCATGCGTTCGTTGTCCCTTGGCGTCCGACCCTCCGCTTTATAGAACGAAGAATGCGTCAAGGCGCGGGTCAACAGGGCGCGATCCGAAAAGTGATAGCCGAGCTTGTCCTCCAGCTCCGCGATGCGATCAAAAATGGTCTTCATACGGCTCCGATCCGTCCGTAAACAAGCGAAAAAACCCGCACCTATAGGGTGCGGATCCTTCGATTGCCGCGGACAAACATTATTTGTCCAGGTACTTCATGATGTCGCCGACGGTCTGCACCTTGGGCAGATCCTCGTCGGGTATCTCCACGTCAAACTCCTGCTCCATATCCATGACCAGCTCGACAATATCCAAAGAGTCGGCGTGCAGATCCTCGATGAAGCGGCTTTCCTGCGTGATCTCAGCGGGATCCAGATCAAGCTGCTTGGCGATGATGTCCCTGACCTTATCAAATTCCATGGTTCTTGCTCCTTCTTGATTAGGTGCGTTTGAACGCCCGTTCATTCACGTTATTCTATATGAGTTTTTTGCTTCTGTCAATCCTTAAAGCCCCCGTTTCCTAAAATTATACAGTCAACAAGCGTCTTTTAGGGCTTTGGCGGCTATTGACAGCTTCTGCCGAGAAACGTAAAATGTTCTTGCCGCCTTTTTGCGGCAGGAGGTCGTATTGAATAAGAAACTTCGGACGCTCTGCGTTCTGCTTTCCGGTTGTCTGTGGGGAACGACGGGACTGTTTGTTCGCGAGCTGACCAATTTTGGCTACAGCATCTGGCAGATCGTGGCGGCGCGCGCGCTGACCACGCTTGTGATATTCGTTCTTGTCGCGCTCCTGTTTGATCGCAGGGCCTTTCGCGTTCGCCTGCGCGACCTGTGGATCTTTGCGGGCATGGGACTTATCAGCGTTGTGGTGTTCAACTGGTGCTACTTCACCTGCATGAACAGCTGCTCCCTGCCCGTAGCCGCTACGCTGATGTATACCTCTCCCGTGTTTGCCATTCTGCTGGCCGCTCTTCTCTTTCGGGAGCGCATCAACCTGCGCGTCGTCCTTGCGATGCTGGCTGCGATCTTGGGCTGCGTCATCGTGTCCGGCCTGTGGAGAGCGGACATTCGCGCTACCCCGCTTGGCGTCATCCTCGGCCTCTGTTCGGGGCTGTTCTATGCGCTGTACAGCATCTTTTCGCGCATCGCCTTCCGCCGCTACAGTCCCCTGACCGCCAACCTGTACGCCTTTGTGTTTGCCTCCATCGGCGCTTTGGCGCTTGCGGGACCTGCGGACTTTATCGATGTGCTGAAGAACACCGCCTCCATCCCCTACGCGCTGGGCGTAGGCGTGATGACCGCCGCGCTGCCGTATTGGCTGTTCAGTTACGGTCTGCAAACGATGCAGATCTCTACCGCCAACGTCCTTGTGATGGACGAGATCGTCGTTGTGACGCTCCTGTCGGTGTTCGTGTACCACGAGTCGATCAAGTGGTACACCGCCGTGGGCATGGCGCTGGTGCTTGCAGCCGTCATCCTTCTGACCCTGCCCAAAAAGGCAAAGAAAGCCGTTCAAAATGGAACAGAGCAAACGTCCTGAGATCCTTGCCCCCGCAGGCACCCGCGACGCGCTCACCGCCGCCGTTCGCTGCGGTGCGGACGCCGTATACTTTGGCATGGGCGCTTTGAACGCTCGCCGCAACGCCGAAAACTTTGAAGGAGACGCCTTCACGGAGGCCGTTGCCTACTGCCATGCGCGCAGCGTTAAGGTATATCTGACATTGAACACGCTCCTTCGCGACGACGAGCAAGAGAGCGCGGCTGAGGCTGTCCGCCTTGCCGCCATAAACGGCGTCGACGCCCTGATCGTGCAGGATCTTGCCGTGGCTGCGCTTGCAAAAAAGCTTTGCCCGACCCTGCCCCTGCACGCCTCCACGCAGATGGCCATTCATAACGCAGCGGGCGTACGGGAGGCGCAGGCGCTCGGCTTTTCCCGCATCGTGCTTGCGCGGGAGCTTTCCCTCACGGAGATCCGCCGCATCCACAGCGAAACGGACGCGGAGCTGGAGGTCTTTATCCACGGTGCGCACTGCATGAGCGTGTCGGGACGCTGCTATCTCTCCGCTCTGATCGGCGGACGCAGCGGCAACCGCGGTCTGTGCGCGCAGCCCTGCCGCTTGGATCACCAAGTGAACGGCCGCCCCTACGCCCTCTCCCTCAAGGATCTGTCCTATATGGAGGAGCTTCCATCCCTTGGTGAAGCGGGCGTCTGCTCCCTCAAGATCGAGGGGCGCATGAAGCGTCCCGAATATGTCGCCGCCGCCGTGACCGCGGCTCGTGAAGCGCTTGACGGCAGGCGTCCCGACATGGGCGCGCTGAAGGCCGTATTCTCGCGCAGCGGCTTTACCGACGGCTATCTAAAGGGCAAACGCGGCCTTGCGATGTTTGGAAGACGCACCAAGGAGGACGCGGCGGAATCAAAGAGCGTGCTGGGTCAGATGGCGGGGCTGTATCGCACGGAGCGCTGCGCCGTTCCCGTGACCCTGCGCCTAAGGGCGCAAGCCGAGAAGCCGTTGGAGCTGTCGGTCGAGGACGGCGAGCACACGCTCACGCGCTTTGGCGCGGCTCCCGAACCCGCGCTGCACACGCCTGCCACCAAGGAGAGCGTGCTGCGTTCCCTCACAAAGACGGGCGGGACGCCCTTTACCGTGCAAACGGCCAAGATCGACTTGGACGAGGGACTTGCCCTTCCCTCCGCCGCCCTAAATGCGCTGCGCCGCGACGCGCTTGCCGACCTTCTAAAGCTGCGGGAAACGCCAAAGCCGCTGCCCCTGACGGACGAGCCTTTGCCCGGATCGCCTGTCCCCTACACGGCGCAGGCGCAAAGCTATCGGCTGCGCTTTTATTCCTATGAACAGTTCTTTTTACCCGATGAAGCTGCCTTTGCCATCCTTCCTCTTTCCGAGCTTGTAAAGAATTTAAACGCGCTGCGCCCCTTCCTGCCGCGCCTGATGGCGGAGCTGCCGCCCTTCCTGTCGCCCTTGGAGGAGGAAACAATCAAAAGGGCGCTGCTGGACGCAAGGGAAGCGGGGCTAAGTCACGCCCTGAGCGGAGACTTGGGCGGCCTAAGGCTCATCCGTGAAGCGGGCCTATTCGCACATGGGGACGCGTGTTTGAACGTGATGAACACGCCGAGCCTTGAGGCTCTGCAGGCGCGGGGCTTATGCGATGTGACCCTGAGCTTTGAGCTGAACAAGAAGCGCACGGCGGCGCTTGGCGGTTCCTTGCCGCGGGGACTGATCGTATACGGTCGGCTGCCCCTGATGCAACTGCGCTGCTGCCCCGCCAAGACGGCGGCGGGCTGCGGAAGCTGCGATGGACGTCCCGTCGTGCAGGATCCCACGGGGCGAACCTTTCCCCTGCTGTGCAGCGAAAAAAAGCTCACGACGCTGCATAACGGCGTCCCCCTGTACCTTGGGGATCTGCCCCTGCCCCCCGTTGACTTTGCCACGCTGTACTTCAGTACGGAGAGCCAAGACCGCTGCCATGCCGTGTGGGAGCTACTTAAGCACGCGCTGCCCTTTGACGGGGAACGCACACGCGGCCTGTACACGAAGCCCGATCTGCAATGAAAGCTTAGCGCTTGACTTTGGCAATGGGGATGGGTATACTTAAAAAAATCAAACTATCTGCGGGAGAAACTACGATATGAGATTAGCCATTGATGTAATGGGCGGGGATCACGCTCCAGAAGCCGTGATGGAGGGCGTACAGCTTGCTTTAGCGCAGCTGCCCGCTGAGACGGAGCTGCTGCTGTTTGGCGATGCGGACGCGATACAGGGTCAAATGGAACGGCTGTCCCTTTCCGACACACGCCTAAAGCTCGTTCCCACGACACAGCTGATAGGCTGCGATGAGCAGCCCACCGCCGCAATCCGCACCAAGAAGGATTCCTCCCTCGTACGCGCCATCCGTTCGGCGGCGGACGGAGAGTGCGACTGCGTACTGTCCGCAGGCAGCTCCGGTGCGCTGCTGGCAGGCGCTACCCTGCTCATCCGCCGTCAAAAGGGCGTCAAGCGTCCTGCGCTGGCTCCCCTGCTGCCCACCGTTACTGGCGGTCAGGTGATGCTGCTGGACGCGGGTGCAAATGCTGACTGCAAGCCTGAGTATCTGCTGCAGTTTGCATACATGGGCAAGGCCTACATGGAGCAGGTGCAGGAGCTGCCCGCTCCGCGCATCGCTCTGTTGAACAACGGCACCGAGGCCGAAAAGGGCAGCGAGCTGAGCAAGGCCGCCTACGGTCTGCTCAGCAAAGCCACAGACCTGAACTTTGTGGGCAACTGCGAGGCGCGGGAGCTGATGAGCGGCGACTATGACGTGATCGTGACCGATGGCTTCTCCGGGAACGTCCTGCTTAAGAGCACGGAGGGAACCGCCAAGGCCGTCACCACCCTTTTGAAGGAGGAGCTGCTTGGCAGCACCCGCACAAAGCTGGGGGCGCTCCTTGCAAAGCCCGCCTTCAAACGCCTGAAAAAGCGCATGGACTACACGGAGGTGGGCGGCGCGGCGCTCTTGGGCGTCAACGGCGGCGTCATCAAGGCGCACGGCAGTTCCAACGGCAACGCCTTCTTTAACGCCATCCTGCAGGCGGAACGCTTGGTAAGCCGTCAGGTGACGGAGCGCATCGGCAAAAGCGTGGCCTTGCTTGCGGAGCAAGCGCTTACGGAGCAACCATAAGTTTTGATTGCAATATTTGAATTATCTGATATACTATTGTCGAACGAAACGCGCAAGGCGCGCAAGCTAACGGAGGCGGGGATGGAACAGATCCCGAAGAAACGCAAACGCAGATTTGGCGATCGCAGCGATGGCAGAAGGGTGCGTACCATTCCGCCCATGTCGCAGGTCGCTCCGTTCATCATGCCCAACAGAAACGGAGCAAGCAACTACTTTGACTCCTCCATCGAGGTCACGGAGATCGAACGCTACATCCGCAAGAAACGGCGGGAAGGGCTGAAGGGCTTTGGCGTGATGCACGTCCTGCTGGCGGCCTATGTTCGCGTGGTCTCGCAGCGTCCCGCGATCAACCGCTTTTTGGCGGGACAGCATATCTTTCAGCGCGACGATGTGATCGAGATCATCATGACCATCAAAAAAGAGATGTCCATGGAGGCGCCCGACACCGAGATCAAGGCCTACCTGACCCCCGCCGACACAGCGGACGTCGTGTACGAAAAGCTCAACAAGGTCATCACCGAACAAAAGGAAGCTATGGGTTTGGACAGCAGCTTCGACAAAACGGCTTCCTTCCTCAACCACATCCCGGGCGTGATCCTCAAGTTCACGCTGTGGTTTTTGAAGCTGCTCGACTATTTTGGCCTGCTGCCCGCAAGCCTCATCAAGCTCAGCCCCTTCCACGGCTCCATCGTCGTCACCTCGATGGGTTCCTTGGGCATTCCGCCCATCAACCATCACCTGTACGACTTTGGCACCGTACCCGTTTTCCTTGCCTTTGGCGCCAAGCGCAAGGCCTATGAGTTGGACGCGAACGGACAGGTGCAGGAGCGCAAGTACATCGACTATCGCGTCACGACGGACGAACGCATCTGCGACGGCTTCTACTATGCCTCCGCGTTCAAGCTGATGAATTCCTACCTCAAAAATCCCTTTATTTTAGACACGCCCGTAGAAGCGGTCGTGCGCGACATTCCCTAAAGCCATGAAGGGCGGGCTGCGAAGATACTATCGTGCGCACGCCGGGTTTATTCATGCCGTCCTGATCCTTGTGGCGATCGCGTTATTTACGCTGATCGCCTTTTTCTGCGGCCGCAGCGGCGAGGAAGTGAGCGCGGCTTCGCCCTCTCCTTCGCCCTCCGCCGAACCCACCGTACCGCCGCTGCGCTTCACACTTGTGCAGAATTGCTTTACGCTAAACGGACTGTCCTTGGAGGCCGAGGACGGGTATTACGTCATACGCGTTACGGAAAGCGGCGAAAGCTTGGGACGCTGCACACCCAAGATCAGCGATGGACGCGTGCAGCTGCTGTCCCTGTCGCTGCCTGCGCTCCGATATGAGCAAACGGATGCGCCGACCGAGCTGGAAAGGGAGCTGCAGCAGCGCGTCAGCGCGCAGCGAGAGCTGTTTATGAGTATCCTTTCGGCGCTGCGCAGCGCCGCCCTGACCCCAACGGACAGCAGCGACTCGCACGGCTTGGAGCATTATCAGATCCTGTTGAACGCCGTATTGGACGATGGCAAAAGTGAGAGCTGGGTCTATGGCAGCTATCGGTGCAGCTTGGAACGCAAGGACGATTTGGACGGCGGCGCGACCCTGCTGATCGACCTAAGCTACATCGCCTCGAACTGACAGATCTAGAATTCTCCGTCTAACAAACAACGCCGCATACGCCCCGCAAACGCAGTCAGGCGCTCCTCGATGGCAGGCAGGTGCAGGGCTGCGTTGGGTTCGTTTGCCGTCTCCGCAAGGCAAAAGTGTGGGTGCAGCATGAAGGTCTTGTTCATGGACAGCGCCCCCAAGACCTGCCGCGCCACAAGGTCGCCGCCGCTGTAGCCCGACACGATGATGGCGTAGACATACTTGTCGTTCAGCGGCGTCTTGACCAGCACGTTCGTGAGCCTGTTGATGAAGGCCATGATGTTCGCGCTCACGCTGTCGTTGTAGTTGGGACACAAAAGAAGCAGCGCATCGGACTCCAAAAGTGTGGGAAACACATCCGTCGTCAGACTGCCGCCATAGAAGCAGCCATCGTTGTGCGCATAGTGCAGACAGGTCTTATACGAGCAGCCCCGACAATCGATCAAAGCGCCATTCTGCAGGGATCTTGTCGTAACTTCTATCTCTTGCCCCAAGCGCTCGGCCACGGCGCAGCCCAACGCGTAGGTGTTGGAGGTGGCGTGCTCGGACGCGTGCAGCATCAAGACCCGCGCCGTTTCGCGCCTGACGGGGGCATAGTCCATCAGCCGCTGCGCCAAGTCGCGAACGGCAAGCTTGTATGCGTCAAGCAGGGTAACGCCTGCGTTCATCGACCGAATATGAAAATTGTACAGACTGCCCGTGCCCTCAACGAGCGGCTTGCCCACCAGTAAAGCGCCCGCTCCGTTGGCCGCCAAAGCAAAGCGGCTTGCAAAGTCCTTGGTGAGAAACTCGCTGTTTGCATCCGTTACCATGCCCACAACGCAGGCGTTCAAGGCCGTTGGCGTCCCACGCAGTGCGATCAGGAAAAGCTCCGCCGCCGCCGAGCCGTTTCTGCCCAGTGAAAAGCAGAACAGCAGCCTTGCGCCCCTACCCCCGCCTTCCAACACCTCCTGCGGCGTCAGTTCCTTGGTGGGCAAGTGCAAGAGCGCCTCGTCAAGCACGGCGTTCAGCCGCGCCCCCGTATCCACACGCACCAAGATCAGTCTTTGCATAGCTGCGCCAGCTCCTCCCTTGCGGCGTTCAGGCGCACGATAAGCGCATCAGGGAGAGGCCGCCGCTCGATGAGCGGTCCCAAGGCGGTCTCCTGCACGCGGCAGCCAAAGTACAGGCCGTCAAAGTACGCTGTCGCATCGAACGCTTCGCCGCGCAGCATCCGTAAAACGGAAAGGCAGCCCGATGAAAGTCCCGGCGCGATGAAGGGCTTGTAGCCAAGCTCGCGCACACGCAGGTTCGCTTCCCTTGTAAGGCGGGTGAGCTGTTGTGAAAAGGCGTCGTCATAGTCCTCATCCAAGGCGTTTGCCGCGACCAGTCCCGCTCCGTGCGGGCCGTAGACCCGTCCCGTGGAGAAGTCCCTGCCCGCCTTCCTTGCATAGTAGGCGGCTCTGCCGCGCATCACCCCCAAGCCAAAGCCGCGGATCTGTTCGGGCAGCAGGCCCAAGGCGTCGAACTCGCCCAGATCATTTTTGTTGGCGGTTAGGAAGGCGTCGCGGCACAGCAGATCCACGGGGTCGGACAGCACCACAAAAAGTCCCGTATAGCCGACCTTCCGCGCAAGGCGCGCATAGGCGGCGACCAAGGGGCGATTGGCCTGCCACTGCGCAAGGCGTACATCCGTCTGCTCCGCTCCCAAGGGCGGCACGCCCCGCGTTGCGGCAAAGATGAAGACGTCGCCACTAAACAGTTCCGGCTCCTTGCACACGCGCACCAAGGGACGGCGCTCCCCTTCCGTCAGCTCGATAAGTTGATTCAGCTCCAATTCGTACCGTGCGCAGAGCTTTTCGTTGGGGTCAAAGATGCACAGCTCGTCCACAAGGCCGCTGCCTAAGAGAGTCAGTCCCCGCGCAAGCTCCGCACCCACATCGCCCAAGCCCGCCAGTTCCACGCGAAAGCCCGTTTTCTTGCGAAGGAGCCTGCGGCGCAGCACGGGCAGGGCATTTGAAAACGCCGTGTTGACAAGGCTTGCGCCCTTTTCATGGATCAAAGCCGCAAGCGCGGCGTTTAGGCGCGCCTCCCCTACGGGGGGCAGCAGCAGCCCCATGTCCTCCCGCTCGAACAGCTCCCGCTCATCGCGCAGCGCCGTAAGGCCGCGGAAACGCTTTGGATCGCGGTCTGTCAGGAACGCAAGGGGCGCAAAGGGTTCGTCCACGGGTCTTGCTCCCTTTGGCACGGCGCCGTCAAGGGGGCAAAGGCACAGGCCGTCCATTGTAAAAAAGCGCAGATCAAGCATGGGGCGTTTCCTCCCGATACAGGCCGATGCGCCGCATCAACAGCAGATCCTCCTCCAAATAGGCAGAGGCGCGCTCGTCCCTGTTGTATTCCATTCCCGCGCCCTTGTCGGGCAGACGCGGACGGTAGATCGCCTCGGACAGCCGCTTGATGTCGAGCGTCTTGGAGAACGCTGTAAGATGCGTCTTTTCCAGAGCCGTCAGGATCTCCTTGGCGTTCACCAGCGCCGTATGCGACAGCTTATGCAGCGTCTTTTCGGAAGTGCCATGGATGTAGGAGGGGTATTTGTACGGCAGGATCAGGTTGATGGACGAGGGCAGGCGCTGAATGCTGCGGGGGCTTTCCACGCTGTCGCCGCCCAAGAAGGGGTACAGCAGGCTCTCGGTGAACCAGTACCGCATGTTGGGGATGAAGTACACGCAGTCCACCTTTCTGTTCTGCTGCCGCATCAGATCCTTGCCCTTGCCCGAAAGGATGCCCACCAGTATCTCGTCCACGGTCAGCTCCTCGCGCTTGAACAGGGGATCCAGCTTCTCCATGCGATAGCCGTTGTGCAACAGATCGTCCACCAAAATGACGGGACGGTCGAAGGAGCGGATCGTCTTGATCTGGCTTTGCAGGGTGGAATAGCCGGGGTACTCCGTGATGTCGAAGCCCTCGATGTTCGCATGGAACTGCTTGTTGGCGTGCAGCGTCTTTGTGACGGTGTGCGGGATGATCTTATTGGCAAGGATCTTGCCGTAGGGTACGCACATCTTCGGCCCCAGCACGCCCTCCGCCGTGTCCGCACCCACGCCGTTATGCCTCTGTACCGCCTCGGTGAGCTGATCGTTGAGCAGCTCCGCCTCGAAAGACAGCAGCAGCTTGCCGGGATACAGCTCGGTCAGCACGCGGCGCAGACGCACGTTCGCCTCATCGATCGCCCTGCGGACGAGGGGCGCTGAGCGGTGCGGCTCCTTGATGTGCTGCAAAACGTCGTTTATCAGCACAATGGGAAAGCGCATGTCCGTAAAGAGGATCGTGCGCTCCGTGTCGGGAACGCTCTCGTAGCCCGACAGCAAGAAGCAGTCGCGAAACTGTCGTCCCTCGTCCCGAAGCTCCGCAAGCGCATAGGTATAGTTGTCGCTCAGGCTGCGGGCGCAAAGCTCCAGCAGCAGCAGAGAGGCCTCCCTCTCGCCGCAGGCCGTGAGCGCGTCGATGACGAGCAGCTTGCCCGACACGCGCTCGCGCACATACTCGATGAGCGGCAGCTCACTTAGCTCATCAAACAGATCGTCCACATTTGCGGCATGGGCGCTGATACAGCCCAGCTCCTCCCCGTCGCCCCGCACAAGGCGTATGCTGCGCTTCTCCGTGCTGCGTCCCGACGAAAGCGCGGCCTCGCCCCGCTCCCAAAGGAAGCGCAGGCTCATCGGATCTGCAAGCTCTTTGTACTGCGGGGAACGCAGGTAGAAGCCGTATTCGTAGATGTACTCCTGCACGACGGGATCGACCAGCATGGAGATGTCCAAGTCCTTGTCGATGGATTCGCGAATACGCGTGGAGCTGACGTCCTCATAGAAGGCGGGCAGGGACAGCGTGATCGTCTTGCCGCGGATGGCTGTTGGCAGAGGCGCGCTCTCCGATTCGCGCAGGAACAGCACATGGTTGTAGTCGGCCACGCCGCCAAGCTTTTGGTCGCGATAGGCGGAAGCGTGTGCCACCACGTCGCTGCCGACCACCAGATACAGCTCACGCTTTGGAAACAGCGACTTGAGCAGCCTTAGGTCGTTGTGATTGGCAAGGTTCACGGGGATCTCGTCGGGGAACACGCAGGCGTCGATGCAGTCTGCCGCCGCCATCTGCGCGATCTTTCTGCGCTGCAGCTTGGGCAGGGTACGCTTGCTCCAGGAGAACTCGTCGATCGCCAGAAACGTTTCAAAGCCCAACGCCGTAAGCTCCTGCGTGATGCGCTTGTGCCCAAGGGAGAAGGGGTCGAAGGTTCCCGGGAAGAACGCCGCGGGACGCGGGGCGGGATAGGCAAAATCGCCGTAGAGGACGCGGCTCTCCGTTGCAAAGCGGTACAGATGGTTGAGCATTGCCGCCGTGTTGTAACGGGTGAGGGTCTCCTCCCTTGGCTCGTCCAGCAGGGTCAAAAGCTTTTTTACGATGCGGGTGAAGATGGCGCGGCGGTTTGCCTGCGGGATGGCGGCGTTTGCAAAGATCTCGCGGCAAAGCACCAGCAGCGCCACGCGGTGGATCTCCTCGCGAAAATGCGCTACGCCCGTAAGCAGCAGACCGATGAGCCGCTGCGCAAGCGGCGTGTCGGGCGTGAAGTCCGCCTCCGCCGCCAGTCCCCCAAGAATGGCGCCAAGCGTCAACAGCGCAGCGCGGGCGCTCTTGGACAGGGACGAGCGCAAAAGCTGCTCCAGATACTCCACCGCCTCGTCGGTCTCCTTTTCGGGCAGACCAAGGATCAGCCGTCCCAGATAGGGGCCTATGAACTTGGAGACCTCATACTGTCCCGTTTCGATCTCGCGGCTCAGATCGACGACGATCTCGTTTCGCTGATCGACCGTCAACAGGTCGCTGATGCGCATGAGTCCCTTCCCCGCCGCTTCGCGGGCGGGCAGATGCTCACTGACGCAGAGCACATTGGCAAGGTGCATGGCAACATGAAAGGCCTGCTCGGGCACGCGCTGCGCATATCCGCACAGCAGCTCGATGTTGCAAAGCTTGATCGTCCAATGCACCGCGTTCTTGAGGTCGGAAAGGAAGATGGCGGCTATGTCCGCCTCCGTGGCGGCGTCCCCCGTCTCGATCTTCGTGGGGAACGACTGCGGCAAAAGCTCCCTTAGACGCGTAAAAAGCGCGTCGGGCAGTTTACTCTCCCACTCGGCATAGCAGCAGGCGGCGCAGATGCGTTCCTCCCTTTGATCGCTTTCGGCCAAGCAGACGAGCGCCTTTGCGCAGGCCTCCATATCCGCCGCCTCGTAATACTCCACGGGCAGGGAGAACGCCGCTGCATACAAAAGCTGCAAAGTCGGCTCCGCAGTGCAGAGCTTTTCGACAAGTACCCGCGCATACAGCCGCGCCCTGCCATGCTCACAGAAGGAAAAGAGGCTTTCCGTCACCACGCGCAGGGAGTTTTGAATGCGGGCGGCATGCTTTTGCGAGATCTTGTGATCGGGTTTGATCAGCTTGTCGAGATAGGAGCGCCACAGCTGCGCACCCTCCACAAGGATGCTGTCCAGAGCGGGTGCGACCCCGCCGCCCGAAACGGCTGCGGGCAGGCGCTTGCGATAGCCGGGGCCGCTGTTGGCAAGGATGCGTCCCATGATGCGTCCCGCCTGCCGTCTCACGTCCCCCGCGTGGTGCATCAAAAGCTCGTAGAGCAGCTCCAGCGCGGCAAGCTTGTTGGCGCGGGACATGTAGGTGACGTATTCCTCGATGGTGCGCAGATAGGTGCGGATGCCGTCTAAATTGCTTGCGTTGCGCACGGACTCCAGCAGCCGCTCAAAGGCGGGCCCCGACGCCAAGTAGTGCATGATGCGGATGTTGCTTTCCACCGTACGAAGGCGCAGCTCCTCTGCGGCCTCCTCGTGGGTCAGCAGCGCCGCATAGCGCGGCGAAACGGGCATACATTCGCTCTGCGCCGCGTCATCCCCTATCCCCAGTGAGCGCATGTACCCTTCAAAGTCCTTGAGCTTGCTGAACACCAGCGCATAGCGCGTCCTTTTTGCCTCGTCCACGTTGGCGAGCTTGGAAAGGATGATGCGATAGCCCTCGTTGAGCGTGACAAAGCGCATATGCTCCTTGCCCGCTTCGTCACGAAAGCCGCGCACACGGAAGTCCGCATAGATGAGCAGGAGCGATTCGACGGTCAAATTCTCGAACTCAAGATCCCAAGTGCTGTGATTTGCGGCGATGTGCGCGATGCGCTCCATGCCGCCGTCGACCAGCCACTTGTGCGTGTAGTAGTAGTGCAGATGCGGGGTGAGAGGCAGCTCATCGCCGCGGCAGCCGAACTTTCCCACATCGTGGCTGAGCGCCCCGCAGACAGCAGCGGCAGATCGGTTGCCACCCCCGCAAGTGCCAAGAGCCTGCCAAAGTGCAGGGCAAGGTTGTGAACGCCCAGCACATGCGCCCCCGTGTCGAAGTTGGTGGCGTCCGAACAGATGCGCAGAAGGATCAGAAAATCATCGTCATAGACCAGCTTTTGAAAGCGCCTGTACTCCCCCGCCACCGCGCTTTTGGAAAGCTCCGTATCGTCAACGTCGCGCATGGTCCGAAGCGGATCGAAGGGAGCGCCCTCCTCCCTTGCCAACGCGCAGCGGCAAACATCTAAAAGCAGCTCGACCGCATCGTGCTGCGCCTGCGTGAGCGAAAGACCCTCCTCAGTCGGATACAGGCGCTCTGTGAGCGCATCGTAGGCAAGACGGACAAGGCGCTTTTCATCGATCTGCGTATCGTCAAGCAGGGGCAGGCAGAGCTTCGCCGCAAAAAGTCCGTCAAAGGTTCCGTTTGCCGCCGCCTCGTCGATGCGCATAAGGAACGCCGCTTCGCTGCCGAAGGCTCGCGCAAGCATGACTGCAAGCTTTGTGTCGCGAAAGCGCTCTGTCAGCTTTGTTCGTTCCGTCGCTATGTCGTATCGCATGAAGACTGCCGCCCTTTCATCCGCGTATCGATGCAAAACAAGCCTCTGCAAGGAAGTGCGAACACAAATTTTAGATATAGTATACCGAATTGCCGTTATAAATGCAAGTTACTGTCCGTCGAAAACGTTCTCCGTCTCGCCTGCTTTTTCGTTGACGGCGTCACCCTCCGACAGCGCCAACTGCTTTTGCTCCCGCCGCGTGCGCCATTTTTCCTCTAATTTTTTGTTCAGCAGAATGCCGCCGAGCGCCAGTACCGCAGAGATGGCAAAGTAGACGATCGTCATTTTCCAGTTGCCGTCGTACAGGGAAGCCCCCGCAAGCGTGGAGGTTATGACGGAGGGGATGCGCCCCAGTATGGCCGCCGCAAAGAAACGCTCGGGACGAACGGGTATGAAGGGGCCGAAATAGGTCAGCACGTCCTTGGGCGTGCCGGGGATGAGAAAGAGGATCACCACCAAGCGGTACGCCTTTTTGGGATCCTTGAGGAAACGAAATTTATCGAACTTTTTGTTGTTTTCGATGCTCTTTGCGCCCAGCAGTCGCGTGCCGTAATAGATGCTCACCGTGCCGATGCCTATCCCCAGCAGGCAGACGGCAAGTCCCCACCACGCCCCGTACAGGACGCCGGCGGCGATCTCCAGCGGCTCTCCCGGAAGGAAGGCGACAAAGATCTGTAACAGCTGCAAGCCCAAAAACACGGCGATGCTCCACTTTCCAAAGCCGCGTATGGTCTCCGCAAGATCTCCGCTGACAAGCAGCGGCCATGCCTTCACAACGCCCCAAGCGATAAGCGCCAAAAGTGTAAGGCACAGCAAGATCTTTCCAATCAAAATCGCTGTTTTTTTGTGCATCCTTTGCCCCGTATCGGAGCCTCGCCCCCTCGCGAAGCATTCGTGTCCATTTATAAAAGCGGTGAGGCGGCGCCGATCTGTCGCTGTTGTCACGCTCACCGCCCGATCCTTTGTTTATTGCTCCCCCGCGTCATGCCCGCCAAGGCGGTCGCGGCTCAGGCCTCGCTGTGATACTTGTCCACCAAGTCCTTGTAGCGCTTGAGCGCAAGCTTTATGACACTGCTCCACGCCAGCGGGATGGTCTGCCGTGCGCGCACGCCCACCTCCGCAGCGCTCTTGAGCGCCTCGTTGATGCAGCGGGCAATGTCCTCGGGTTCGTCCTCGCACAAGAAGCCGTTGTCGCCGTCCGTGATGCCCTCCGCCGCGCAGGCGCCGCGCACCACCAAGGAGGGCGTGCCCGCAGCCGCGGCCTCGCGCACGACCATGGGCGCGTTGTCGTACAGGGAGGGAAAGACCAACAGATCTGCCTTGGCATAGACGCCCATCAGCAACTCGCGATCCATGATCTGTCCCGCAAAGATGACCCGATCAGTCAGTCCCAGTCGGATCACCAGCTCGCGGATCTTTTCCGCATCGGGCCCCTGCCCGACAAAGACCATCGTGAAGTCGTCGCGCTGCTTGGCGCAGATGGCGATCGCCTCCAAAATGTGCCGAATGTTCTTTTTGAAGTTGTGCTGCCCGACAAACAGCAGCGTATAGGGGCTGTGGATCTGCAGCTGCTGTGCAGCACGCTGCTTTTGCTCCTCGCTTGGGTACCACAGATCCGTCCCGTTGGGCATGACGATCACTTCCTTTTTGAAGCCGTAGTCGCGCAGCACATCTGCCGTGCTCTCGTTGACCGTCCACACCTCGTCGCAGCGGTTGTAAAAGTGCAGGATGATCTCCACACCCTGCTTGCTGATGACCTTGCTCTTGGTCTTGGAATAAAAATCGTCGTAGTACTTGGAGTGAAACGAACCGACCAGCGGGATATGCCGAAACTGTGCCATGCGGATCGCTTCGGTTCCTGCCGTAAAGGGGCTGTGCGCATGGACAAGGTCGAAGCTGATCTTGCTCACGTTCCACAGGTAGTTGATGTCGATGAAGGGCAGTCCCAGCCGATACGCTTCCTTGGGCAGGGGAACGCTGGCATAGTTCAATGCGGGGACCTCGTCGGTCTCCAAGCTCTCCTTGGGTTTGGGCGCGATGTACAGGCAGTTGTTCTGCCCATCGTTCATGTGCGTAACGTAATTTTTGACGACCGTTCCGACGCCGTCTATTTCAGGCGGAAATACGTCGCAATACTCGCCTATGATCATGATGAACCTCCCAATCGTTAGTACCGCCTTGAGTATACGCCTATAGAGCGCGTTTGGTCAACGGGATCGACAGATCCTTACAAATTGTTCGCGTATCCTACGCATTTGCGGCATGATCGTGTGAGAAACGCCGCTACTGCTCGCAGGCAGAGACGATCTTCTTGGCGATCTCGTCCATGCTGAGAAGCTTTCCATCTGCCATGCAGCCGATGACCCGCGCCTCTTTGATGCGCTTTGCATACAGCAGATACTTGCTGCGTGCACGCGCCTGCAGGGAATCGTGCGCTTCGTATACGTCCTTTTCGTTGCCGACGTATTCGCGATAGCCCTTCTTGTCCACGTTGTGCGCCGCATCGTCCGTGTCCATGTCCAAGATCAGGTAGCGGTCGGGCTTGGGCAGACCGAAATGCACATGCTCCAATTCGAGCACAAAGTCCAAGATGTCCTCCTTGTCAAGGTCGCAGTCGCGAATGCCTTGGTACACGGCGTTGGACAGCACAAAGCGGTTGATGAGCAGCACGTCGCAGTCCTTATAGTCGAGCTTTTGGAACGCCTCAAAGCGATCCAACGCAAACCACAGCGCCATGCTCTTGCCGTCCACGGTATCCGCCGCAACGCCGTCGCGCGCACTGAGGTAGCGGCCGACATAGCCGCCAAAGAAGCTTTCATAGCAGGGGAAGGACAGCTCCATCACGCGCTTGCCCTCGGCGCGGTATTTCTGCGCCAATCTAGCCATCTGCACGCTCTTGCCCGTGCCGTCGATGCCCTCAAAGGCGATGATCTTTGTCACTGCAAACCTCCCTTGATGCGTTCCATGGCCTTGATGGTGTTCTCCTTGGTCGCAAACGCCGTCATGCGCAGATAGCCCTCGCCAGCCGCGCCAAAGCCCGCCCCGGGGGTGGCGATGATGCTGCACTTTGCCAACAGTCGGTCGAAGAAGCCCCAGCTGTCGCCGTCGGGTACGCGGATCCAAACATAGGGGGCGTTGACCCCGCCATAGACCTCGTACCCCGCGCCGGCCATGGCGCTGCGGATGCGCTTGGCGTTGTCCATGTAGTACCCAACGACCTGCAGGATCTCGGAATAGCCCTCGCCGTAGGCGGCCGCCGCGCCCACCTGCGTGATGTAGGAAACGCCGTTGAACTTGGTGGACATGCGGCGCTTCCAAAGGTCGTTTAGGCGCACGCTGCTGCCGTATTCGTCCCGAACGACAATGTCACGCGGCACCACGGTGTACGCGCAGCGCGTGCCGGTAAAGCCCGCCGTCTTGCTCATGGAGCGGAACTCCACCGCGCAGGCCTTGGCGCCCTCGATCTGGTAGATGCTGTGCGGTTTGTCGTCCTCTGAGATATACGCCTCGTAGGCGGAATCGTACAGAAGGAGCGTTCCCGTTTCAAGGGCGTACTCCACAAAACGCTTGAGCTGCGCCTTTGTGGGCATGACGCCTGTGGGATTGTTGGGATAGCAAAGATAGATGACGTCCACGGGAGTGGCGGGCAGCTCTGGTACAAAGCCGTTCTCCGCTGTCGCCTTAAGGTACACGATGCGTTCATAGCCGTGCTTTAATTCGTCATAAGCGCCGCTGCGGCCGCCCATGACATTGGTGTCCACATAGACGGGATAGACGGGATCCAGCACCGCAATGCGGGCGTCCCGTGAGAACAGCTCCTGAAAGTTGCCCACGTCGCACTTGGCGCCGTCGGAGACGAAGATCTCGTCGGGGGAAAGCTCCACGCCGCGGGAAAGATAGTCGCGCTTTAGGATGGCCTCGATGAGGAAGTCGTAACCAAAGGCGGGCGGATAGCCGTGAAAGGTCTCGGCCGCCCCCATCTCCTCCACCGCACGATGCATGGCGCGAATGACGGACGGCACCAGCGGCTGCGTCACATCGCCTATGCCCATCTTGATAAGCTCCGCCGCAGGATGCGCCTCGCGATAGGCGTTCGTCCTTTTATCCATCTCGTAAAACAGATAGCTGCCGCGCAGCTTTCCGTACTCTCCGTTAGCTGTAAACATTGCAGTTCCTTCCTGCGTTTTGATCGCCGCGTCGCCGCGCCAAAGAAAACGTCCTTGCCTATTTGTGGCAGTTCAACGAAATATACTATAGCATATTCCCCACCTTGCCGCAAGGATTACTTGCGCACAAAGGAAAGGGCGCGGAAGAGCGTTCCCCGTTCCGCGCCATTTAGGTTCTTTTCTGTTTTGCCGGCAACAGTGCCGCGCTTTTTATCCCTTGGTGAAGTGGAACACGATCCTTCCGCCCGAAAGCGAACAGGTCGCCAAGTCGCTGCCGTTGAGTGAATAGCCCTCCGGTACGCTGACCACATGCGCCTCATAGGCGTAGGGTCTTCCCATATAGCTTGCCGTCCCGCTCGATCCGCTGTGCAGCGGCAGACAGCTCGTATCATCACACAGCGTGATGGTCACGCCCTCCACGGGGTCGTTGTTCTGATCCACGCAAAGGAAGCTGTAGCCGACCTCGGCAGGCAGGGTCGTTGCAGTGGGTGCGGGGGACGCCGTGGACGCAGCCGTTGGCTTTGCCGTGGGCGCGGCGGTGGGCGCAGCCGTTGGCGCAGCGGCGGGCACGCTTGTGGGGCTTGCCGAAGGTGCAGCCGTAGGCGCAGCGGTGGGCGCCGCAGTGCTCGATTCGGTAGGCGCAGCCGTTTGAACGGCGTCTGTAGGCGTGGAGGCACCCTCCTGCTCCGATTGCCCT
Source organism: uncultured Oscillospiraceae bacterium (assembly GCA_964490325.1). Classification (GTDB taxonomy): domain Bacteria; phylum Bacillota; class Clostridia; order Christensenellales; family CAG-138; genus DAOPJM01. Next base: position 135,817 of record CAZBBX010000002.1, read on the forward strand.
TTGCAGGCCGTAAAGACAAACAAAAAAGCAATCAGGGCAAGGGCATACGCCGCTGTACGGATCCAGAAGAGCTTTTTCACGGTTCCGTCACACCCAGCGTGGTGGTAAGGCGAACGGTGTAGCGCAGGATCAGCGCCGCATCGGCGGTACCGTATGCCGCTTTCCCTTGGATGTTGGCGGCAAGCTTTTGCAGCTCGGTAAAGTCGACGAGCTTGACCGTGGAGCGCAGGATCTCCGCCGCATCGGCTGCGGTCGCCGCGCCGTCGGCGTTGACGTCGCCTGTCACGATCACGGTGTAGCGAACGCCGCTCACTTCGATCGTATCGCCTGTCTTTACCACCGCATCGCTGCCTGCCACAGGGGTGTTCAGCGCGGTGCAAAGTGTACTGAGCAGGGTCTTTGGAGGAACGTTTGTAAGCCGCTGCGCCGTCTCGTCCTCCTCAATGGGATAGTACAGCGCCGTCACCGTCAGATCCGTCTGTATGTTTTTGAAGCTGTCCGTGTCCCAAACGGCTATGCAGCCGCTGCGCTGCGGAATGGCGGGCAGCTCCGTCAGATCCGAGCCGCGTGGGATCGTATAGCTGTCTACGGTCTCTCCGTCGGCAACAAACGTGATCGTCACCGTCTCCGCAGGCGCGGTCGTGATGGGGGTAAAGGTCGGGGTGGGGGTATAAGTCGGGGTGGGGGTCGCGGTCGGCTCCGTGGTGGGCTTAGGCGTAGGCGTACGGAAAGGGATCTTCGTCGGGCTGGGAGAGGGCGTTGCGTTGGCCTTTTCCAGCAGGTTTACGATGATGGTCTTCCAGCCGCTGTAGCTGTTGTTTCCCACATAGTTGGTGCTGATCATGGAAACGCCCAGATGATCCACAAAGGCGGTCTCCGGCACATAGACGCTGGTCTTGAGCGTTGTTAGGTCGCCGTTGTTGACGATCACGGGATAGGTGATGCCGTAGGTCTTGATGAGGCTCTACGCACCCGCAACGGTGCCGTCCACCAGTACGCCGATGATCAGAAAGCCCTGGTCCTGATACTCGGTATACAGCTGCTGCAGCGCGGGCAGCTCCTCCTTGCAGGGAGAGCACCAGGTCGCCCAGTAGTTGATCATCACCACTTTTTTGTCCGCCAGGATGGCCTGCGTGATGGTGTTTCCGTTTTGATCTACGCCGGAGAATTCCAGCGCACAGTCTCCGTCCGCCTGCGGTGCTTCGGATGCGGCATACACGCCGACAAGCGGCAGCAGCGCTACAAGCAGCAGCGCCGTCAGGGTCAGAGCAACGATCCGTTTCATAGGAAAACATCCTCCTTACAGCTTACAACTTACATATCGCCTATTGTAACAAGTATAAACGCGTTATGCAAGATGTGTTATAAAGATAATTTAAGTTAGTATGCCTAAATTTTTTGCATATTTGTATATTCATTTTTGTGCTTGAACACGCTCCTTCCCCGCTGTGGGCGCTGACAAAAATGTGTTTCGTTGCTTGTGAAAGCGCCGCTTCCGTGCTATGATGCTTGCATGGATCAAAGGAAGGGTCGAAAACGCCTGTGCGCGCTGCTCCTTGTGGGCGTGCTTCTCTGCTATATCGTCTGCGATCTTGTCGTTTCCAACTATACGCTTGGCGTAACGCGCTATTCGGTGGAAACGGACAAGCTTACAAGTCCCGTGACAATCGTGCAGCTGGGGGATCTGCACAACGCCGTCTTCGGCAGGGACAACGAACGCCTTATCGAACGGATCGCGGCGCTTGCACCCGACCTGATATTGATAACGGGGGATCTTGTTACGGCGCACACGGAGTCCTGCGAAACAGCCTATGCGTTTGTGGAGAGGCTCGCCGCGCTTGCTCCCGTATACTGCGCCTTGGGCAACCATGAGCTGCTGCACGAGGAGTACTTTCCCGATGAGGATCTTATGGCGGGACTTAGCGAGCACGGCGCTGTTGTACTGTATAAGCGGAGCGTGATCGTACAAACGTCGGGCGGACAGATCGCCATAGGCGGCGTGTCCGGCAGTGCGTATCAGCACAGCTACCTGCGCGCTTATTCCGCGCATTTCTTGGATGCGTTCATCAAGAACACTTCCTTTACCCTGCTTTTGGCGCATGAGCCCGACGGGATGCTTCTAAACGGGGGCATGGCGCTGTGGCCTGTCGACCTTGTGCTCTGCGGACACACGCACGGCGGACAGGTCCGCCTGCCCTTCCTTGGTGCGGTCTACCTTCCCTCGGAGGGCTTCTTTCCAAAATATGCCGACGGGCTGTTCCGCTTTGGTGCGGAGACCGTCATCATCACACGCGGACTTGGGACTTCCTCCCTCGTGCCCCGCTTTTGCAACAGACCCGAGATCGTCGCCATCACCCTAACGCCAACCGCATGAAGGAGGTCCCTTATGAACACGGATGAAGAATTACGCCTTGCACAGAGCCGCTACTGTGAAAAAGCGCTGGAGCTGGGCGCTGTCGACGCCGTTCCCTTTGCCATTTGCGACATTGTTTTTGACAGCCGCACCCTGCTCAAGTGCATGTTCGGCTGCGCCGACTGGGGCAAGAACCATACCTGCCCATCCCGTACGGGTTCGCCCTCCATGGCGGAATACCGCGAGATGTTCTCCCGCTATCGGGGCGGTCTTGTCATCCACACGCACGAAAAGCGGCTCTCCCAAAGTATCTCCCTCGCACTGGAGGGGCAGGCCTTTGCCGAGGGCTGGTACTTTGCCTTTTCCCTTTCCGACTGCGGCCTGTGCGAGACCTGCGCCGCCGTTGGCTGCGAGCCCTGCCGCTTTCCCAAGAAGGCACGTCCCGCCTTCCACAGCGTCGGGATCGATGTGTTCCAAACCGTGCGCGGCCTGGGTCTGCCCATCTATACGCTGCACGATCCCGCCAAGGAGACGCAGAATTGGTACAGCGCCCTGTTTATCCAATGAGCGCCACCGCTAAAAGGAGCCTTGTCTATGACCTTTTGAGCCTGTCGGAGGCCTCCGTTTTGCAGTTGCTGAACGGGTATGGCCGCGGGAAAGCCGCCGCGCTTCGGCAGGGGCTGCTTTGGGTCGTTGTGGGCTTTACGCTGACGCTTGCCGCAGATCCGCCGTATGCTGCGCCGCATGCCGAGGCGCGCTTGCTTGGCGCAAAGCAAGGTTTATGGAGCTTTGAGACCGACTATACGGACGATAAGGAACTTCTGTTTGGACGGCTGACAACGCTGTGGCTGACGATGGACGCCGCAGCGCGCTGTTTTCGCGGCCTTAAGTCACCTGACGGTCTATGCGGCCGCGTTTGGCTTCTGCCCCGCCTTGGTGCGCCGAATACCGCCATGCAGGAGAGCCTGTATACCGTGCAGAGGGACGATGTGGACGAAAACGGTCACATGAACCATGCACGCGCTGCGGCGCTCATTGAGCGCTTGCTTGACGCAGAGCCGCTGCGGTCGCTCAGCGCCGTGTTCACGGCGGAGACGCTGCCCGACACGCGTCTTACGCTGCGCAGCTTGAAGGCGGACGGCCGCGCCTATCTCGATGCGGAGGCGGATGGAAAGCCGCGCTTTCGCCTACTCGCAAACTATGGAAAAGTCAATTAGTAAGGCGGATCCGCGCCGCAGCAGCCTTTGCCTGCTCCTTGCCACCTTTCTTTGGGGCAGCGCCGTCGTAGCAATGGACGAGGGGCTGCGCTTTCTGTCGCCCTTCAGCTTCAACGCCCTGCGCTGCGCCTTAGGCTCTGCGTTCCTGCTGGTCGTTTGGCTCGTCTCCCGCCGCCGCAAAAAGGACGCGCTTGCGCCAAGTGAAGTGAAGGCGGACAGGCGGCGTGCGGTACGCGGCGGGCTGTTGCTGGGCTGCCTCCTGTTTGTGTGCCTGTCGCTGCAGCAGTTCAGTCTGGTCTACACGAGCGTGGGCAAGACCGCGTTTTTGACGACGCTGTATGTCGTCCTTGTGCCGCTTGTCGGTCTGTTTCGCGGCAAGCGCCCCGCGTTCAAGGTTTGGATCGGCGTGGGATTGAGCGTTTGCGGGGTATATTTGATGAGCTTGGGCAGCGCCGACGGTCTGAATTTGGGCGACGCACTGGCGCTTGTCTGTGCGCTACTGTTTACCGTGTATATCCTTGTGGTCGATCGCCTTGCCCACACGAGCGAGCTGCTCCTGCTGTCGCTGCTGCAGCAGCTCACCCGCTGCCTGCTGTCCGCGCTTGCCGCGTTGCTGTTTGAGGATCTGTCCGCCCAACAGCCCCTGCAGTCTTTACTGCCTCTCCTGTATGCGGGCATACTGGCAAGCGGCGTTGCGTACACGCTGGAGCTGATAGCGCAGCGCGGTCTGGAACCCGTGACGGCGGGCATCCTGTTCACCACCGAGGCGGTCTTTGCCGCGCTGTGCGGACTGCTTTTGCAGGGAGAATGGTTCACGCTGCGCGAGCTTATCGGCGCTGTCCTGCTGCTTGTCGCCGTGCTGCTCGCCCGCCTTCCCGCAAGAAAAAAGCGCCCGAAAACGGACGCTTAAGCTCATATGGATCCCGACAGGGCGGCGGAACGATCCGCCGCTTACTTTTTTTAACGTCAGTTCTTCCTGTGCTTCCTAAAGACTAAAAACATAAGAAATGCAATGACCAACAGCACCGCGCCGCAAAGGATCCACACAGCTGCGTTGGAGCGCTCGGCCTTGGCGGGGTCAGTCGGGGCGTCCGTTGCCAGAGCCATGCTTGTCGCCTCCGATGGGTCTGCCGTTGCTTTGGTTGCAGGGACTGCGGAGGGTTCGGGCGTGGGGGTGGGTATGGGCGTAGGCGTTGGAATGGCGGTGGGCGCAGGTGTGGCGTTCGCCGCATCGACATTTTCAAACAGGTCGTTGCTGCCCGTATCGGAACCTATCGCAGTGTAGTACAAGCCATACTTTGCACCGTCATAGGTGCGGGCGCGCATGAGGTCGCCCCAGCTCTCGCGCTGCGAACGATGTAGCGCGAAGGCCTCCCCCGCCACGGTCATGGCGGACTTGCCGTCAAAGGCCGAAAGCGGCGCGGTATCGTCAAGCGTTACGGGATTGTCGGGATACAGATGCAGGTAGAGCTTCTTGACCTGCCAAACGCCGTAGAGCGCGGCACTGTCGGGATACTGCTGCGGGTCGGCGGCCGCCTCTGCTGCAAGTCGGACAGCCTCGCTTGTGACGATGTGGGCGCCATGCCCATACTCCCCGTTGACATCGTGCGTAACGATGACCTCCGGGCGGTACTGCCGAATGATGGCGACAAAACGGCTTACGACTGTGTCCATGCCGCCGAAATGCTCCAGCTGCGCCTCCCGTGACACGGGCAGCTCGTCCATAAAGCTCAAAAAGATGGGATAGGTCCTTACCCCTACATGCCAAAGGCCGTGCAGCGCTTCGCGATGCCTTGAAATATACTCGCTGGCCAGATAGACCACGGTCGTGGCCCTTCCCGCTTCCCCTGCATAAAGAGGCAGCAGACCGCCAAGCATGACCAGCTCATCATCGGGATGCGCGACAAAGACCATCAACTCCGCCTTCTCGACAACAGGCGCAAAGAGACAGTCCGCTTTCTCCGCCTGTTCGGCGGTATAGGCACGCAGCGCACACAGCGACGACGGCGCCTCGACCGCAACCCGCAGGCCGCAGGCGTCCTCGCTCAGCCGCCAGGTGCGCATGATCTGTTCGTCACTGAAGGAAGACTCTCTGAGCACTTCCCCGTTTGCGTCCAGCTCCGACACGGTGTAGCTCTGCGGCAGGATGTTCCATTGCCACCAGATCACGGAGACCGACTGCGTCCAGTCCAACGCGAACCAACCGTTCGCGTCCAGCTTGACATAGCTTGCGTTGCTGAGTGCCAGCACATTGTCGAATTTGGCTCCCGCCGTGGAGCAGGTGAAATGGCAGCTTGCCGTTGCATGACCCGCCTCGGCTCGGGCTTGTGCCGCAAACCCGAACAAGCACAGCAGCGTCAACAGGATCGCTATTGTTCTACGCATGAATGCCCCCCTATACTGCTGTCGAGTATACCATGTATCCCCCAAAAAGGAAAGGATCTGCCTGAATTTTTACGGCAAGACCCTGCTGTTATTAAAATTCACTTTTTAATACTGTGCGCTTGGAGAGGATGGCTGCTGTCAAGGACATGGTGCTGTGCGGAGGGTCATTTGCCCTTTCGGACGCAGTAATTGGAGTTGACGATGAGCAAGGAGCCCTGCTCCTTCAGCTCCTTGAGGGCGCGGTTGACCGTGACGCGGTTGAGCCCCAGCATCGAGCAGATGAACTGCTGGGTGATCTTCATGTCGATCATCATCCATTCATCGGAAAACGGCTTGCCGAGGTTTCTGGCAAGCAACATCAGCATGTTGTAGATCTTCCACTTTGCGTCATGGTTGTAGTTCTCGCGCAGTTGATCCATGGCGGAATAATACTTGCTGGCAAAGGACTCGAACACGGCGTCCATGACGTTTGGATCGCTGCGGATGCCGTCCTTGAGCTGCTGCGCACGGATGCGCACCAGCTCGGTGGGCGCGGTGGTCTGGCAAAAGATGGCGCTCTTGTAGTTTGCAAGAAGGTTGGATTCCAAAAGCAGGCTTCCCGGTTCAAAGAGGTTGAAGATGTGCATATCGCCGCCGCTGGTGATCTCCAGTGTGATGACCGAGCCCTCCTTGACCACATAGCAGTATTGGATCGGGTCGCCGGGGCGAACAAGATAATGGTTTGCGGAAAGATAGATGGGATCCCCCAGCGCTGCGACAGCCTCCCAATGGGGAATATCGCGGAACACGCGGGAAGCGTATGCCGGAAGCGAGAATTCATCGAAATAGGGATCCATGTTCTCCTCCTCGTACAAGCGATCATGCGGTGTTCTTCTGCCGTTGTCCCATAGACGCGTGGACGGAGCAGGCAAAATCGGGGGTCGCAGCTCGGTATCCCATGGACGCGTCAAAGGGCGCATCCACGGGATAAGGACTCGCATCTGCAGGGATGCGGACTGCCTTTATTTAGGCGACAGGGGGGGCTATGCCCGCGGCTGCTCGCCCTGCTGCGCCTTGCTGCTGCGGCGATAGAACAGCTCTCCAAAGAGCACCGTGCTGCCGCCGAAGATGAACGCCAGCATCAGCAGGAAGCGTCCCAGTCCGCCAAAGTCGCCAAAGAGCAGGATCGCCGAGAACCAGCGGTACACGCCCTCGCCCGTGGCATGGATCATCAGCGTCATGCCCGTTCCCGCAAAGGAGACGATGTATTCCATTGCGCCAAGGGCCGTCAGGATCGCGCCCACATAGATGCCCATGGCCATGTTCAGCGTGATGCTGCGCTTGTTGATGCAAAAGAAGATCTGCCAGACCGCACAGATCAGGCCGCCGATGAGGAAGGCCTTTAGAAACAGCGGCAGCGTGACGGGGCCCGATTCGAGCATGCCCGCATTTTGCAGCTGTCCGATCATGCCGCCTGCCCCCTGCACGAAGTAGACGATCAGCGCCAGCACGATCGTCACGCCGATGCCTGTGCCGAACACGAAAGCCGGACCCTTCAGTCCCCTGAGCGTCGCCTTGCCGACGGAAGCGCCTTTATTGCGCGCCGCGGTATAGTCCATCATGATGGAGCAGGGGAGGCTGCAGAAGGGAAGGAATGCGCCAAAGCCGCCAAGGCCGACGAGCTTTTGATAGAGGCCGAAATAGCTTGTCACCATGCCGATCAGCCCAAGGGTCATGAGCATCACCGTGATCGCCCAGCTTGTGGGCGACAGGCCGATCGCCAGCAGCAGCCACCACAGGCCCTCGGTGATAACGCTCAGAATACCGCCAACGAGAAACGCCCAAAGAATATCGATCTTTTTACCGCTCATTGCTTTACTCCTTTATTTTAGTCGGTATGTCCTTTGTTTGTCAAACCCTATTTGATCGCGGACCGTGTCAAGTTGTTCCGGGTAAATTAGGAGCAGAAGGCGTTGGGAACGGC
>CAZBBX010000003.1:0-118733 GCA_964490325.1 uncultured Oscillospiraceae bacterium
TCTGCAACGAGAAGGAAACTGAGAACTGCTCTTACAGCGATGTAGTGACAGCACCTACCTGCACGGCACAGGGCTTCACCACGCATACCTGCACCGTGTGCGGCTATGTCATCGTGGATACCTACGTTGACGCACTTGGTCATACTTGGGGCGCTTGGATCAGCAATAATGACGGTACGCACAGCCGTACCTGCTCCGTCTGCAACGAGAAGGAAACCGAGAACTGCTCTTACAGTGATGTAGTGACAGCACCTACATGCACGGCACAGGGCTTCACCACGCATACCTGCACGGTCTGCGGCTATGTCACCGTGGACAGCTATGTTGCTGCCTTGGGTCATACTTGGGGCGCTTGGACGAGCAACGGCGACGATACCCACAGCCGCGTTTGCACCGTCTGCGGTGAGACCCAGAGCGGCGACTGCGACTATGTCCGCGATACGAGCCGCGATGTAGCACCGACCGCTGTCGACACCGGCATCGAGGCCTACACCTGCTCCGTGTGCGGCGCACACCATGACGTCATTCTGCCCGCAACGGGTTGGACGATCACCTTCGTGGCAAACGGCGAAACGGTCTTTACCTACAACGTGGCAAACGGCGAGACCCTGACCACCATCCCCACGGTGCCCGCTAAGAGCGCAGATTACTACGCCTACTGGGATATCGACCTGACGGATGTGGCGATCACCATGGATTACACCGTGACAGCCGGCTATCGCCTCTGGGGCGATGCTAACGGCGATGGGCTGGTCACCTCGGCGGATGTAGCACTGATCCAGGGCTACGTGCTGGGCAACAGTGCAGCAGTGATCGATGCGATCGGCCTGATCGTAGCCGACGTCAATTGCACTGGCAATGTCAACAGTGCAGACGCGTCGCTTGTGCAGATGTTCATCTTGGGTGGAGCCACTATTCCCGCTCCCGTCTGATCCTTCCTAACGAAAACACAGCCCCGCTCTTTGAATAGGAACGGGGCTGTTTATTTAACTTATGCATTTCTTGCTGCTTAGCGCGTGCAGCGTTTCCGTGTTCAGGGATCCAGCCGCATCAAAGGCTGCTGCCATTCATCGAATCCGTCGTCACGAAATCCAATACTGCTCCAAAACGCGTGGTTTCGATGATTGGAAATGTTGATGCTGTAGTAGAGCGCACCTTGCTTTACCATCCGCTGCCGCAGCGCACTAAAGCAGGCATGACCCGTACCGCTGCCGCGAAATTCGGGAAGCACCCAAAAATCACACAGCAGACACTTGCCGTCCTCACTAACATAGATCACATACTGCGCGTAGCCGATGGAAACGCCGTCCACCACAAAAGCGATCCAATGGACAGGATCCGTTTCACGCTGCAAAAAGCGCTCAAAGGTTCCGCGGTATTCCTCTGTGCAAAAATAGACACGATCCTCCTCTATGGAAGCACCGAATTCATCGTACGGAAAGATGTCCCGCTCCAAATAGGCATAGTGCTGCTCCCAAAAAGCAGGGGCGTCAAGGATCGAAAGCTCGCGTATCTCGATCATGCACCATATACCTTTTCGGGCGGCAGAACGCTGTCACGCGCTTCCGAATAGGGCATAGCCTGCTCCTCTCCGTTCAGCACGCGCAGCATTCCCTCCGCCAAGGACTGCATTTCGTTTTCACCGGGATAGAGCAGCACAGGCGCAATGAAGCTGACGCGGCGCTTGATCCAGTCGGTAAACAGCTTTGAGTGTGCAATGCCGCCTGTGAGCAGGATGGCGTCCACCTTGCCGTCCACGACCGTTGCCAAGCTTGCAATGCTGCGAGAAATAGCAAGCGCCATGGCCTCATAGGCAAGCTGCGCTTCGGCGTCGCCCGCAGCGATCCTACGTTCGACCTCGATGGCGTCGCTTGCACCGATCAGATCGATCAAACCGCCCGTGCGCTGCAAGCGTCTCATGAGCTGCTCATAGCTTTCGTTCTTGTCCAAGATCCAGCGCGCAAACTTGTATGTGGGCAGAGCGCCTGCGCGTTCACAGGAGAAGGGACCGTCCTGATCGGAGATCATGTCGATGATGCGTCCCTTGTGATGCAGGGTCAGGGTGATCCCACCGCCGCCCAAATGCGCCACGATCAGGCTCGCATCCGTATAGCTGCACGTATGCTCCTTGCAATAGCGCAGAGCGACTGCGCGCATGTTCAGATTGTGACCCTGCGCATGGCGGATGATGTCCTTAAGACCCGTAATGCGCACCAGATCGATCATTTCATCCACCGACACGGGATCGTAGATGTAGGCGCGAACACCTGCTTCCTTTGCAAGCTCCAGCCCCAAGGGCGCCCCCAAATTGGATGCGTGATGGATCAAGGGACGCTCCCGCAGTACCTTCAGCATCTCCTCGTTGACCTCGTAAGCACCCGAATGCAGAGGGGGCAGCAGCCCACCCCTCGCCATGACAGCGCTTAGGTCGTTCAGGCTTTCGCCATGCGCTTGCAGACGCTCGTGTATGGCGTTCAGACGCAGCGGGAGCTGCGCTTCGATGGTGTTCAGTGCGCGCAGCGCGGCAGGATCGTGTTCAATGCCTTCCTGCCAAAGGCGTGCATCCCCGTCGAACATTGCGATCTTCGTGGAGGTGGAGCCGGGATTGACGATCAGGATCTTCTGCATACGCAGCACCTCGTTACAGGGTATAGCCTGCGTCGAAGGCCTTTAAGTTCAATTCCTTGGCTTTTGCGGGGACATAGGCCGCCACCAGTGCGCGCCAATCCACCGCTTCCAAACCCATCACCTTGACCAAAGCGCCCAAAAGCACGATGTTTTGCGCACGGATGTTGCCCAGCGCTTCCGCTTTGTCGGCAGCACGAATGACCGTCAGACGCGGTACGACTGCGGCGATCTTTTCAAGGGCGTCAGAGGGATACTTTACGGCTCCCGTCAGAACGGGCATGGAGGGGATCTCACGCACATCCGTGATGATGGCGCCGCCCTGCTTGAGGTAGGGCAAGGCGCGCAAAGTCTCCATCTTTTCAAAGGAGATGATCAGATCGGCCTCACCCACGCCGATGTTGGGGGCATAGATCTTTTCGCCGTATTTGATCTGCGTCGTCACAGAGCCGCCGCGTTGACTCATGCCATGGATCTCGCTCATCTTGACCTCATAGCCAAGCTGCATCAGACCCGCGGTCAGGATGCGGGAGATAAGGATGATCCCCTGACCGCCTACGCCAACCAAAAGAATATTCTTCGTCATGCTATTCACCCTTCCTTTCGATCGCGCCGAACTTGCACAGTGATGCGCACAGACCGCAGCCCGTACAGGATGCGGGATCGACGATCTGCGCCTTGCCATCCTTGAAGGCGATGGCGGGGCAGGCGATCTTCATGCACATTTTGCAGCCGCGGCACAGCGTCGGATCGATCACGCAGTACTTGCCCGCGTTGGCCTTTGCGACCTCCTTGATAAGAACGCAGGGGCGCTTGGTGATGATCACAAAGGGACCGGACACGGCAGCGCCTTCGTCGATGGCGGCCTGTACGGCGGGAACATCCAGCGGATCGACGATGCGGATTCGCTCCTCGCCCAAGCCCAGTGCCTTTACCAAGGCCACGATGTCGATAACGGGGGAGGGCTGCCCCATCAGGTTCTTGGCGGTGCCGGGATTATCCTGGTGTCCCGTCATGGCGGTGATGGAATTGTCAAGGATGCAGGCTACAACGTTTGCCTCGGCGGACACGATGTCGATCAGCGAGGTCAAGCCCGAATGGAAAAAGGTGGAATCACCTAAAATGCCCAGTGCTTTTCGTTTGTCACCCTGCTTATCAAGCGCCTTGGAAAGCCCGATACAGGCGGAGAAGCCTGCGCCCATGCAGATGCAAAAGTCAAACGCGTTCAGCGGTGCGCTCACGCCCAAGGCGTAGCAGCCGATGTCGCCCACGGCAACGACCTTCTTTTGCCGCGTGGACAGGGCATAGAAGAAACCGCGGTGCGGACAGCCGGGGCAGAGGACGGGAGGACGGGGAGCCGCCGTTTCGTCAACGACATAAGGCTTAGGCGTCGGCTCGGAAAGGAAGGCGCTGCGAACGATCTGCGCGTTCAGTTCCCCGCAGAGCGGGATCTTCTCCTTGCCGATGCAGGAAAAGCCCAAGGCGCGAACGGCATTCTCCAGATAGGGATCGCCCTCTTCGACGATGTACAGGCTGTCATACTGCTCACAGAAGGAGCGGATCAGCTTGCGCGGCAGGGGATTGGTCAGACCGAGCTTTAGATAGCTTGCCGTATCTCCAAAGGCCTCCTGCGCATGAAGGCAGGAAACGCCCGAGCTGATCACACCGATCTTAGCGCCTTGGTGCTGTTCGATCACATTGAACGGACTCTGATCGGCATATTCCTCTAAGGCGACCAAGGAGCGCTCACGATCCACATGGCGTACCCGTGCCATAGCGGGAAGGAGAGCGTATTTCTTGGGATCGCGCACATAGGGCTTGACAGCGTGCTCCACGCGCTCACTTAGCTCTACTGCGTCCTTGGAGTGGCACACACGGGTGGTCATGCGGATCATCACCGGAATATCAAATTGCTCGGAGATGTCAAAGGCTGCTATAGCCATGGCCTTGCAGTCCGCGGCATTTGCAGGCTCCAGCATGGCGATCTTCGCATGCAGCGCATACCAACGGTTGTCCTGCTCGTTTTGCGAGCTGTGACAGCCGGGGTCGTCTGCGGTCAAGAAGACCAACCCGCCGTTTACTCCCGCATAGGCAACGGAAAAGATGGGATCGGCAGCGACATTCATGCCCACATGCTTCATGGCGGCAAAGGCTCGCGCACCGCCGATGGAAGCGCCGACGGCAAGCTCGCTTGCTACCTTTTCGTTGCAGGACCACTCACAGTAGATGTCCTTGCTGTACAGCGCACCGACATTTTCAAGGATCTCGGTGCTTGGCGTGCCCGGGTAAGCCGCGGCGACATGGCATCCCGCTTCATAAAGACCGCGGGCAATGGCTTCGTCGCCGCTTAGGATCTGTTTGTTCATGGCAGCTGTCCTTTCATACTTGATACCTGTTGCGGGAAACGCTTGTATGCAAAGATGTATGCAGCATACAGAGACGTCATCCCTCGCGTACACTTCAGTATACCATAGGCGGCGACCCGCGTCCATGCAAAATGCCGCGTTTACAAAGATATAAAAAGTGTGGTACTATACATACATGAGTAAGATGCAAGCACAAGCACTGCTGACGGCGGCGAAGGCCTTTCGCTGTCCCCTCTGCGGAAAGGCGCTGCACGCAGAGGGAATGAGCCTCCTTTGCGGGCAGGGGCACTGCTTTGACGTGTCCCGCCGCGGATATATTCATTTGGCGCCAAACGCAAAGCCTTCGCAGTATGATCGAGCGTTGTTTGAAAGCCGCGCTCGCCTCTTGGCGGCGGGCTTTTACGATTGCATACGGGATGGCGTGATCGCTGCGGCGGAGCGCTGCTTAGCGGGGAAGCCTTCCCCCACATTGCTGGATGCAGGCTGCGGAGACGGTTATTTTACCCGCGCCGCAGCGGGGCTTGGCCGCGTGATTGGATTGGATCTGTCGCAGGACGCAATTATAGAGGCCTGCCGAGCGGAAAGCAGCGTGCAGTGGCTCATAGGGGATCTGGCAAGGCCGCCTCTTGCGTTGGGCTCTGTCGACCTCATTCTAAACATCCTTTCTCCCGCCAACTATCCCGCGTTTCAAAGCCTTTTGACGGCAGATGGCGAGGTGCTCAAGGTCGTGCCCGCAAAGGATCATCTTGCGGAGCTGCGCGAACTGGCAAAGGGTTCGCTTGCGGACAGGGAATACTCCAACGAACGCGTTCTTGCCCTGTTTGAAAAGGAACTGCTTCTGACGGAGAAGACGGAGATACAAAAAACACTGCCCCTTACAAGGGAGCAGGCGCGGGATTTTCTGTACATGACACCGTTGATGCAGCATGTGGACAGGGAGACGATCGACCTGTCCAAGCTGACGCAGATACGCGTAAGCGCCGTCCTGCTTAGGGGACGAAGGCGTTAAGCCCCCGCCGCATCGATAAAGGCGTTATGCTCTACGTCGGCAAGCCCCAGTACCGAGCTGCTGCCGTAAAAATAGACCTGCGCGGCGGAGCCGTCCCATTGCAGAGAGGCGGCGGTCTTGACCCCGTCGACCTCAACAAGCACAGCCATCTTGTAAAAATCGTTGCTGCCGCCCAACCAAGCGTTCAGCTTGGCTGCTGCAGCGTTGGAAATACCCGTGTTGGCGGACAGCCCAAACGCGGCGTGTCCGCTGCCGCCCGAATAGGTCAGCGTGAAGCTTTCGCCGCTGATGCAATCGGTAAAGCTGTATTCCGTGCCGACAAGCAGCGCCTTTTTTATGCTGCTCCAAGGCGTTTTAACGCCCTTGTACGCGATGCTGCCGCGGCTTGCATAGACGCAGTTGAGTACGGGTGAAAAGTCGGGACGGCGGCAGGCTGCGGAGAACAGGAGGGCTGCGCTCTGTTGCCCGATCGCACCGTCGGCTAAAAGCTCCACCGTACTTTGAAAGCGCGTGACGGCCTTTCTGCTGACGGTTTGAAAGCTGCCCGTCGGCTTGTAGAGGTAGTAGCCAAGATCCATCAAGCGCGTCTGTACGCGCACAACGGCCTCGCCCTTGCTGCCGGTCTGCACAAGGAAATCGTCCCGGATCAGATCCGCGCCAAACGCTGCCTGCGTGGGAGCAAGCAGCAGCAGCGACAGAATGAGTGGGAGCAGTAAACGTTTCATGCCTAAAGTATACCACAACTTGCCGCTCTTGCATAGAGGCGTTTGGCGTGCTATACTGCGCATAGGGAAGTTAAAAATGCAGTAAAGAAAGGGGTGCAGGCGGTATGCGATGCAGCTGTAAGCGCTGCGGTACCTATATGGTGCAGGAGGAGCGCGGCTTGGAAAGCCGCTGCATCTGCCCCGAATGCTTCAACACCTGTCATGCCTGCATGGGCGGAACGGAGGGCGGCCCCCTAAGCGGGGAGGAGCTGATTTTGGCGGCAAAAGCTCGCGAACTTGCGGAGGAGCGAGAGGCGCTTAACAGGGAGTACGACGACTGAGAACGCTTCTTTCAAAAGGGGAAGACTTGCGGACAGACTGTCCGCGTGATACAATAGGGAAGGCGCAAAGAAGGCGCCAAACAATAGGGAGGAAGAAATGGAACAGCTTTACGATACCGAAAAGGCAAGAGCGTATATTCAAAACTGCTTTACAGAGCAGGGGGATTTTTCGATCTTCACCAAGGACGTCTTTGACGCCATGCTCACACGCGTTATGGCGCTTGACGACGAGTTCATGCAGGAAAAGGGCGTCAACGACGGCGAAGTGTACGATGACGACGCGGCTTACGACTTCCTGTTTGCCAAGATGAGCGAGGAGTATCCCGAGCAAAAGATGTACTGCATGCGCTTTGTGGAGGACTACATGGATTATGCCGAGCGCTATCTGGACAGCATCGGTGCGATCGACTGGGAATAGGCGGCTTAGAACGAAGGAAAGCGGTACAAGCATGAAGGCCTTCTGGCAAAAGTGGGGGAAGCGGGCGATCAACGCCGATGTGGACACACAGCGCATCAACGCCTTGGACGGCATACGCGCTCTGTCCGTGCTGCTCGTGCTTTGGTTCCATTTTTGGCAGCAGACTTGGCTCATGCCTGTGTACCAAACGCCTTTTCTCTCTTTTTTGGGCATCGACAGCATCGATCCGGGCGCGATCCGCTGGGTAGGCTACCTGTTTGTGGACATGATGGTGCTGCTTTCTGGCTTTTGCCTGTTTTTACCGTATGCGCGCAGCATGGTCTTGGGTACGCCCACGGACAGTGCGGCAACCTTTTACAAAAAGCGTGCAGCGCGCATACTGCCAAGCTATGCCCTTTGCATCCTTGTGCTTTTCGGCATAGCCCTTGCGCAGGGCAGCTACGGCAGCACGCAGGAGATGTGGCGGGATCTTCTTTCCCACTTGACCTTCACCTATCCGCTGCGCATCGATACGCTGCTGTATACCAAGCTCAACGGCGCCCTGTGGACGGTAGCGGTGGAGGTTTGGTTCTACCTCATTTTTCCGCTTCTGGCTTGGGCGTTCAAGCGCTTCCATGTGCTTATCTATCTTCTTATGGTGGGCGTCGGCCTGTGGTTTACAAACAACGTTGCGCTGTTGTACGATCCCATCAGCTACACGGTCAATTCCTTTCCCACGTTCCTACCTGTGTTTGCCAATGGCATGCTCGCGGCGCTCGTCTATGTGCTGTACGCTAAGCACGTTCAAAAGGAATGGCTCAAGAGCCTGATCGGCATACTGGCGGTCGTGCTGTCCATCCTGTGCATCGTGTACATTTGGAACAATTTTGTACAGGTCTGCTTCCACGCTGCGGACAAGCAAAGCTGGCAGCTGCAGTATCGCTATCCCATGTCGCTCGTCTTCACTGTGTTCGTGCTGTCCACCGTGCTGGCCATACGACCCTATCGCTTCCTGTTTGGAAATCGCTGTATGCGCTTTCTGGCCGCCATCTCCTTCAATCTGTACATTTGGCATCAATGGATCATGGTACGCCTGTCGCGCAGCTTAGGGTTTGACGGCGGCGCAGCGGTCTCGGCGGCGGGAAGCAAGATGCAATGGCTGCTCACACTGGAAGCGCTGTGCATTGCCTTGGCGGTCGCCACCGTGCTGACCTATGCCTTTGAGCGCCCCATAGCCAATGCGTTTCGGCGCAGCAATATCCGTAAGATCAACAAAGGAGTTCAACTATGACCTACCATTACCGTACAAAAGGCACCTGCTCGACCGCGATCGCATTCGATATCGATGAGGGGATCATTCATCATGTCAGCTTTACAAACGGCTGCAACGGCAATCTCAAGGCGATCGGCAAGCTGGTCGAGGGGATGCCCGCCGATCGCGTCGCAGCGCTTTTGAAGGGCAACACCTGCGGACAAAACAGCACCTCCTGCGCGGATCAGCTGTCGATCGCCATCACGCAGGCGCTTGCTGCACAAAAGAAGGCATAGCATGTCACATTCCAAGCTGCAACTGGGCTTTGACATAGGCGGGACAAACATCGCCGCAGGCTTAGTGGATGAGAAGTACGCCATCGTAAGCCGCATGACGCGGCCCTTTCCGCGTGGAGCGCATACGGATCTTGCCTCCGTTGAAACGATCGCCGACATGGCAAACACACTGTGCGAGGAGCGGGGCATACGCCTTGAGCAGCTCAACGCATTGGGCGCGGCCGTGCCGGGCAGCATCGACGCCGCAGGGGAGACCGTGCTGGACGCCTTCAATTTGGATTACCACAAGGTCCCGCTCAAGCGTCTGCTCACGGAGCGGCTGCACATAGACGTTCACCTTTGCAACGACGCCAATGCGGCCACGCTTGCGGAGCTGTACGGCGGCGCGCTGCGAGGCTGCGACACGGCTGTCCTTCTAACACTCGGAACGGGTGTGGGCGGCGGCTTGGTCTTGGGCGGAAAGATGTTCAACGGCGGGTGCAAGCAGGGGGTGGAGCCTGGGCATGTGATCCTGCACAGCGGCGGCATACACTGCACCTGCGGACAGTATGGCTGCTTGGAGCGCTACTGCGCCGCAAGCCGCCTGACCCGCGATGGAGCCACCTTGGGCTTTGCCGATGCAAAGATGGTCATTGACGCCGCAAAGGACGGCGATGAACGCGCGGAGGGCTTGTTTAGGCAGTACATCGAGGATCTGGGGGATGCGGTCGTGTCCTTTGTGAACCTCTTGGATCCGCAGTGCATCGCCATAGGCGGCGGCCTCAGTAACGCGGGAGAGTTTCTGCTGGAGCCTCTAAGGGAGAACGTGCGAAAAAAATGCTTCTTCGAAAACTGTCCGCCGATCGTGCGTGCCACCATGGGAAATGATGCGGGTATCGTAGGCGCAGCCATGCTGTTTGCAAACGAATAAAATAGGATAGAAAATTGATACTAAAGAACGGCAAACGCCAATAGCTGCGCTTGCCGCTTTTTTATAGGCTTGCGCCGCCGTCTACGCAAAGCACCTGACCCGTGACATAGGTCGCAGCCGCAAGGTAGGCTGCGGCGTCCGCGACCTCGTCAGGTTCGCCGATGCGCATAAGCGGCAGATCTAGGGCAAAGGCTTGGATCTCCTCCTCACATAAGTGTGCGTTCATGGGGGAACGGATGAAACCGGGGGCGATGCAATTGACGCGGACGCCGCTTGGCCCCAGTTCCTTGGCCATGGCCTTGGCAAAGCCGATAAGCGCCGCCTTGGAAGCGGAATAGGGCGCCTCGCAGGAGCCGCCTACAACGCCCCACAGGGAGCTGAGCAGTATGGCGGAGCCTGTATTCTGTATCAGATCCTGCGTACAGGCACGCAGCAGAAGCATCACGGAGCGCTCATTGAGCGCATACAGCGCGTCCAGCTCCTCGGCGCTGCAGTCCGACAGGGGCTTTTGCGTAAGCGCGATCCCTGCGCTGCAAACAAGCAGGCTCACGCTGCCGATGCGTTGATGCACCTTATAAAGCAGCTCGTCCGCTGCCGTACGATCCGTAAGGTCGGCTTGAAAGCAGGCATAGGGCACTGAGCTGGCACAAAGCTGCTGCGTCAGCACCTTCAGAGCCGCCTCATTTTTATGGTACTGCAGCGCAAGGGCATAGCCCTCCTTTGCGAGCCGCAGCGCAATGGCCTGCCCCAAGCAACCGGATGCACCTAAGATCAAAGCTGTACGCATACTTTAGTTCCCGTCAAACAAACGCACAGAGTCCATCATGGCGTCGACTGTACTGACAAGATCGTCCTCCTCGCGGCAGAGGAAGCTGAAAAAGTAGCAGCTGTAGGAATCCACCGCATAGAGGATCAGATCGTGCTCGCCCTGCTCCAGCGTGACCTTGAAGGCAACGCGATGCGCGTCAAAGCCGTTGACGCGGGTCTTTTCAAACGAGACAAGGCTGAGATCGTCGTACTGACTGTTTTGCAGGATACTCGCAGCGTACTCCTCGGCGGTAAGCTCACTAAAGTAGTAATTCTTTTGCGTGAGGGACACCGTCAGCTGACTGGAACGAACGGGGTTGCCATTTGGCGCAAAGCAGATGACGTTCGTATCGTCCGTCCGCTCCCAGCCTTCGGGCAGTGTGATGGAGAAACGCGCATGTGAATAGACAGTACCGCCAAGCGAGCTTCCGCAGCCCGCCAAAAGGAGGACAAGAAGGAGACAGCACAGCGCCATGAAAGGCTTAGTGCGCATGATCGGCCTCCTCATAGACGCCCAAGATCTCGCCCACATATGCGGTGTGGATGTCGCCGTCCGTATAATAGCGCACACGAATGTCCTCGTCCTCCAGCAGGGAAAGGGGCATATCATTTCGGAAGAGGATGCGGCACTCGATATGCAGCGCACAGCCTGCAAGACCATCCTCGCCGCCGCAGTGGGCGGGCAGGAGGGGGAGGGACAGCGCTTCGCACTTGTTCACATCCCTGCCGGAATGGGAGCCGCAGTAGGCCAATTCCTTCCGCAGGGTACCCTTCTTGGGCACGCTTACCGTAAAGGCCGAGCTTTCATTGAGCAGCTCATGTGTGTAGCGGCTGTTGCGCACAAAGACCGTGCAGCACTGCTTGCCCCACAGGCGGCCAAACTCGCACCAACCGATGGTCATGGGGTTGCCCTTGACCATCAAAAAGGCTCCCTGCACCAGTTGCTCCGTGGTCTCTTCCATCCAATTTATATTCATTCAGGCGTCCTCCCATTTCTTAGTGACAAGTATACTACACTTACGGAGGGATTTCCAGTCCCATGCAAAAGAAAAAAGCCCCTTAGCGGGGCGGTAGTGACAGTTTGGATAAGGCGATCATTCGCTGTCGGTGGGCTTACGTACATTGCGTTGAAACAGCATTACAACGCCCCAGATCCCGGCAAGCGCCACAAGGATGTAGATGATGCGGGAAACGACGCTTGCGGGGCCAAAGATGGCGGAGACCAGATTCCACTGAAAGATCCCGACCAATCCCCAGTTCAGGGCGCCGATGATCATCAGGATCAAAGCGATACAATTCATGAACAACACTCCTTTCGACGCTATTATGCGTAACGAATGAAGCTTTCATGCTCTTTTTTCTTTTCGGGGAACAGCTCGATCTCAAAACGGTCAAAATTGACGCTTTCGGGAAAATCGGAGTGTTTGAAGACCACACGCCCAAAGTGATTCAGATCGTGAAAATGTTTTTGCAGCAGGACGGGTCTTGCCAGATCCAGTTCTTGGCACAGCTCATGGATGATAGGCGTCCAGCCGGCCGCATCAACAGGACGTGCGGAAGAAAACTCCCGCACGACCTGTTTATCGATATGTTGATCTATTAAGATCTTGCCCCAAACACGCATCAGTTGCTCAATGCGAACCAAGCGATGAGGTAGGGGTACTGCATGGGGGCGTCACCCGTGGTGGTGTACAGACCGTTGCCGATGCAGTAGACGCGGTAGGATTTGCCCACATTGGAGCTCGGCTCCCACTTGGCGCTCATGTTCATCACATAGATCGTTTCGCCGCTCTTGAGCAGGCTCATCCGAATGATGGTGTTGCCGTTCTCATCGGTAAGCACTTCCTCGATCTTGGCGCGCACACGATAGGAATCCGTGCTGACGCAGTTTGCGGTCAATTCCGCATACGTCATGCCGACCTTACCCGTGCTGCCAACCTCGTGATAGGGCAGGACCTTGATCATGGTCTTATAGTCGCTGAAGCCGCGCAGGATCATACAGGTCACGCTTGCGTCCGTGTAGCCTTCCTTGCTTGCGCTGATGGTCACGGTCGCCGCACCATAGAAGTCCTTTTCAAAGGTCGCATCGAAGGTATAGGTACCGTCTGCACTCTGCGTGACGGAGCCAAACACCACGCCGCTGCTTGTGGTGGAGGGAACGATGGTGGCGCCCAAGGTGGCTATGCCGCTGACGGTGAGCTTTCCGTTGCTGTCGGCACGCATGGCGCTTGCATCGCTGTCCATGACGGACAGCTCCATGGTCTCGGGCACATAGACATACGGCGTCACGGTGAAGCTCAGCTCGGAGGTTACATAGTTGTCCTTCTCGGCACGGATGGTCACGACCTTGTCGCTGGTCTCCGTCATGGTGAAGTCGTACTGGAAGTTGCCGCCCTCATACACCGTTACGGCTTGGTCGTCAATGTATACGGAGACCGTATGGTCGTTGACCACGCCTGCGATGGGCACGATGTTCTCAGCGCTTGCCATGATGGGAGCCTCGGTGCTCTCGGGAACGCTGAGCGTCAGGGACACGGTCTCAAAGGTCAGCGTAAAGCTTGGCACCTTCAGCTCCCGTGTGCTGCCTGCGGCGTCGGCCACAGTGATCACGGGGGTAACTACATATTCTGCGTTGTCCAAGGGCATGTTCGGATAGTACAGCACCTTGGGGATCTTCATGTCGTAGGTCTGCGCGGACGTACCATCGTTTGTGATGATGGAATCGTCCTGACTGTCAAAGGCGATCGTTGCGGTCTCGCCGGGCTGCAGATACAGACCGATCGTTACGATGGGTTCGCCGCTTTCGTTAACGCCTTCGGTGAGGCTTGCTTCGTTGACCGCGTCATCGGGGACGATCACATCGGCGCTGGAGCTGGGCGCAACGGAAGGACTGGCGGAAGCGTTCGCATCGTCCGTGGAAGTTCCCGCACAGTTAAAGCGCAGGAATGGAACGGAATCCAGCGCAGCAGGATCCTTTACGTTGTAATAGATGACGACCGTAACAAGCACGGCAAGAACCACGATGATCGCGGCCAGCAGGATCCAAAACAGTTTGCCGCTGCCGCCGCCTTCACTCTTTTGCTTGCGGGGAACGGTCGGCTCATACTCGTATTCTTCCTCGTCGTCCTCGTCCTCGTCATCCTTGTCTTCGGGCTCAGGCTCTCTGCTGCGGCGACGATTTTTGGCGGGACGCACAGGCTCTTCTTCCTCTTCGTCCTCGTCATCCTCGTCGTCCTCATCCTCGTCCTCATCGGAAGCATGCTTGGCTGCAAACGCGCCAAAGCGACGCTTGGGAGCGGGCTTAACGGGTTCCTCCTCAGGCTCTTCGACAGGCTCGTCTTCCTCGGTCTCGATCACGTCGTCCTCTTCTGATTCAATAGGCTCCTCCCGCTTAGCGGGACGCGACCAGCGCTCGGTCTGCGCTTCGTTTTCAAGCGGCAGCGCAGCGGACTTGGCGTTAGAGGGCTCCTCGGCGGCCACATCGCTTGCATCGTCTTCCAGATCCGGATCATACGGCTTGGAATCATAGCGCTGCTCACCGTCCGAAGCGGCGTCGGCGCCTTGGCGAGTCTTGGCCCATACGGGCGTCGAAGCAAAACCGCGTGTCGGACGAGCGTGCTCCGTTGTTTCGTTCGTTTCGACGGGGCTCGTCTCGGTCTCGACGTCGTCCTTCAGCTTGGCAGCACAAACCTTGCAATAGGACGCGTGATCGGGATTGAACGCTCCGCATTCTTTACAGATCATAATAATCCTCCTATCCTGAGTAGCAAACAGATACGGTGTCATTATAGCGGAAAAGGCGGCTCCATACATGACGAATATGTAAATTTTTTGCTTTAGAAACGCGTAAATTTCTTGTAACTTGCGCGCTTCTGTGGTATATACTGATACGGATATCGGCACTGCTGCATAGTATGGAGTATACCGATCCGAACAGGAAGTGACTTATGATCTATTTGGATAACAGTGCGACGACGCAGGTCGTCAAGGAAGCGGCGGATCGCGCCCATTGGGCGATGACCGAGGAGTACTACAATCCGTCAGGCGCATACAACGCAGCGGCACGCACGGAGAAGCTTGTGGAGACGGCACGCGCCACGATCGCACAGACCATCGGCGCACAGCCAAACGAGCTTGTGTTTACTTCGGGCGCAACGGAGTCCAACAACATGGCGATCTTTGGCGCGCTCAAGTCCGTGCGCGGACACAAGCGCGTCATCACCACCGCCATTGAGCATCCGTCCGTTTATGAGGTGGTGCGCTATCTCTCTGCCGATCCCGATGTCGAAACCGTGTTCCTGCCCTGCGACAGCCAAGGCTTTGTCCGCATGGAGGCGCTTAAGGAGGCACTGACAGAGGACACGGTACTGGTCAGCTGTATGCAGGTCAACAACGAGGTCGGCAGTATTCAAAATTTGGATGCGCTTATTTCGCTTACCCGCAGCCTTGCCCCCAAGGCGCTCATCCATTGCGACGGCGTACAGGGCTACGAAAAGCTGGACACCCCCTTTCCAAAGGTCGATCTGTACTCCGCATCGGGGCATAAATTCCACGCGCCCAAGGGCGTTGGTTTCCTGTATATTCGTAACGGGATCCGCTTTGGAGGCGGTCAGATCGGCGGCGGACAGGAACGCGGCGTCCGCAGCGGTACGCTCAATGTTCCGGGCATACTCGCCATGGAGACGGCGGTACAGGTCTATGAAGCGAACAAGCAGGCGTGGCACCTGCAGCTGAAAAAGGTGAAGCATCGCCTGTACGAGGACCTGATGAACATCTCCGAGGTCTATTTGAACGGCCCCGAGGTGGATGTGGGTGCGCCGCATATCCTAAACCTTTCATTTATGGGCGTTCGCGGCGAAGTGCTGTTGCATGCGCTCGCACAAAAGGATATACTGGTGGCAACAGGCTCCGCCTGCTCATCGCACAAGGCGGGCAACAACCGCATACTCAACGCCATGGAGATACGCGGCGCAAGGCAGGAGGGCGCGATCCGCTTCAGCTTCAGTCCGTTCAACACGGTGGAGGAGATGGATGCGGCGGCAAAAGCCATAAAGGAACAGGTGCAGATGCTGCGCCACTACAAAAGGAGATAAATAATGCAGCGTGTTTTACTCGTCCGCTATGCGGAGATCCACCTCAAGGGTCTGAATCGTCCCTACTTCGAGCGGATGCTCGTGGAGCGCATCAAGCAGGCGCTGGAGCCGCTTACCGCAAAGATCGTGCGGGAGCAGGGGCGCGTGTTCGTTTCCGAGATCCCGGAGGAGCTGATCGATAAGGCAGCCGATCGTCTGTGCGAGGTCTTTGGCGTACATTCGGTCAGTATTGCCGCCTGCGTAGAAAAGGACTATTCCGTCATCAGTGCGGCTGTGCGCGAAATGCTGCGGCCGCAGCTTGCGGAGTCGGACAAGCCCGTCCGTTTCAAGGTGTTTGCCCGCCGTGCGGACAAGCGTTTTCCCATGAACTCCGATGAGATCTGCAGGGAGCTGGGTCACGATCTGCTCGACGCCTTCCCCTGCCTGACGGTGGATGTGCATAAGCCGCAGCTCAAGGTCACGGTGGAGATCCGTCAGGAGCAGGCCTACCTGCTTACCGACGAAAAGAAGGGACCCGGCGGCATGCCCGTAGGCTGCAACGGCAAGGCCATGCTGCTTATCTCGGGTGGAATCGACAGCCCCGTTGCAGGCTACATGATCGCCAAGCGCGGTGTGAGCCTCAGCGCCATTCATTTTTACAGCTATCCCTACACCAGTGAACGTGCCCGCGACAAGGTCGTTGAGCTGACCAAGCTCGTGGCGCGCTATGCGGGAGACATAGACCTCTACTTGGTACCCTTTACCGACATTCAGCTTACGATCTACGACCGCTGCCCCTCCAGCGAAACGACCGTGTTGATGCGCAGACTGATGATGCAGCTTGCGGAGCGTACGGCGTTAAAGTGCGGCGCACAGGCGCTGATCACGGGGGAGGCGTTGGGACAGGTCGCAAGCCAAACCTTGGAGAGCCTGACGGTGACGAACGATGCGGTGCAGCTGCTGGTCATGCGTCCGTTGATCGGCTTCGACAAGGAGGACATCGTTGAAAAAGCGCAGGCGATCGGCACCTTCGAGACGTCCATCCTACCGTACGAGGACTGCTGCACGGTCTTTGTGCCGCAGCATCCCGTAACAAAGCCCAAGCTGGAGAAGCTGCGCGAAAGCGAGGCCTTGGTAGACTTTGCGCCCCTGATCGAGGAGGCCATGAACAAGACCGAGCTTGTAAAGATTTCACACAGTATTTTCAATTTTTAGTACGCAAACGTGATATACTGAGCGAAGAAAGGGGTGATCGCAGATGAAAACCATTGCTCGAGTCGTGGGCAGCATCGTACTGATCGTGGTACTTGCCTGCGGTATACTCTATTTTATGAACGAACGCGGCTGGCTCAACGGCAGTCTGGCGGATCTGGTTGATTCCGTGACGGGTCATGTGCTGGGCATCAAGGACGACACCGAGGACTATTTAAAGGACGAGGGCTTCCTTCCAAGCGCCGTACCCTCCGCTGCAACGGCGGTCGAAACGCCGTTTGAGAGCGCCGAGCCGACAGCGGAGACGACCAAAACGCCTGATTGACAAAAAACACAAACTTGCACTTGACAAACCTGCGATTGGATGCTAATATAGCAAAGGTTCTTAAAGGAACTTTCTGGGTGTAGCGCAGTTTGGTAGCGTGCTTGAATGGGGTTCAAGAGGCCGGAAGTTCAAATCTTCTCACCCAGACCAAAAATTAGTCCCGTTCATCGGGACTTTT
This sequence comes from uncultured Oscillospiraceae bacterium, assembly GCA_964490325.1. Classification (GTDB taxonomy): domain Bacteria; phylum Bacillota; class Clostridia; order Christensenellales; family CAG-138; genus DAOPJM01. The sequence continues at coordinate 17,495 of CAZBBX010000003.1, forward strand.
TTTGTACCATAATTACCTTAAAAGGTTTTTTCGAAATAGTAAACACCCTCCCGCGCAGGCAGGAGGGTGCTTTGCTTGGTCGTTTGTGGGCTTACTCGCCCTTTTCTTCCCGTTCCTTTTTCTCCTTCAATGCGGCAAGCACCACATCGGGGGTGATGGGCATACGCGTGAAGCGAATGCCGATGGCGTTGTAGACGGCGTTTGCAATGGCGGGAGCGCCGGGGACCATCAGTGGTTCGCCTACGCCGCGTGCGCCGAAGGGGCCTGTCGGCTCGGGATGCTCCACATAGCGCACCACAAGCTCTGGTACGTCATCGGCGGTCGGGATCTTGTAGTCCACGAAGCTCTTGTTGAGCACCTTGCCGTGGTTGAGCTTCAGTTCCTCAAAGATCGCGGTGCCCAAAGCCTGTACCATCGCGCCCTCACTCTGTGCGGCGAAGGTGGCGGGGTTGATGACCTTGCCCGCATCGAAGCAGGAGACCATCTTGAGCACACGGATCGCGCCCGTCTCGGTGTCCACCTCGACCTCAGCGCCGTTGACGCCCATCGTCCAGAAGGCGGCAGGATGGTGCTTCGCTACGCCTGTTTTCTTGTCGGTGTTGATGTTGTTCTCCAGCGTGAAGGTGCCAACGCCGATGGCGGGTCCGCCGTAGCCGGAGCCATCGGGGAAGGCAATGCCCAGTGCAAAGTCCTTCAGCGGTGCGCGCCGTTCGGGATAGATGGAGTGAACGACATAGCCGTCGCGCAGCTCCAGATCGCGCTTGACAGCGCCAAGCTGGATCTGTGCCAGATCCAAGATCTTATCCCTGAGGTTCTCTGCGGCAAGCAGCACGGCGTTGCCTGCGCAGTAGGTCGTGCGCGACGCAACGGTCTGCCACTCGTAGGGCGTATTCTCCGTGTCGCCGGATACGAAGGTGATCTTGTCGACAGTCACACCCAGTACCTCCGCCGCGATCTGCGGCAGCACGGTGGCGGCGCCTTGGCCGATCTCCATGCCGCTGCTCATCAGGTAGAAGGTCCCGTCCTCGTTCATGCGGATGATGGCTGCGCTGCCCGCGTTCGTGGGCATGGACGGTGATTTCCAACCGCCCGCTATGCCCTTGGCACGGATCTTGGTGGGACTGCCTGAAGGCTCGCAGGGCTTGTCAAATTCCATTTCCTTCTCGACGATGTCGAGGCAGTCCTGATAGCCCGCAACGTCCATGCGCTCGCCCATGCCTGTGTGTCCGCCCGGCCGCAGACCGTTGATGCGGCGGATCTCAACAGGCGTGATGTCAACCTTTTCCGCCAGCATATCCATGTTTTGCTCGATAGCAAAGTGGATCTCGCACATGCCAAAGCCGCGATACGGTCCGCCCACGGGATGGTTGGTATACACGCAATAGCTGTCCGTCCACACATTGGGAATGTCGTAAGGACCGGCAGAGGCCCAGCCGCCCGCTTTGGTGATGTTGACGCCATACTCGGTGTAAGCGCCGCCGTCCCAAGCGTAGTCGCTCTTGAGCGCTACGATGCGGCCGTCCTTCATTATACCTGTCTTGATGATGGCGTCCATGCCCTGCCGAACATAGGCGTTTACGAACTCATCCTCGCGGGTATAGATCATCTTGACGGGGCGGCCGGGGAAGCGCTTTGCCAAAGGAATGACGATGCCCTCGATGGTCGTGCCCGCCTTTGCGCCAAAGCCGCCGCCCACAGCCTGCGAAATGACGCGCAGACGGTTGAGCGGGATGTCAAAGGCGACGGACAGCGCCTGCCGCACCGCGTAGGGCGACTGGCAGCTTGCCCAGACGGTCAGCTTGCCATCCTGATCATAGCGAGCGATGCAGCCGTGCGGCTCGATGGGCACATGCTGTACATGGGGAATGTAGAAATGGTTTTCGATGACATAGTCGGCTTCGGCAAAGGCCTTGTCGCAGTCGCCTTTGCGCAGCACATAGTGGTGCGAGATGTTGGTGCCCTTTTCGGGGTAAAAGATAGGGGCGACCTTGTAGGTGTGCAGGTCGGGGTGGATGATGGGCGCATCAGGCAGCATACCCTCTCTGGCGCTGCAGACGGGCTTGAGCTCCTCGTATTCGACCTTGACCAGCTTGCAGGCCTCGTCCGCGATCTCGGGCGTTTCTGCAGCAACGGCAGCAACGGCTTCGCCCATATACTTGGCGGTGTCGCCCGGCTTGGCCATGAAGAAACGATCCTCCAGATACAGACCGGCGCGGTTGGGATACTCAGCGCCTGTCGTAACGGCGCGTACACCCGGCAGCTTTTCGGCCTCGGAGGTGTCTACGGACAGGATGCGCGCATGGGCATAGGGGCTGCGGACAGCCTTGGCATAGAGCATACGCGGCAGACGAATGTCGTCCACATACTCCGCTGCACCCGTGACCTTCTTGACGGCGTCGGTACGCGTTACCGCATGGCCTACGCAGGTGAAGTCTTCTTTCATGCTTCATCACCCTCCTTCATACGCTTTGCCGCGTCTTCGATAGCCTCGATGATGCGGACATAGCCCGTGCAGCGGCACAGGTTGCCGCTGATGGCCTTGACGATCTCGTGGCGGCTCGGGTCGGGATTCTCGTTTAGCAGAGCCGTGGCGCTCATCACGAAGCCCGGCGTGCAGAAGCCGCACTGCAGTGCCGCATGATCGACAAAGGACTGCTGTACGGGGGAAAGCTTGCCGTTTTTCGCAAGACCCTCGATGGTCGTGATATGCATACCATCCATCTCGGGTGCGAGGATGAGGCAGGCGTTGACGGGCTTGCCGTCCACGATGACCGTACAGGCGCCGCATTCACCTGCGCCGCAGCCTTCCTTAGTGCCTGTGAAATCCAGCTGATCACGCAGAACGTTCAGCATGGTGTGATTGGCCTGTACGTTCAGCGTGACGGGTTGATCGTTCAGATAGAACTCTACGGGATACAATTTCATAGCTGTTCGCCTCCCTCCGCCAGAGCTTCCAATCCCTTGCGCACGATGAGTTCGACCATGTCGAGTCGATACTCCTTGGGTGCGCGGACGTCGCTGATGGGCTTGACCTCGGTGCGCGCACAGCTTGCTGCTGCCTCGATGCGCTCCCGATCAAGCGGTTGTCCGTTTAGGATGGCCTCTGTTTTGTCAAGACGCAGCGGGGTGGGCGCTACGGAACCGAATGCCACGCGATACTCGTTGCCCACGCGTACGACGGTGCCGCAGACGGTGGACAGGTCGACCTCGCGACGGCGGGAGATCTTGCGATAGACGCCGCGCAGTCCCTCCTGATACGGCACCTTGATACCCACGACCAGTTCGTCGGGCTTGAGCAGGGTGCGGCGCACAAAGGTGATAAACTCGCGGATCGGCAGCTCGCGCTTGCCCTCCGCACCCTCCGTGCAGACGATCGCGTTGCATGCATACAGCGGGGTACCCGTGTCGCACAGCGGCGAGGCGTTGACGATGTTGCCGATGCAGGTGGCACGGTTGCGAACCTGCTTGCTGCCAACCGACGAAGCGGCTTCCGCCAGGAACGGATAGTACGTCTGTACATCGGGATAGGCGGCAAGCTCGTTCATTGTTACGGATGCGCCGATCCAAAGCCCCTCGGTCTTCGAAAAGCGAAGACCCTTTAGATCGGGTATCTTTTTGAGATCCATTACATAGTCGGGGGAGATAAGATGTTCACGCAGCAGGATCACAACGTCCGTGCCGCCGTTCATCACCTTCAAAGCATCGCCATACTTTTGCCGCATGGCGATGGCTTCGGCAAGTGTTTTTGGTTGAAGGTACTCAAATTCTTTCATATAACCTCCGCATCCCAGAATGTCCAAAGATCTTCACCCTGCCGTACGCAGGGCCTGCATACAGGGCAATGGGAATAAACATACACATTGAAAAAACGTGCGCTCCCTGTCGAACAAAAATAGTTTAACACACTGCAGGGGGCATTTCAAGGGTTTCCGCCGATTTGCGTTATTTTATTCAAAGAATTACGACGACGTTCCAAAGAAGAAAGAAAAAGGCAAGAATGAATATATTGCCACAATATGCAAATAAAAGGGTCGCCCTTCAAAACAGGCGACCCTTACTTAAAAATGCAGGAAGAATTTAGTTAAAATTCACTTTTATCGCGTTGATGCTCTTGTCATCCCAGTAGTTGATGCCCCAAGCCGAGCCGGAAACGAAGGTGGAATTATAGGAGCAGGCGATGGTAAAGCCCTTCACACCGCTGTAGCCAAACTCCTTGGCAACGGCTATTGCCAGCTGCTGCACGGTGTCCAATTGCACAAGATAATTCGCACCAGCCGTGCCAAGGTTGTTGGAGCTGCCGTTTGCGGCCTTGGAAGCCTCCTTATCCGCCTTGCTCTTGCAGCTTTCCAGCTCAGTCAACGCGTCAAGGTATTGCTGATACAGTGCGCGCTGCGTCTCCGTATACTGCCTTGTCAGTTCAGTGGAGCTTCCATAAGTATAGGAAACATGACCGATCAGATTGCCCTGCGCCTCGGGGGTCGCGGTGGGAACGGCGGTATAGTCCGCAGTGGGCGTTGCCGTGGGAATGGGGGTGATTTCAGCGGTCGCTTCGGGCGTGGCGGAAAATTCGGGCAACAGATCGTCCGCATCAATGAGCGCCTGCACATAGGCGGTCAAAGGAGCGCACAGCTCGATGTAGTGGTCATACAGCATGTCTGCCCAAGTATACTGTGCGTAGTTCTTGGTGTACTTGCTGCGATAGCTTGCCTTAACGCCGTATATCTTTTGGATGATGTCCACGCGGTTGGACTGGTCGGTAAAGACAAAATTCCAGTGGAACAGCGTTGCGCCGGAGCCGCTCATGGAGTACATGCCGATGTCATCGGCGTTGAGCTTATAGCCGAAGGCTGCAAGCGCGGCGGTCTGCTCGACGGTACAGTTGGTGTACAGTCCGCCGCTGAAGGTGGACAGGATCTCCGGCGCCTTGACCAGCAGATTGCTCTCACGGATGCTCTTGAACAAGGCGACCATCATGTTCTTCTGGCGGTTGACGCGAGCGGAATCGCTGGTGGCCATGGTGGTGTGTCCGCCCTTGCGCACACGCATATAGTCCAGCACGGCCTGCCCATCCATATACTGATAGCCCGCCTTGTAGTAGCGGCCGCCGTTGTCAAAGTCGCCCTCGACCTCATACCACACACCGCCCACGATGTCCACCAGCTGCTTGACGGACTCCATGGTCACCGCGTAGTAATAGTTCACCTCAATGCCGCCAAGCATCCACTCGGCAGCGTCGCAGACCTTTTGAAAGCCCTCGCCGTTCTTGCAGAACAGACCGTAATTCGTGCCGTCCGTGCCGCAGTTTAAAGAGGCGTTGAGCTTGTAGATGCCCTTGACGTTGGGAATGCTTGCGTAGGTATCTCTGGGCAGACTGATCAGGTCGGCACGGTTTTGGTCGAAGTTCAGCGCAAGCACCATCATCACATCCGAGTGGAAGGAGTTGCCGCCCTTACCGTTCCAATCCTCCACACGCGCTTCCTCATAATCAACGCCGATCAGCAGGATGTTGACGATATTCCCGCTCAAAATGGAGGTGTCCGCCTCGCTCATGAGCTGCTCATAGGGGTCGATGGTGGGGGTGGGTTCGGGCGTAGCGGTGGCGTCGGGAGCAAGCGTAGCGCCGTCGGGCGTAGCGCTCGTTTCCAAGATACCGCCCGATGCGGCAGGCGTAGCGGTGGCCTTTCCGCCAAAGAGATTTAGTTGGTAATCCCCGTTGAACACAACGTCATACAGCTTTGTTCCGACAAGGATCCCGATCGCAACGGCCAGCACGGCTACGGAAGCAATGATGGCCCATTTGACATTCTTTTTCATAGTTCACCTCACAGTGTGCTGCCGTTTACGGCAACATGGTGCGGGGAGCAGTGATCCCGCTCCCCAAGGACAGTATATCGATATTATCTTAGACCATCGGCAAATCGTTTACCAGTCTCAAAAAGGAATATTACAAACAGTTTACAAATAAGACGCAGACCGTCTGAAAGTCGGGACTGGTCAAAGCCAACTTTTGTGCTATAATAAACTGAATTCTTATGGGAATGAATGAGGGCAGGAAATGTTGGTCATTATACCCGCATACCAACCGGATGAAAAACTGAAGAAAGTTGTGCTGGATCTGCGCGCAGAGACAGACTATCCCCTTTTGATTGTTGACGATGGCAGCAGCGAAAGCTGCATGCCGCTGTTTGCGGAGCTTGAAGCCTATGCGACCGTGCTGCATCACGACGGAAACAAGGGCAAGGGACGCGCCATGAAGACGGCCTTTGCTTGGGCAAAGGAGCATTGCGCCCCCGATGAGGGCGTTGTGGCGGTGGATGCAGACGGACAGCATCTTACAAAGGACGTGCTGCGCGTTTGCGAGTGCTACGAGCAGAACAAGGACGCGCTCGTACTCGGTTCCCGCCGCTTCACAGGCAAGGTGCCGTTCAAGAGCAGAGCAGGCAACGCCATAACCCGCGGTGTGTTTCATGCCTCAACGGGGGTAAAGGTGTACGACACGCAGACGGGGCTTCGCGCCTTTTCCGTGCAGCGCATCCCCCTGATGCTGGAGCTGAAGGGCGAACGCTACGAGTACGAGATCAACCAGCTCCTGCAATGTACTCGCGACCATATCCCCATCGTGGAGGTACCCATCGATACGGTGTACATTCAGGACAACGAATCGTCGCACTTTCATGCTTTACGGGATTCTTGGCGCATCTACAAGGTGATCTTGGGCTTCATCAGCTCCTCGCTTTTGAGCTTTGCGTTGGATTACATCCTCTTTTTGCTGCTGTCCATGGCCACGCATGGACTGACGATCCCTTTCATCGCAGCAAAGCTCGATTGGTCACGCATCGTAAGCACGGCGGGAGCAAGAGTGGTGAGTCTGGTGTTCAACTACAGCTTGAACCGCAAGGTGGTCTTTCAGGCTGCCAATCGCAGCAGCTTTCCCCGCTTTGTGCTGTTGGCGGTCGCGATCTACTTTGCGCAGCTCGGCTTGCTGACGCTGCTGACCGACGTCGTGGGGATCCACGAGTGGCTGAGCTATATCGTTGCACAGCTCATCCTGTACCCTCTGAATTTTCTTCTGCAGCGGAAATTTGTATTTGTGAAAGGGAAAGGGAATTAACTTAGATGTCCAAACGTTTACTTTGTGTCATTCTCATCGACCTGTTCGGCCTCCTTATCATAAGCGGCCTTATCGCGGGCATGGCCTTCGGCTTTATGGGCTTGGGCGGGGAACGCTTTTACAGCGATCCCGTCGTACTGGCCACACCAAGTCTAACGGAGACTCCCGCGCCTACGGCCACGCCATCCTCCACTGACATTGTCATACCCGATGCATCGGACGCCCTTACCGAAACGAGCGTACCCACGGATACGCCCGAACCGACGGCCACGCCGTACGGCATCTGGGGCGACAGCTTGGAGGGATACTTTACCGACGGCGAGATCGTGTATACCGATACGCGCTATCAAAGCAAGGATATCGACATCACGCTGACGGAATACAATGTGGACAAGGTGCGCTACTGGGTCGCCGATGTGTATCTGCAGGATATCGCCTGCCTGAAGACGAACTATGTCACCAGCGGATCGCAGGTGCAGAAGACGGACGTCTTTGCAAGGAACGTGAACGCGATTCTTGCCGTCAACGGCGACTACATCACCAACTCCAAGGACGGCTGGATCATCCGCAACGGGATCGAGCTGCGCAACAAGGGCAACTACATTGCGGATCTGTGCGTGCTGTACTTTGACGGCACCATGGAGACCTTCGACTATCGTTACGATACCATCGACGTGAACGCACTGTATGAGAAATACCCCTATCAGGTATGGCAATTCGGCCCCGAGCTGCTCAACGACGACGGCACGGCCAAGACGGACTTCCCGCCCAACGACATTCGTCCCGCCAATCCGCGCACGGTGCTTGGCTACTACGAACCCGGGCATTACGCCTTCATCGCCGTGGAAGGCACCCGCACGGGCGGAAAATCGCTGGGGCTGAGCCTTACCGAGCTGTCCAAGCTGTGCGAGAGCCTCGGCCTCAAGGCGGCATACAACATGGACGGCGGCGGCTCCACGACCCTGGTCTTCCACGATACGGTCTATGCGCACAACGGCCGCGCCACCAGCGACATCATCTACATTGCCGAACTGCCGACGGAATAGGAGGACGCTATGAAAAAAAGATTTTGGAACGATCTTGCCATCATTCTTGCTTCGCTGTGCATCATACTCGGCGGCGCATATACGCTGTTTAAGATCTTGGATGGCTTCAATCCCCTGTTGAATTTTCTGACCGCCGATAACTTCTTCACCAAGAACCTGTCCTTGATCGTGTCGATCCTCGCTTTTGTCGAGGGCATCGTGGTCACCATTTTGGTGGGCAGGCAGTGGAATCGGGAAGCACGGAAGAAAAAGCACGAGGAAATGCAGCATAAGTAGGGAAACCTACAACATTGCTCTTTGCGCTGCGCCGTAATTTTTATGGCGCAGCTTGCTATTTTGGCGAAAAACATGTAAGCTATGTCTAACTGTTGATAAGGATGAGAGATCGATGAGAAAACGGATCATTGCTTGGGTTTGTACCCTTACTTTACTTTTCGCATCGGCAGGCGCCGCAAACGCTGCGTATGCTGTGGGGGACGTTGACGGAAACGGCAGCGTCAATGCGGCTGATGCGGCAAGTCTGCTTCGCTGTACCGTAAAGCTGGAGACTTTGAGTGAGGACGCCTTGCAGGCAGCGGACGTCGATGGGAACGGCAAGGCGGACGCCGCCGATGCGGCACTGATCCTGCGCTGGCTGGTGCGCCTTTGTAATCTGGACGGCTCTACGCCGTATCAAGATCCCACGCCAAGTCCCGATGCGACAGCTGCGCCCACCCAAACGGCAGAGCCTTCCCATACACCCCTGCCAAGCGCAGGCACCCAAACAGGCACGCTTGACATATACCTTATCGACGTAGGCTTTGGCGACTGCATTCTGCTCACCTCGCCCCACGGAAAGACGATGCTTGTGGACGCAAGCAACCTTGGAACGAACGATCATGGCGTAGCCGCCAAGACGCAGATCACCGAGCTTTTAAGCACTTTGGGCATCACGCACTTTGATCTGGGCGTGTATTCCCATGCGCATTCCGATCATGTCAACGGCTTTATGGGCTTCCTCACAACGGATTACGGCTACGATGCGTTCGCGTTTCCTTCCGTACACAGCACGGGAAGCAGCGGCACCTACTCAAACATCACGACCTACCTCCAACAGCAGTCCGCGCTGATGAACTTCACCCTGTATCCCGTCGACACCTCATCGGACGCCACGGTGTTCACAAGCTGGGACAGCGATGTACAGATCGACGTCCTTTGGCCGCCTGCAGGCTATGAGACCTCCGATCCAAACGAGACCAGCCTTGTCTTGCGCTTGGAGTACGATGGGTACAGCATACTGCTGACCGGGGACATCACAAGGGATGTGGAGAGCGAGCTGCTGCAGCTGTACGATGCGGACACACTGGATATCGATGTACTGAAGATTGCGCACCATACATCCAACGGCAGTACGAGCGCGGAGTTTTTGAAGGCGACCACGCCCATCCTTGCCGTGGCTTCCGTGACGCAGTACTCCTATAACTGGCCCGGTGCAAGCACCGTAAGCCGTTTGATGGATGCGCACCTGTACTGGAGCACGACACAGCGCCCCACAGGCGGTCTGTACGGCACCTGCTATCACGGCAACATCCATGTGCGCATCGACGAGTACGGCGTAATGGTCGAGACCGAGTACAGCTATGCGGGCTGACCCGCTAAAAAGCAATTTATAAAGGAACAAACAAAGAAGGGGCGGCCAAGTGCATGGCCGCCCGCTTACTGTACTTTTCCTTTATTCTACGGTTTCTTGCACTGCCTTTTCAACGTCCTCGGCCTTCAGACCGCTGACATTCAGGTTGCGGTTGACCTTAGCGTCATAGCTCCCTGCGCGAATGATCTCCGTCAGGTCGATCCCCGTTGTCTCCTTCATGGAGGCAAACAGCTTTGCCATGACAGCAGGAACGTTGCCCGCAACGGCGTCCACACCGGTGGCGTCACCGCCGATGATGGTGATCTTGTCGATCTGCGTCAAAGGCTCGGCGATGCGTCCCGCGATGTCGGGCAGGACCTTGATGAGCATTTCCGCCATGGCGGCGTTGTTGTACTTTTGATAAGCGACAGCCTTTTTCTCCATGGCGTCCGCTTCCGCAACGCCCTTGGCGCGGATGGCTTCCGCTTCGGCCTCGCCGACCTTGCGAATACCTTCGGCCTCCTGCTCACGCGTGAAGCGATCCGCTTCCGCACGGGAGCGCTGCGCCTCGGCCTGCTTTTCGACCTCGAACTTCTTGGCCTCGGCGTCCTTCTGCCGCTCATACAGATCGGCTTCGGCTTGCTGCTGCCTTGCAAAGCGGTCAGCCTCAGCCTTTTTACGGACCTGCGCGTCAAGGGACTGCTCCATGACCTCCGCTTCCCGCTGCTTGAGCAGGACGACCTTTTCTTCCTTGGCGATGTCCGCTTCCGCTGCGGTGACCTCGATGGTCTTGCGCTGCTCCTGCTGCTGGATGTCATAGGCGGCGTCGGCTTCGGCACGCTTGGCGTCGGCGTCCTTTTGCAGTGTGGATTTGCGAATGTCCAGCTCGTTGTTCTTGACGGCGATCTCACGCTCGGCGTTGATGCGCGCATCGTTGGACTGCCGATCCGCCTCCGCCTTTGCCACGGCGATCTCCTTTTCGGCTTCCGCCTTGGCGATCGCTGCCTTCTTTTTGATCTGGGAGATGTTGTCGATGCCCAGATCATCGATCACACCATTGTTGTCGGTGAAATTCTGCACGTTGAAGCTGATGATGTCCAGACCCATCGCGGCAAGGTCGGGCTCGGCGTTTTCCTTGACCAGCTCGGCAAATTTTTGCCGATCGCCAACCATCTCCTCCAAGCGCATGCGGCCGACGATCTCACGCATATTGCCCTCAAGCACCTCGCGGGCAACGCTTGCAACATAGTCGGTGTTTTGATTTAGGAAGTTCTCGGCGGCCTGCTGCAGCCGATCGGGCTTGGAGCTGATCTTGACATTGACGGCTGCGTCCACTTGGATGTTGATGTAGTCCGCCGTGGGAACGGAGGTGGCAGTCTTTACGTCGATGGGGATGAGCTTTAGGCTCAGCTTATCCAAGCGATCAAAGAAGGGGACCTTGATACTGGATCTGCCGACAATGATCTTCTTGCGAACGCCGGAGATGATATATGCGGTGTCAGGCGGCGCCTTGACATAGCCGATCGACAAGAGGATGATCAGAAGTATGGCAGCAGCGCCTCCGATAATGTACCCGATCATAAGAAAACCTCCTTTAATTTTGAAAATGAGGATAAGAATTGATACCACTCTTACACAAACAGTATAGCATTCAGACGTGAAACTTGTCAATCATTTGCCAAGGGCAAGATCGCAAAACAAGCGTCGCTGACGACATAGTAAAAGCTGCCGCCGCAAAAGGGGCGGCAGTTCGACAGCAAAAAGGGCGTCAAACATTCCCTCAATACGGCTCGCCGCGGGAATTGTCCGCCAAGGGCGAAAGAATGTTGGAACGCAGCCGTTCCGCAAGAATATAGATGAAGGCGGAGTTGGTCGGCCTTGCCCGAAGGTCGGCGCCGCAGCCGAAGTAATGACGAATGGTCTGCAGATTGGAGCGGCTCCAGGACAGGTCGATCACATGCCGCATGGCGCGCTCCGCGGTGATGGGGCTGATGCCGCAGGCGCGTGCGGCGGCAGGATAGATCTCCTTCATCATCGAAAGGCGTGTGCCGGAGACCGTAAGCGCCACAAGGCGAATGACCTCCTTTAGGGCATAGTAGCCTTGCAGATGCGGTTGGATGTTCATGGAAAGAAGGATCTCCGCGGCACGATGCTCCAACAGGGCGGAGGTCAGGGAAGGGCTGTTTTGAATACGGTTGCCAAGCAGCAGAACTTCCGTTACAAAAACGTCCACAGGCGTTGAAAGCGAAAGAAACTGCAGCGCGGGAAAGCGTTCGCTGAGCCGTTGGATCCGTTCGCACAGAGCCGAGTTTGGCGCCATGCCGCCTTCGTGCAGCACGATGACAAGAGGCATATAGTAGAGGGGCAAGGCAATAAAACGCTCGACCAGCGTCAAAAGATCCTTGGGACACGCGCTGATATCGATCAGCACAAGGTCTGAGGGCTCATGGAGGAAAGCAGGAAGTAAACTGCCTTCATCGGTCAGTATCGGACGGCATACGACATCCGAGCAATCCGCCAGTGCATCCCTGTATGCACCTACTCTTCGAGTACAACGACTGAAGAACTGTATAGTACGCATAAACCGCAACCTCACAACGGACAGTATTGCATTCTTAGGCTTCCTTTTTTAAAAGCTCCCTTACTATAGCAGAAAATGCAAGTTTTCGCAAGCATTCTTATGGCGAATTAAAGCGAAAATAGGAAAATTATGAACATAAACACGAAGAAAGCACCGCTATCCTATTCGCATATATATGCATATCACATACATACATATATGATATATAATACCAGATAATTGATATAGTACAATTCTGTTCAAATTCAAACGATTTCTGCATTTTTTGACCCTTGTCGATAAAAATACTGTACAAATACAGTAAGGACAGTTTCATGGATACACAGCAGGGGGGAAGCAACGTGGCCAATGTATTACTCTGTGCAGAAGATCCTTTTCTCACATTATGGATCGACAAGGCTCTAAAGGAGCTGGATCCCGGCAGGATCAACATATGGGCTTTCAAAAACATGTTTGCCGCAAACGATTATCTGTCGGAGATCGCGTACGGGAATGTGGACATTCTCATCTTTGATCTGGACGACAAGGGTGAGAAGCGCGTGAATCCGCTTCGTGCAGTGATGGAAACAAAACGTAAGTTTCCGCTTCTGAAGATCATCCTTCTGTCTGCCCGTCTTGAGCTGGCAACGGATATCTTTGAAGCGGAGCCGTGCTACTTTTTGCTAAAGCCGCTTGAAAAGTCCTATCTGGCGCGTGCGATCCGCATGGCGCTCAAGCAGATCGAAGCGGACAAAAGCAAGGCGATCGCGCTGCCCACCAGAAAAGGGATCGCAAGGGTGCGCTATGACTGCATCAAGTATGTAGACTGCAAGGATCGCTGGCTGGTGGTGCATGAGCTGAGCGGGGATCACGAGATCAAAATGAAGATGAAGGAACTGGTCGCGTGTCTGCCGCCCCAGTTTTTGTGGTGCCACCAAAGCTTCCTTGTAAACATGGATCGGATCCATCTGCTGACCAAGGACGGCATCCGCCTGTACAGCGGGGAAAGCATACCCATCAGCAGAGCGCGCGTGGGCGAAGTTCGTAAACGCTTCCGCTCCTATTCCGCACAATTGCAGCCTTTCATCGAATGAGTCTTCCTAAAGAGAAAAGCCGCTGCAAATACTGCACGAAAGATGACCAATCTTGCAAATCACGTGCAAAGAAAAGGAATATTTGGTAGTATTAAAAGCGGATATGGGAGGGGAAAATGAACGGTATCGACATAGATATCCGTGAGGCAAATGAATATCAAAAGATTTGTATAGAGGCATACGCAGCGGATCGGTATAACGGTATAAACGCGGCTTGTGCCTTTTGCGCATTTCCAAGGCTCCCTTTTCGATCCTGCCGCCGAGCGGCGCTGTGCCTATGAAAAGGCTGCTGCGTTTGATCGCCTGCCTGCTGCTTTGCGCTTTGCTGCTTGCAGCTGCCCCGCAAAGAAGCGCACAGTCGGAAGGCGCCGCGATCCAAGCGGCCGCGCAGAATATCCTGTGCGTCAAAGCGTATTGGAACAGAGTCACCATCTTGGAAGCCGGCATCAACAAGGAAAGGGCCTATACCTTGGGCGAGGGCTTCCTTGTTGGGTCGATCGAGGCCGCCGATGGGTCGACGCAGGCCGTGCTTGTAACGAACGCGCACTGCATACTTGACTCCACTGACGATGCAGGCGCAGCGGACAGGGTCGTTGTCCTTGCAGCTGCTGCGGAGATCAACGCAAGCGTCGCATACAGAAACGAAGACTGCGACCTTGCGATCCTGTATTTGGACGCAGCCCTGCTTACGCAGGAAGCGCTGCCCCTGCGCAGGGAGGAAGCAGCGCCAAACGAGCCTGTATATGCGCTGAGCTTTGCGGCACAGGAGTCAGAATGGCATAAGGTCGGTATCCCGGTCACGGTACCCGAAACGGAGATCACGGAGGGCGTGATCGAAAGCCTGACGCAAGCGACCGCCGCAGGGTCGAGCACCGCGAGGAGCGTGGATGCATACCTGCACAGCGCCAAGCCCGCAGCGGACGGAGGCGGTCCTCTTTTAGACGCGCAGGGTGCGGTCATAGGAGTAAATTTCACTACGACGGACGGATCCGTTGCAGCGGTACGCATCCAAGAGCTTTGCAGCGCATTGGATGCACTCGGCGTTTCCTACACGACGGTGCAGCAGACGGCAAGCCCGCCGATCCCCACGCAGGAGCCAACGCCGACAGCCGCCGAGCAGGCGGAGACGGACGCGCTCGATCAAATACCGACTGACCCTCCACAGCAGTCTGCCTCCTCGGCCGAGATGACGCAGCAAGCACCGCTGCAAAGCGCCGACGGCGATCCTGCGCAGGAGGATCCGCACAGCACGGTATTAGTGATCCTTGTTTGCATAGCGGCGCTGCTGGCGGGCTTAAGCGTGAGCCTTATCCTCCTTTGGCAGGCGGATAAAAAGCGGCGGAAGGCCTTGCCTTCGACACGGAACGCCGTACAGGCCGACAAAAGCGTCATTCCCTGCGATAAGACAGAGGATCCGAGCAATATAGATCCATTGGATAAAGCGCAGGCACAGAGCGTTCCAAATGAGGAGGAACAAGCGGAAGCCTATCTGGAGCGCATAAGCACGGGAGAAAGGCTTCCGATCACGGACAGTCCGTTTCGGATCGGTCGTGCGCTCAAGCACAGTGGCCGCAAGGGGCAGGCAAACGCGGCGATCTACCGAAGCCGCGCAAGCATTACCTATCGGGAGGGAGAGTACCTCCTTTCCGACGGCAAGACCGCAGACCATACCTGCGTCAATGAAAAGGAGATCCACGGCAGAACGGAGCTGCCGATCGTACAGGGAGACGTCATCCGCATTGCGGGGGAAGAGTTCATCTTTACCGTTCGATAGATCGGCAGATCGAAACGGAGCAAGGGGGGAGCATACATGCGGTTTCTGTCGGCGGAGCATACAGATGTGGGGATCCGAAAGCAGGTCAATCAAGACGGTCTGCTGCTCAAGATCGTACAGTACGGCGATGAACAACTGGCGTTCGCGCTGCTTTGCGACGGTATGGGAGGTCTGTCCGATGGCGAGATCGCAAGCAACACCGTGCTTCGCGCCTTCCTCGATTGGTTCTCCGAAACGCTGCCTGCCATTTTGGAGGAGGGGCAGCTGACAAACGAGCGTATCAGCCGCGACTGGAGCCAAATCGCGCAAGCGCAGAACCAGCAGATCGGCCGTTATGCCGCGAAGCGCGGCATCCATATGGGAACGACGGCAACTGCGCTGCTGCTGGCCTTTGGCCACTACTATGTGATGAACGTGGGGGATACGCGGCTGTACCTGCTGCGCGACGGCGTGGAGCAGCTCACGGAGGATCAGACCTTTGTTGCAAGGGAGCTGGCGCAGGGCAGAATGACCAAGGAGCAGGCCGCTGCGGATCCAAGACGCAATGTGCTGCTGCAGTGCATCGGCGCATCCAACGAGGTAACTCCGGACTTTTTCTTCGGCGACTATCGGGAAGGCGACGCTTTTCTGCTGTGTACGGATGGCTTTCGGCATCTGTTGCGCAAGGAGGAGCTGCAACAAGCCTTTATGGGCGAAGACAGCAGCAGCGAGCAGAGCCTTAAGCAGCAGTGCGTAAGACTGACCGAGTTGAACAAGCAGCGCGGCGAGACCGACAACATAACGGCAGCGATCATTAAGGCGGTGAGGGGCTGAGATGTTAGAGAACGGAACGATCATCGACGGGAAATATGAGATCCTGAGCAAGGTCGGGCAGGGCGGCATGAGCATCGTCTATTTGGCGCTGAACAGGAAGGCAAACAAGCAGTGGGCGATCAAGGAGGTCCGCAAGGACGGCGTTAAGGACTTTGAGCTTGTGCGGCAAAGCTTGGTCGTCGAAACGGACATGCTCAAGCGCTTGAGCCACCCCAACCTGCCCAGCATCGTGGACATCATCGATGAGGACGGACGCTTTTTGATCGTCATGGACTACATCGAGGGCAAGCCGCTCAGCGCGATCCTAAAGGAGTATGGGCCGCAGCCGCAGTCCTATGTTCTGGAATGGGCCATTCAGCTTTGCGATGTGCTGGAATACCTGCACACCCGCAAGCCTCCCATCATCTATCGGGATATGAAGCCGTCCAACGTCATGCTCAAGCCTGACGGCACGGTGGTGCTCATAGACTTTGGAACGGCACGGGAGTATAAGGAGCGGAATGTCGCCGACACGACCTGCCTTGGCACACTGGGCTATGCCGCACCCGAACAGTTTGGCGGCCATGGTCAGACCGACGCCCGCACGGACGTCTACTGCTTGGGCGCAACGCTGTACCATCTGCTGACGGGCAAAAGCCCCGCTGAGCCGCCATACCAGATCAAACCGATCCGCGAGTGGAATCCGCAGCTCTCCAAGGGACTGGAGGCGATCATCCTGCAATGCACGGAGCAGGATCCCAGGAAGCGTTTCCAAAGCTGTGCCGAGCTGAAATATGCGTTAGAGCATTCCGAAGAGTACGATGCGGCCTACCAAAAGCAGCAGCGTAAAAAAGCCGTAACCTTCCTTGTCACCATGGGCTTAAGCGTGCTGTGCGGCGTATCCGCCGTGCTGTGCCTATTTGGTCGAAACACGATGCGTGACAAAAACTATCAGGCGCTGATCGAAGCGGGTGAATATAAGCAGGCTATTGCCATGAAGCCCGAAACGATGGACGCCTATGAGGCGATGATACGCTCCTTCAAGACGGACGGTGCGTTCACAACGGAGGAGGAGAGGCAGCTCAATTCGGTCATCACCGCATCCACAGGCGGCTCGGGCATGCAGGCCACGGATCACGATGCGCTCATCCGCGTGGGCAAGTATGATGAGCTGGCCTTTGAGATCGGTATCCTGTACAGCTGCTATTATCAATACGGCGGGCAGGAGACCACACCCCTTGTCTGCTCGGCGCCTTGGTTTCGCATTGCATCCGATGAGGTGTACGGCAACGACAAACGGGAATTGGCATACCTCTACTATCAGCTGGCCGCCATCTATGAGGATTCGAGCAACGCCATCATCGAGGGACGGGAAGCCGAGGACTATACAAAGGCGTGGACGACCATGACCAAGATCGTGCAGTATCTAAAAACGGACAAAAGCATCGGTACGTATCTGCGCCTGCAGTTATACTACGCCGTGCAGTACAGCATCTATAAGGACGCAAGCAAGCTTGCACAATACTTGGAGCAGGGAGACGTCAACACGCTCCTCGGCGAAATGGAGACCGCCGTTAAGGCATTGGATCTGAAGGAAGAGGCCACGATCGCCGCCAAGGATCGCTTTATGCAGCAGCTGCCCAAGACCAAGGAAAGCATTACCGTAGCATACGGAAAGCAGGGGGTGAACAACGGATGAGCGCCGAAGCATTGCTGTCTCTGTACAATACCCTATTTATTCTGTGCCTCATACTGTGCGGCGCCTTCCTTATACTAAGCGTCTGCCTGTTCTTTTTCAACAAGGTGGGGCAGGCGTTCAAGTTTTTGTCGGGCAGATCGGCAGCCAAGGCCATCGACAAGATCACCAGTGACAGCCGCATGATGGAACGTTCGCACGCGGCGAACCCCGAGGCGAACTCACGCCGCCTGAAGGGCGGTAACAGCGGTCGGATCGGCGGAAACAGCGGTCGGATCGACAGGCCGAACGTGGCGGGCTATTTCCAAAAGGCGGGGACGAATGCGGGGGAACGCGTTCAAGCGCCGGTAAAGCCGATCGCCCCGCAGGGCGAGGGAACGTATCCACCGCGCACAAAGCAGCCGATCGCG
Source organism: uncultured Oscillospiraceae bacterium (assembly GCA_964490325.1). Classification (GTDB taxonomy): domain Bacteria; phylum Bacillota; class Clostridia; order Christensenellales; family CAG-138; genus DAOPJM01. The sequence goes on from CAZBBX010000003.1 coordinate 35,587, forward strand.
CAGGGCGGGGAGGACGATGCGACTTGGAGCCTGCAGCAAGCGCCGCAAAGACCCGTGCAGCAACGGGACAACGCCGATACCATGCCGCTCCTATCTAAAAACGTCTCGGCCGCGCCAAAGGAAGAAGGAGCAAGCGCCGTGGCAGGCTTGAAGGCGGTCATATCGCAAGCGCCGCCGAAGCCCCAAACAGGACCCGTGCATACGGCAGGGGCGGCAGGTGAGACGAGCGTCTTGGAAGAAAAAGGGGACGCACAGGAAAAGAAAAAGGGCTTTGTGTCCGTCAAGGACGTGCTGCTCACGGGAACGGAGGAACGGATCCCATGACAAAGGGAGTAAAGCGGATCGGCGTAAAGGCGTGCCGAATTTGGTTTTTCTTAAGCGTACTCTGCCTGCTGCTCTCCTCGGCAGCCGTCATTTTGATCCCCTTTGTGACCTTTGATCAAACAAAGGGCAAGCCGCTTTACGCCTACCTCACAGGCGCGGCGATCTGGGGATTTATGCTGCTCGGCTACGGACTGTTCATCGGGCTGGCCTGCGCAACAAAGCAACATCGCAAAAAGGGCGACAAGACCTGGGGCATTTTCCGCGTATTTTCAAACCCGGAGGCGACCGCGGCGGATCTACTGCTCCTGCTGAGCCTGATCGCCTTCGTACTGCTGTGTGTGCTGCGGTATCAAAACAGCTTACTCGTGTGCAGCACGCTTGCTGTCCTTCTGCTTTCACTGCACCTGCATGGGCTGCTGAACGGAAGGGTCTATCAAAGCATTCGCACAAGACCCATATTAAACCGTCAATCGCATAAAAAAGAACAATAACAAAGGGATCAACAAAGGAGGGAAAGAGAATGAAAGCTTCTTCAAACTGGGTCAGGTTGACCGCATGGCTGCTGGTACTGCTGCTTTGCGCCTGCCTGTTGCCGATCGATCGAACGGCTGAGGCGGCGGAGGGCGAAACGCATCGGGTAGCATTTGAGTGCAATTACTACGGGGAATACAGAGGACCTGCCCTCACGTACACGGAGGGAACAGAATTGCAGCTGCCAAGCGCAGACAACGTTGTAAATGTACATGATAAGATGGAATTCACGGGTTGGTCGTTGAACAACGCTGTGATAACCGCCATCCCCGCGGACTATACAGTGGAACCCGGCGCACAGATAAAGATCGTTGCCACATGGAAGATCACGGCGGATGTGTTCACAAGTACCTATGATGGCAGCTGGACGAACAAAGCAATCGAGTTCCAAGCGGATAACGGCTTTATGATCAATCCTTCCTCCTATTTCGACGAAGGAGAGAAAGATCTCGTGATTAAACAGGACGTAATATATGCCCCGACAACGGTCGAAGACCGAAAGAGCAGCGTCCATGTCAAGATCGACCGGACCGCTCCCGATATCAGCTGCGATGCGATCGATGGATGGAATACGGAGGCTGTAGACGTCACATTTACTGTTACGGATGCGCTTTCCGGCGTTGCAGAGGTAAAGGTGGATGATGCTGTCGTTGAGAAAAACGATGCAAATGAATACTCGTTTACCGCAAATTTCCCCGGGGAAACGAGCTATACGATCACAGCAACGGATCTTGCAGGAAACGTAAAAACGCAAATAGTTCATGCTGCGTACGATCCGACCGAGGCGATACTGTCCATGGAAACACAGGAAGAGTGGACGAATGCTGAGAGCGTAAAGGTAGAAGTCAATCTGAGCGAGAAACCCTACAGCGGCGTTAGCGGCACTTGGAGGCGCGGCAGCGAAGAGGGAGAGCTCGAATTTTCGGGTGAGCATGGCGAGTGCAAGGCAAGCTTCTTTGTCACGGAAGAAGGAAGCATGGACGCGGAAGCCGAGGTCGAGACAGGCGCAGGCAAAAAGTATTCCGCAGCTGCCGCCGTCATGATCGACAGAACAAAGCCTGTCATCAGCGCCGCAGCTTCCACGCAGCCCAATGCAAATGGCTGGTACAGCACGGCGCCCACCATTGAGGTAACGGCAAGCGATACCCCCGCAGAAGGGGTGACGGAATGCAGCGGCGTCGGCAAGATCGAGTTCACGGCAAACGTGGATCTGAGCGGTCATTGGGACGAGCTGGTTCTGACCGATCCAAAGTTCACGGCGAACAGGGAGGGCGTGCAGACCTACACCGTGCGTGCGGCGGACAAGGCAAATAACAGCGCGAGCACCACTGTTACGATCAAGCTGGACAGCGCCGTTCCAAAGATCAAGGTCACACCGTCTGAGACTACATGGACAAGCGGGGCAGTCGAGCTAACGGTCAAGCTCACGGAAAGCATGATCAGCGGAAACGCGATCAATGGGACATATACCTATACGAAGCGTGACGGCAGCTTAGGCGGCGGAACATTCGTACTGGACGAGATGGGAGAAGCAACGATCACCATCGATGAGGAATGCAACACGGATGTATGCTTCACCGTAACATCCAATGCAGGCGTCTCATCGGAGCAGGCCGCTGCAAAGGTGCAGATCGACCGCACGGCTCCCGTCATCGACAGCATAACGATCGATGATGAGATCTTCACCATGGTGGGCGCGGTGTTCACCTTTAACACCATCATTACGCCGGACAGCTATCTGGCCATCGAGGCGCACGACGAGTGGGGCGAATTGGATCATGCGGAGCTGACCATAACAGGCGAACGGGATGGGGACGCCTATCCGCAGACCCGCAGCGCCGACTTTATCATGGTGCAGCATGTCCTGACGGCGACCTTCAAAGTCGACACGGATATCACGGGAACCTTCTGCTTTACAGCCTGCGATAAGGCAAACAACAGCACGGCCTCCGCGAACAAGGAGAATATCGTGGCGGAGAGCTCCAACGCCGCACTGACGATCTCTACACCGATATGGAGGGACAGCCTTGAGGAATATGACGGCGATCCTACAAAGACCGCCGCGGACTATCTTGTCGTCACCCTATCGGGACAGGCCTATTCCGGCATCAAAGAATACCTTTGGAGCAGCGAAGAGGGAGGGGCGTTTGTACCGCTGACGACGCTTGCGGAGAATAACGGGGATCCGTACTTCTACTCCGTGACCGTGGCGGGAGAGTCGAGCGACGAGTTCATCACGACCGTTCCCTCTGTGACCATCACGTTCTGCATTCTCAAGGAGGCGAAGACCTTCTACTTTAAGACGATCAGCAACGCGGGACATGAATCGAGCGTACAAAGCGTCACGGTCCCTGCGGACGGTATCGCGCCTGTGGTAACGCTGGATTGGAGCGAGACCCATACCGCCGAGAGCACGGGCTTTGCGTACTACAACGCCGCAAGAACGCTGACGATCACGGTACAGGAGCACAACTTCGATCCCGAATCCTCCACGCTCAGCTTTACGGGGATGGATCAAAAGACAGGTGACGCAATCACCGCTTCCACGCTGAACTGGCAGCCTGTGGAGACCAGAGGCCCAAGCGATACGCTGAAGACCTATCGAGCCGAGTATACCTTTGGCGAGGGCGAATACACAGATGTAGCCGTCAACGTTACGGATCTTGCGGGAAATTCTTGGACGCCGCAGCAGATCCGTCAGTTCATCGTTGACACGACCGCACCGATCATCAGCTTCGTGGAGACGACGGCCGTCGACGACGAGCCTGTGCCGCTGGGTGAAACCAACTACTACCATGCCGTTCGCAGCTATGTGATCGAGGTGGAGGATGCGAACTTCGATCCCTTTGCCGCTGCCGAAGGCTCCATGGTCAACGGAAAGTGGCAGCAGCTGACGGCAAGCTTCTTGGACGGCAGCACTGCGCCTGTAGAGGAGAGCTGGACAAAGGTCGAGGGCAAGCGCAACAGCTATCGCTGCAGCCTCAGCTTTGCCGAAGGCCGCTATATGGACGGCATTCGCTTGCAGCTGTACGATTATGCAACGAATGCTTCCAACATCTTGGAGGACAAGACGCCCTTCATCGTGGACATGACGGCGCCCAAGATCGCGATCAGCAGCGTCACTTCATCGCACCTTGCCGCGTTCAACGGCACTGAGACCTATTTCCATGCGCTGCCCTCGCTGGGCGTAACGGTCACCATCACCGACAATGTCTCGGGCGTGGGCTATGGCACGGTGCTGTCCCCTGCGGTCAGATACACCACGGCAAACACGGACGTCTTTACGGAAACTGCGCTTACGGAGAGCGATCCTCAGGCAAAGGTGGATATCTCCATCTCGGTTGCCGAGAACGCCTTGGGCAAGATCCTTGCAAACGCTTGGGACTGGAGCGGCATTCAGGCAACGCAGGCGGAGACGGCACAGTTTACCGTTGACAACACGACCCCCAGATGCACCGTAACGTTCAACGATGCATACGGCGAACACGACGGCAAGGATTACTACGGCAAGACGGAGGGTGAGATCACCATCTCCGTCACGATCGAGGAGGTATTCTTTGATCAATCCAAGATCGAGCAGTCCCTGCAGCTGAACAACGGCGGCAGTGGCAAGCTGCTGTATTTCACGAACGACAGCAACTGCCACTACGCCAAGATCACCCTCACGGACGATGGCGACTATCGTCTGTTCCTCAAGTATGTCGACTTTGCAGGGCATGCCTTAGCGGATTACGCATCGAACGTGAAGGTGCTGGACACCGTTGCACCAACGATCCGCATCACGGGTGTGAGCGACCGCACGGCGTATGCGGGAGACTGCACGCCAATCGTCACCTGCTTTGACAGGAACATGAACGAAGGCGCACTCAAGATCCTCTTCTCGGGCAAGAATCGCGGCGAGCTGACCCCAAGCGGCAGCTATACGAGCTATTCCGGCACGGAGGCAGCGCATTTTGGTGCGGTGACGGGCAAGGTGTTCACCTTCGATCCCTTTGCCGATACCCGCGAGAACGACGACGTGTACACCCTGTCGGCCTCCTGCACGGACTATGCGGGCAACACGACCGATACGAGCAACACCCCTGCAACAACGCAGCTGAGCTTCTCCCTAAACCGCAACGGTTCCGTGTTCTACTACGAGAAGGAGTCCGAGGCGATCAATGGGACATACATCAATCAGGAGCAAACGCTGCTGCTGCACGAGATCAACGTGACCGACATTGAAACGACCAAGATCCTTGTTACGGGTTCGCTTAACAGCAGCGAGCTGACGGACGGCAATGGGTATGCGATGGAGGATCGCAGCGAAGCGGATGGCTGGAAGGAATATGTCTACAGCATTAAGGACACCAACTTCACCAAGGAGGACAGCTATCAGGTCGTGGCGCGTTCCGAGGACGTGACCGAGCTGATCTATGAGAGTACCGATGAAGGACGCGGCGCAGAGCTTGACGCGGCAGGCAACGTGCTTGCCGAGGACAAGGGCGCAGACATGAATTTCACCGTTGACAAGACAGCGCCGCTGCTGATGTACATCGACCTGTCCGATCAAAGCGATGAGAACCGTTCGCAGGGCGACAGCCGCATGGTACAGTTCCGCGTAAAGGACGACTGCAAGCTGGAGAAGATCATGCTGACGATCAACGGGGAGACGCAGATCTTTACCGCGGATTCTCCCGAGATCACAGGCCAGTCCGCAAGGGAGTGGGAGCTGAGCTTCAACCTGAACGAGAGCAACAACTGGCAGACCATCAACGTATCCATCAGCGATGCAGCAGGCAATACAAGCACCCTGATGCAGTATAAGGCACTGGTCACCAACAACGTTCTGGTGCAGTACTTCTACAACAAGCCTCTGTTCTACGGGTCGATCGCAGGCGTTGTGGTGATCCTTGCTGCAGCCGCATGGATCGTCACAGCCCGCAAAAAGGCCAAGAAAGCAAAGGCATAAGCAAGCAAGGGGAGGGGCTTACCTCGCGTAAGCCCCTCTTTTTAGGATGGGATGTGTGAATGATGGAAAGCCAACAGAACAAAGAAAGCAGGCAACAGCTGTGCATTGCGGCTGTGCAAAAACCGTTGGCAGGCGCCCTGCTTCTCGCCTTTACGGGCGCATGGGCAGCGATGCTGTGCATAAGCGAAAACGGCTTGGAAGCGGTCAATCTTTGCATAAGCGGCGCTCCCTCTTTCCTGTTCTTGGCGGTTCTGCTGCTGTCCTCCTTTTTAGAGGGGAGGGCAAAGCGCCTGACGCTCTCAATTGCACTGCTCCTTCCCTTCGGCCTTAATGTCCTCTATTTCATTTATCGCATGCTTGCCGCGGCACAACAGGGTGAATTTGCAGCCTTGTCCGCATATGCCGCGCCTGCTGCCTCCTTTGCGGCGTGCTTCATGGGCATAGCCGTATTGGTATCAAATCGCACGGGTACGCGCTTGCTGGCCTGCATGGCTGCGGCGTTTGCACTTACGGCACAGCTGCTGCGGTGGATGGACGCCGCGCCTTCCGTCACGCTCATCTTGGAGAGCGGCATGACGATCCTCTTTGTGACGGGTGTTCTTGCCGTTGCGATCAATACACGTTCCATAAAGCGCTTAAAGCGCGTACAAATCAAACGGCGACTGACCATAGCGGACTGTCAACTGGATCTGGCGCGGCACAGCCTGCGCCTGTTCCTGAGCTTCGGCGTTTGGCGTATGATCTGGACCTATCGCATGACGCGTTGCTTTTATGTCGGAGCGCGGCAGGGAAAGAAGGCGGGCGGAACGATCCTGCTGTACCTGTTTGTGCCCTTCTACGCCGTATACTGGAATTATCGTCTGGCAAAGATCTTGGATCAAACAAAGCAAGAGCTTGGCTTTGCGGGCAGGAGTGCCTTAAGCTGCCTGCTGCTGACGCTGTTTGGCTGCGGCGGCATAGCCACCATACTCCTGCAGGACTCCGTGAACGCCATAGCGGAGCGTAAGCTGTTCGAGGACACGCGGCTGCTGGCTCGGGCAAGCACACTTTTGCAGTTTGGGGACGCGCCCGTGCTGATCGGGGAACGCTGCGTGCGCAAGGATCGTTCCAAACGAACGGTCTTTGGGACGGCGCGCCTTCTGCCCATCGGCAAACGAAAGCTGCTTTCCGTTCGCTTTGACATCATCGGCAAGGACGCGGCAGGCGCGGAAGTGGAGACGCAGCGCGGCGTCACCTTTGCTGACTTTACGGAGGACGAGCAAACAGACGGCGGCTGCCAAATGAAGTTTCCCTTCTCCGATTCGACGGTGCGAAGCTTTTCCATCCGTCCCGTTGAAGCGCTTTATGGATCGGGAGCCGAATGGAAGGGCGGGGACGCTGTTTGCACGGTCCTTGCTGCGCAGAAACGTCTGGAAGCGGACGGTCGTTCGGAAGCGCTCGTGCGCCGCTATCGGCAGGCACTGTATGCACGCTGCCCCAACTGTGACGCCGTCTTTGCACCAACGGAGTACGGCGAGCTGCTGGCGTGCAGCTGCGGCGGCATAGGCGAACGCAGCGAACGCTGTCCCTGCTGCGACACGCCGCTTGCGATCCAATGGGAGCTGTACAAAAAAGACGCATTGGAAGAGGCACAGCAGGCGGAACGGGAACGCAAAAGCGTCGCAAAGGAGCCCCTCCGCAAGGGCTTCGGACTGGGCATGGCAAGCGTACTGCTGCTGGCGTTACTGGTGTTCTCCCTGTCCTATGCGCTGCCCGAGCTGAAGCTGTTGCAGGCGAAGCAGCTGTATGACGAAGGGGAATATGCAAAGGCGCGGGAAAGCTTTGTCATTATGAGCGGCTATACAGGCAGCAACGAATATGTCAACGCCTGTGATTATGCCACAGCGGCCGCCTTGGAGGAGCAGGGCGATACGGCTGCTGCCGCAAGCCTGTTCGCCTCGTTAAACGGCTACAAGGACAGCGCGGCGCGCAGCAGCAAGCTTGACGCGGGAGCGGCATATGACTATGCGGTGGCCTGCTATCGGCGCGGCGCGTATCGGGACGCCATCACCGCGTTAGAACCCTTGGAGCGGGACGCCTATTCCGATGCAGACTACCTGTATCAGCTTTCGCATCTTGGCGTCATCCAACAACTTTTAGAGCAGGAGGAGCTGCAAAAGGCTATGGAGCTGGGGGAGAGCTGCGCTAAAAAGCTGTATTGGCAGCCCGATGGCGAACTGATGCAGATGTATACGCAGCTGTTGTCCGCCTATTTATCGGATAAAGCGGACTGGTCGGAGAAGCTGATCCTGTGGGACTACTTTGATATGTCGGATCAAAAGGGACAGTACAGCAGGGAGCTGTTTGCCCGCTCCGAACTGTTTCGCGACGGAGATCTGTACGGCCTGCGCCTCACGGAGGGCAGAATACAGCCCTGCATCCTGCAAGCGGCAGAATATGCAAAGATCGTGCTTATAGAGGGAGCGGACTACGCTATCGTGTCCGTCAACGGCGTCCTCATGGGAACCATGCTTGCGGATGGGAGCTTCCGCATTGCGCCGCTGTTTTCGGAGTATCGCAGGATCGATGACAACTACTATCGCATCTCGCATGACGGCAAGTACGGCGTGATGAGCAAGGACGGACAGCTTGTGCTTCCCCAAGTCTACGACGAGCTTGCCCTGCTGCACTCCTATGCGGACAAACGCCTTGTTTGGATACGCGAAGGCGAACTGTGGGGCGTCTACGACCTGCACAAGCAAAAGGTGACGGTGACGCCGCAGTTTAGCACACTGCCCGAAGCCTACCTGTATGATAATAACGGTGCAGTGGTCGCCGATGGCACATATGCATTGCTGGACGGACAGCTGGTTAATGATGAGGGAGAGGCCGTTCCCCTGCCAAGCACAGCGCCGACCGCCTGATACAGCAAAGCACGTATCCGCGTTTACATACAAGACCAGACTGCTTCAACAGAAAATTTTGCCTCCGTCAAAAAAAGGATCTTGACCCGACTATGCGGGCAAGATCCTTTGTGCTTATGAAATGGGAATGGCTGCGCTTTCCTTGCGTCAGTCGATGGGGACCAAGACGCCCTGCACGATGAAGCGCTGCATGTCGTCCTTAACAACGCAGGTGACAAGGGTGATGATCTTATCGTCCGAGGTGGGGATGATCCCCGTGGTGACCTCGGAGCGCACCGCGCAGCCCGTCAGGTAGGACTGGTAGTCACTGCTGCTGTCGAAGCGCGTTACGTTGTAGTCGCCTGCAATGTCGTCCTGATAGGCGGCAAACACATAGATAAGGTAATTCTGCGATGGCGTATACAGCTGCATGACGGGATGCGAATCAAAGTAGCTCTGCGTAGCGTACTTGTTCAGCTTGCCAAACATGGAGCCGTTGTTCATGCGATGCCCATGGATGATGGTATTGCGGGTCTTAAACGGCGTAAAACCGGATTCAATGAACAGACTGCCCGCAATGTTTTCCGTTTGGTCATACATATGCGTGAGGTAGTAGCCGGTCGGATGCGCATCCGATTCCTGCACCACGGGATAGTTGATGGAGGAATCCTGCAGATAGAGCCAAGCCACCACGTCACTGTTGATCGCTCGCAGCGTGGTGAAGTTGATATCGATCGGGGAGATGGTCGTTTGACCGTCGGTGGCTGCGGGGGTAGCCGTAGCCGTACTGCCGTTGGAGGTAGCCTTTGCGGTCGCCTTGCTCGTTGCTTTGCTTGTTGCCTTAGCCGTTGCACTTGCAGCAGCCGCCGTATCCGTAGGCTGCGGGTCTTCGGTGCCCGGGCTGCCTGCATCGGGGGTGGTCAGCGGCTCGGTCGGCTCGGGCGTATCCGTGACGGGTACGGAAGTTGTGACCTGATACGGATCCAAGGGGATCACGATCGTTTGACCGTCCGAAGTAACGGCTTGATCGATCGCATCGTCAATGACGCGCTTCGCTTCCCAGGGACGCGATTCCAAAAGCTGCAGCAGGATGAGCGTGCAGCTGATAACAATGATCAGGATCAAAACCAGCATGACGATGGTCAAAACCATCTTTTCCTGCTGTTTTTTCTTGCTTGCCTTGGTGTTAGAAGTCATAACATCCTCCTTGCGTGTCATTATACTACAACGCTCCCCCTTCGTCAAAACAAATGATCAGGGAAGCTTGCGCCCTTGCAATAAGTTCACATTTCTGCTACACTTAAAACACAAGGAGGCAAGCATATGCCTATATTTGTCCATGGCTCCGAAAAGGATAAGCTGACCATCCTATATTTCATTCGCTCCTTCTCCGAAGGCATCACGCAGGAGCAGCTGTACCACGCCATTTACACCTGCGGCTGCATGGAGTACTTTGCGTATTCACAGGCGATCTCCGAGCTGGAGGAGGACGGCTATCTGGCCGTTGTTCCCTGCAGCTTCGGGCAATGCTACCATCTGTCCGCGCAGGGCTCCGACACCTTGGAAATGTTTCAAAAGAGCCTGCCGATCTCCCTTAGAAAGGAACTGGACGAGTATGTCCAGTTAAATCGCGACGCCATTCGCCGCGAAATGCAGATCGTTACGGGCATGGAGGAGCTGAAGGGCGGGGGGTATTTGGTGACCCTCACCGTCGCCGAGAAGACGAACCTTGTGTTGGAGATCAAACTGTCGCTGTCCTCAAAGGAGCAGGCGTTGACGATGCGCGCCAACTGGGAGGAGCACTGCTCCGACCTGTACGATCATATTTGGGACACGCTCTTGACTTCCAAGAACGCAACGCCCAAAGAGGAAACGCCCTAGACATAGACCTTCTTTACATAGGAGCTGGTGGACAGCGCCAAGAGCGCGCCGTAGCTTAGGGTAAAGTCGATCGTGTCGCCGACGGCAAGCGTGCTGCGCTCACTTAAGTCGACGATCAGGTGGTCGGAGCTGGAGCCTATCACGCGGATGCCCGCATCGCAGGGGGTCAAGCCCTCATGCGGAACATCCTGCCGTCCGACGGCCAGTATGCCGCGCCGCTGTATCCCTACATCCTGATACTCCATCGTCTCGCCAAAGGCGTTCTTGCTGCGCGCACCCTCCGGATAGGAGGGCTTATTTTGCACCTCGATCAGCTCGGCACGCAGGACGAAGGCGTCCGTGTGCAGCGGCGGCAGGGGCTTGCAGCCCGCCGTCTCGCGCCCCAGCATACCGCATTCTCCAATGCGCAGAAGGTTGACGCCCTTGGGCAGCCCTTCGCTTAGCAGCAGCGAGACGGAGGAGGAGTTGCCGCCGCCCACAAGGGGCAGCTCGAGGGAAAACTCCTTTTCCATTAGATCGCGTATGGCAACGAGCTTGGACAGATTCTCATGGCTTGGAAGCACGCTCCCATAGCAGGTCAAATTGGTAGCAACGCCCAAAAAAACCAGTCCTTTTGCTTCAGACAGAAACTGCGCCGCTTGGCGGATCGCCGCAAGGTCGCTGTAATACAGCCCTTCGCGCAGATCGCCAAGGTCGATCATCAGCAGCACGCCATGCCTGCGGCCTCGCCTTAGAGCGGCTTCATTGAGCAGCTTCAGCGTAGTCAGCTCGCTCTCCAAGCTGATCTCGCTTGCCTCCGTGACCGCCTCCGCCTCGGAGGGCATGGAAAGGCGCAGCAGCATCCGCGGCAGAGCGCCCCGTATCCGCTGCAGGTTTTCGATGCGGGAATCGGCGATATAGTCCGCCCCGCTCTCCTCGATGAGCTGAACCACGCGCTCGTCCGCGCAGACCACCTTGCTCACCACCGCAAGACGTATACCGCGGTCGTGGCAAAGCGCAGTCAGGTACGACAGGTTTTCCTTTAGCTTTTGCGTATGCAGGATCAGCGCAGGATAGTTCACAGTCCTAAACTCCTTTGCAGCAGATGACAAGCGTCAAGGGGATATGCCTTGGACAGCGCACCCACGGACGCCATGATGTAGTCGTTGTCAAAAAGCAGGCGTACGCTGCCCTTCTTGGGAAACAGCAGCATACGGTTCTCGTTGAGGTCGGCCATGGAGCGCAGCAAGGCCTCTCGGTGCGGCAGCCGCGTTAAGGCTCCGCCCGTGCCGATCAGCCAGCGGACGCAGCTGAGATCCTTGCCCTCCGCAACGGTCTGCCGTCCCTGCGGCGTGTAGAGATAGCGCAGGGAGCCGCAATGCCGCCGCAGCGCCGTCAGCCCCGCTTCCAAGCAGAGCCGCTCCGTCAGACGAAACTGGGCTTCACTTTCGGGGATGGAGCGGTACGCGGCGCATACGGCGTCCATGTCGATATCCAATTCCCGCGAAAGCTTGTCCCTGCCGATCCGATCGATCAGATGCGCCGCGTTGACGTACAGACCAAGATCGCCCTCCACGGTGCGCTTGGCAAAGGGCTCGGGCGCGGTCAACAGGCGCGCGATCTCCTCCGACCCTTCGGTGACGGAGTGAACGTCCGTGGTAGCGCCGCCGATGTCCAGCACGCACAGGTCGCCGATCTGTTCATATAAAAGCTTAGCCGCCAGCATCACGCTGCCGGGCGTGGGCAGGATGGCGCCGTCCACCAAGTCGCGGATGTGCTCCATGCCGGGCGCCTGTACGATGTGCCGCTCAAAGGCCTCCTGAATGCAGACCCGCACAGGCTCCACGTTGAGCACATCGAGGCGGGGATAGACGTTTTCTGTCACGGAAAGGGGGATGTCGTAGGCGGCGCACAGCTCCTTCACACGCGGAATGTTTTGGATATTCCCGCAGTACACAAGGGGGATGCGGATCCCCGCGCTGCCGATGCGCTCCAAGTTGTACAGCGCCGTGTCGCGCTCGCCGTAGTCGGTACCACCCGCCAAAAGGATCAGCTTGGGCGCAAGGCGCTTGAGCTCAGTGATCTCCTCATCGCGCATACGCCCCGCCGTTAAAAAGCACAGCACGGCTCCCGCACCCAAGGCCGCTGCCTCCGCAGCGCGCACGGTCATGTCGCGTACCAGCCCGTGGACGCTCATCCGAAGGCCGCCCGCTGCGGAACCCGTCGCCAGCATGGTCATGCAGTCTACGCGTTTCTCGCCCAAAGCACGACAAAGGGCGGCGCGTGCGTTGTTGAGTCCAACGCACACGTCGCCGTCCGTTACGGTCGTTGCAGCCTGCCCGCTGCCCAAGAAGCGGGGCGCGCCCGTCCCAAGGCCGTCAAAGGCGTTCAGGATGGTCGTCGTGGAACCGATCTCGGCGACGAGCGCGTCTATCTTCATAGGCCTTCTCTCCGCCTGCGCTCCTTGACAAGGAAGGTGGCGACATGGTTGCCGTGGGTGCCGCGTCCAAAGCCTGCGTCCGCACCCGCCAAGCGCGCTCCCTCGTCGGTGACCTGCGTGCCGCCTGCGCAGAAGATCAGCTTGTCTCGAACGCCCATCTCACGCGCAATGCTGTCCACAAGGGCAATGTTGCGGTAATGGATGTTTTCGTGCGAGATGACGGCGGAGGCCAGCATCGCGTCCGCGTTGAGTTCGATCGCGGCGTTGACCAGCTTCTCCGGGGGAACGGAGGTGCCGAGGTAATGCACCTCTACACCGTACTTTTCGATGCCGCCGTGCTTGATGTCGATGATCTCGCGCAGACCGACCGAATGTTCGTCCTGCCCGATGGTCCCCGCTACGACCCGCAGGGGCTTGCGTTCGATGTCGGCGCGGATCTCCTCATCGCTCAATATGTCAGGCTCCTTGGGCAAAACAAGGGAATCGATGTCCAGATCGAAGCCTACCTTGCCCTTCATTTCGATGCGCGTGCCCTCTGCGCGCTGCATGATCTCGCGGTTGATGACCTCGCAGTCGGAGAGGTTCATCCGCTTGCCGACCTCCAGCGCGGCCGCCTCGGCGTGCCGCACATCCGTCGGGAAAAAGAGGGTCAGCATCACGGTGCCGTCCGCCAGCCATTCCATTTCGGGCTTGAGCTTTTTGGCTTCGGGACCCGCATACGCCTGCACCTCGTCCATGCGAAGGTACACGTTGTCGGTCTCGTCCAATTCATCAATATAGACGATCTTGTCGGGACATTCCAGCGTGCAGCCGCCGATGAGGCGGGAGGGATCGTCCACCGCGTCGGGATCGTACTGGGCAACATTGTTGCGCCCAAAGTGCGCGGTGACGGGAGCCATGTAATCCTTGGCGCGCTTGGCCACCGTTCCCGCACCCACGCCGTCGTCGATCTTGCGGACGATGCCGTCGCCGTTGCGTTCGGGGAACATGCCGGAGTCCACAAAGTAGCCCGCTTCCACGGCGGCAAAGTAGCCGCCCAAGGCAAGGCAATCCTCCAAGAACAGCACGGCACGCTCCTGCAGCTCACGGGACTTCTCCACAAGATAGCCGTCCTTCTTCAGCTCCACCATCTCCATCAGTCCGTCCAAGCCCACAAGCGTCTGCTTGGCGGTGTCGCAGGCTTCGATGTTGTAGATGTGCCAAGGAACGTTGCGTCCCTCATCGGGGGTGATGGTGCTTTGAATGTCTGCACTTGTGAGCTTAGAGATCAGCATGTTGAGCACATGCGTCACCGTGGCTTCCCGCGTGGAGGCTTCGATATACTTGGTGTTCATCTGTGCGCGCACACGGTAGCCGCTAAAGAGCTTGCGCAGGGCTACGGCATACGGAAGATCCATGTAGACGCAGGGACCGGGTGTCGCCGTGGGCGGAACGGTGGACAGGCAGATGTTCTCTTTTTTCATACCTGCTTTGACGGATACCGCGGCATTGATACCGTGCTGCACCATCAGCTCGGGCATGACCTTCCACGCGTCGCGTGCGGTGGCGTTGGCGTTGTGCGCACCGTCGATCTGCGCCATGTTTGCCCAGGCCATGACGCGCTTGGACTCGCAGGCGTCCACAAAGGAGCGCACCATGTTGATGTTGCGGTAGATCACATTGTACTGCGGATCCTGATGAGCGCCGTTGACGCCCTCCTCCGCGAACATGACCGCAATGTCGGGGCCTGCCACGCCGCTGACATAGGAATGGTAGTTGATGGGACGACCCACCTCGTCCTCGATCATATCCAGCGCCTTGCGCTGCGCGCGCACCTGCTTGCGGGTGACGGGTACGCCGCCGATGCCCTGCGGACTGCCCTCGATCAGACCGTCGAAATGGGACTGCCCCGCCGTGCGAATGACCATGATGTGATCCGCACCGTGATGGGCAGCCATGCGCATACGGCGAATGTCGTCCTCAAAGCGCCCGGAGGCGATCTCGGTGGTGATGACGGGGAGGGGCTGCGGGTCAATGTCGCCAAAGTAATGCGCAGGGGGCAGACCCACGCTGTCCTTGAGCGGGGTCGAGCAGTCGTGATAGGTGAACGGTCCCATCTTCAGGTCGGGATCGGGCGTGCGCCATGTCCAGCCGCGGCGGCGGGGTCTGTAATGCTCCAGATCCGTCAGGATGGAAGCCACATCGATGCGGACATTCGGATCCAAGCTATTCTCCTGCATACTCGACGCCCCCTTCAAACAGTTGTTCCGCCTCGTTCCAGCAGCCGCTTTCGATCAAGGCAAGTCCCGCCGTGCGCACATCGCAGCCCCGCGCCTTGGCAAGGCGATAGAGGACGTTGCCCGCGCCGTGCTTGATTAAGCCGTGCTCCGTGCAGCCGTCTGCCAGCGTCTTTGCCTCCAAGGAGGAAAAGCCCATGCGCAGCAGCACGCTGCGTTCGATGGCGGGGGAGGTGTTCTCCCGCGCAAGCTCGACAAGCGGGTCGGTCAGCTGATCGAGCAGCGCCCAAAAGCGATCCTTCAGCGCTTCATCACTGAGCGATGCGAGATGCTCTCTGCGCTCGGCAAAATCGTCGGCTCGTTTCATAGCAGCTCCTTTACAAAGTCCAAGTCGGATTTGGTCTCCTCCGCAAGGAAGGCAAGATCTTGATCGTTCGGCGCGTGGGGAACGGTCTGCAGGGCGTGATGGATCAGCGAGCTGCGCAGATGCGTGATGTTCGCTTCCCTTGCACGGATCAGGGAGGGGTGAGCGGGCAGGATGATGTTCTTGCCGGGGATCTCCTCCTCGGGGTCACCCAAGCGAACATCGATGCCGTTGTCACGCGCAAAGGAAAGCTGCGCGTTGACATGTTTGCCTGCGCCTGTATACTCCGTTTCCTGCACGACGATGCACTTGTCGGCGGGAAGCTGCTGCGCAAGGGCAAAGGCTGCCGCCAGCGAGGTGTTGCCTGCGGGACCCTTTTCCATGCCCTCCAGCACTGCCAGCGCCTCCGTCATGAAGAAGACCTCGCCTTGGTTGACGGTCACATAGCGATCCATGTAGCGCAGCGGCCGCGCAGCGCTGCGGGGTACGTCGCTGCGGTCGGGCCAAGAGGAGAAGGGCATTCCAAAGCCCGTATGCCCCGTGGTAAAGGACTTGAGGTTGAACTGCGTGTCCGAAGCCATGTGCAGCCCCTTGAGGTTCACGGACGCCGCGACGATCTCGCTGTGGCAGCCGGCCTTCAATAGTCCTCGCGCCGTACCCGTCAGGTTGCCGCCGCCTGCGTTGGTGCAGACCACGGCGTCAGGCTCCTTGCCATAGCGGTCACGGAACTGCGTTGCGATCTCATAGCCCAGCGTTTCGATGCCCGCCACGCCATAGGCGGTGTACAGGGAGGCGTTGAAGTAACCCGTGTCCTCAAGCATCCTTAAAAATAGGTAGAACAGCTCGGGACCGACGGTGAGCTGCACGACCTCCGCGCCCAACGCCTCGCATTTGCGCGCCTTTTCCACGATCTCGGGCTGACCCACGCCGCGGGAGTCAAAGCACTCCTGCACGACGATGCACTTCAGTCCCGCCTTTGCGGCACAGGCCGCCACGGCCGCGCCGTAGTTGCCGCTGGTGGCGGCGATGACGCCCTTATAGCCGCTGCGCTTTGCGTGATGCACGGAGGTGCAGGCGCGGCGCACCTTGAAGCTGCCGGACAGATTCGCCGCCTCATCCTTGACAAAAATTCGTGCGCCGTATCCTGCGGGAGCGCAGGCACGAGCCAGCGCGGTGATGTTCTTCAGCTCGATCAGGGGCGTGTCGCCAATGTTGTAGGAGCGCTGGATCTCGCGAACATTCTCCAGCGTGTATCCTGTTGCCGCCATCATGCCCTCATAGTCAAAGGCAATGGAGCCGGACTCAAAGGCGTCGTAGTCCATGCCGACGGCAGCCTTCATGATCTCGTTCTTGCGCGCCATCACTGCGGAATAACTGTTGTCACGCATTGCTCTGCCCTCCAAAAACGATCTCCTTGACCATGTCGTCCACGACATGCAGCTCGGGGATATACTTGCCGAAGCTGTGCTCATAGCAGGGCTGCTCCGCGCAGAGCTTTCCCGTGACGATACGACCCGTGCGGGTCACCACCGTGACGGTGTCGCCCAAGGCGGCGCTCTCCTCGACCAGATTTCCCTTTACCCATTGCTCCAACGGCAGCATACGCGTGTCGTCGGGAATGTTCTCCGCTCGTTCGGCGGGTTTGAGTACGATCAGATGGATCTGTACCCACTCGTTTTTAACAGCCATACGAACGCCTCCTTACTTTGTTTCGATCCGATCGCGCATATCGCCCATGATGGCACGGGGTACGGGCAGATCCAGCATGGTCTTCAGACCCGGCGTCGCGTTGATGACCTGCGGGATCATGTTGACGCACATGGCAATGGTACCCGTTCCGCCGTTGACCTCGGGGCGGATCTGCATGTTGACGGCGGGCGTGCCCGTCAGGGTGATGTAGTCGCCCGTATAGGTGCCTTCCGCCTCCGGTTCGATCTGTTGCGGATGGATCATCTCGATCTTTTGCTCGCCGTTTACATAGCCCTGTCCCGTCATGTTGACGCCTGCTACATCGCCTGCCTTGGCAAAGCCGTAGGGGGAGCGGCGATCCACGCTTGTGATGATGGGCTGCATCTGCTGTTCAAAGCGATCCACCTTCCAGCCCAACGCCTCCGCGATCATGCCTACGGACTCGGCAAAGCCGACATGCCCCGCAAGGGAGCCGTCCGAAACACCCGCTGCAAAGGCTTCCTTGGTAAGTCCCACACCCTGCTCCACCATGACGGCGGGGCCGAAGGGAGAGAGGCTGTTGACGCGCTTGCAAAGAACGTGCTCCACATCGGTCATGCAGCCGCTCAGACACACCGCCAAAAGATCCATCATCAGACCGGGGTTGATGCCCGTACCCAATACGGTCACGCCGTGCGCCTTTGCGATCCTGTCCATTTCTTCGGTCAATTCGGGGGATTTTGCCTTGGGATAGCTCATCTCTTCAGCGGTGCTGATGACGTTGATACCGCTTTCAAGGAGCAGCTTGATCTTGGGAAATGCTTTTTTTGTAAAGGAATCCGTAGCCAAAATGCACAGTATGGGCTTGGCCTTGATAAGCTCTTGGATGTCGGCGGTGACAAACACGTCGGGGCGTTCCCCCCGCTCCGTATCCAACAGCGCATAGACGCTCTTGCCCACACGCGACGGGGCAATGTCACAGACCCCGCACAGTTCCACACCGCGTTTTTGCATGAGCGCGTGCGCAATGCCGCTGCCCATGGCGCCAAAGCCCCAGATGGCTACACGAATGTTTTGCATGAGATACCTCCGTTATGAAATTTTACAACAAAAGAACGCAAGCGCAGGTCTCCCTTTTACGGTCGCCGCTTCCTCACGGCGCCGCCGCGCTCACGTTCCTAATATAGCAAATTCAGGACAATTTTGCAACAGCGGAAAGCAGGTATTCCACATCCTTTTCACGCGTTGTATGCCCGGGGGAAAAGCGTATCGTTCCCTGCGGATAGGTACCCAGCGTTTTATGCGCGCTGGGGGCGCAGTGCAGGCCGCAGCGCGTGTCGATGCCGTAGTCCTCCGACAGGGCAAACGCAAGCTCCGCGTTGTCCCGCCGCAGGCAGTCCACGGATACGACGCCTGTTGCATAGGTGTCTGCCTGCGGCGCAAGTACGTTCAGCTGCGGTATAGCGCTTAGACCCTCGGTCAACTGCCTCGTCCGCTCCGCTATGCTTTCGCCGATGGCTTTTACGCCAAGGCCTTCGATGTAGGCAAGCGCGGCGTTAAAAGCATACAGCCCGCTGATGTTCAGCGTCCCCGCCTCAAAGCGGTCGGGAAAGAGCGTGGGGACCTCCTCGCTGTAGGAAAAGGAACCCGTCCCGCCAACGATCAGCGGCGTGAGCTTATCCAAAAACGCTTCCGTTCCAAGAAGCACACCCACACCGGGCAGGGCAAGCAGCCCCTTGTGGGCGGGCAGACAGAGCGCGGCAAGATGCAGCGCCGCAAAGTCGATCGGCACATGCCCCGCCGTCTGCGCAGCGTCCAGTACGAAGGGAATGTTTGCCCTTTGCAGCAGCTCGGACAGCTCGTAAACGGGGTTTAGCACCCCGCACACGTTGGAGGCATGGGTGCAGACGCACAGCTTGATGTCGGGACGGATCAGCTCCTTTGCCGCAGCAAGATCCATCAGACCTTTGCAGTCGGCAGGGATGCGTACGATCTTTGCGCCAAGCTGCACAAGCGGACGCATGACCGCGTTATGCTCAAGGGAACTGACCAGTACGACATCTCCCTGCTTGATAAAGCCCTTGATGACCTGATTGAGAGCCGCCGTCAGCCCACCCGTGAACAGTACGCGCTTGGGCTCGTCAAAATGAAACAGGCGGCACAGGCTTTCCCGCACGGACAGTACGGTCAGCTCCGCCTCGCTTGCGCTCTGATAGCTCCCGCGGCCGATGTTTGCGCCGACTTCCTTTATGTAATGAAGGGTCGCCTCCGCAACGGAGGGCGCTTTGGGAAAGGAGGTCGCGGCATTATCAAAATAAATCGACATTTTTCGTTATCCTCACTTGCATATAACGCTCGTCTATGGTATTATAACACAGGGAAGAAAAAAATCATACCCCAAGGAGGACACTCGTGGAAAAGAAAGAAAACTTTTTTACCCGTTACGGTCTGATCCTGATAACGGGCGTCGCAGTCGGCTTAGCCGCACTGGGACTGACGGCGTGGGGAAACCCCTCGAACATGGGTTTTTGCATTGCCTGCTTCCTTCGTGACATCGCAGGCGCGTTGGGTCTGCACGCTGCCGCAAAGGTACAGTATGTGCGTCCTGAGATCATCGGTCTGGTGCTGGGCTCCACCATCATCGCCCTCATCCGCAAGGAGTTTCGTCCGCAGGGCGGTTCCTCGCCCTTTACGCGCTTTTTGATCGCCATCTTCGTCATGATCGGCGCGCTGGTCTTCTTGGGCTGCCCGCTGCGCATGATCATCCGTCTTGGCGGCGGCGACCTGAACGCGTTGGTCGGCCTTGTCGGCTTCATCGTCGGCATCCTCATCGGCGCAGGCGCGCTGCGCATGGGCTTCTCGTTCCGCCGTGCGTACAAGCAAAGCCTTACGGAGGGACTGCTGTTCCCCATCGTGATGCTTGTGCTGCTCCTTATCTCTCTTACGACCACCCTGTTCAACGCCAGCGCGGAAGGCCCCGGCTCGCAGCATGCGCCTTGGCTGGCCTCGTTGGTGATCGCCCTTGCCATCGGCGCTCTTTGCCAGCAGTCAAGACTTTGCATGGTCGGCGGCGTTCGCGATGCGGTCATGTTCAAGGATTTCAAACTCATTCTGGGCTTTGTCGCCATCCTTATCACGGTCGTGGTCGGCAACCTCATTTTGGGCAAGTTCAAGCTTTCGTTTGAAGGCCAACCCATTGCGCACACCGACGGTGTTTGGAACTTCTTAGGTATGCTGATGGTCGGCTGGGGCAGCGTATTACTGGGCGGCTGTCCGCTTAGGCAGCTCATCTTGGCGGGTGAGGGCAATTCCGACTCCGCCGTCGTCATCACTGGCTTCATCGTCGGCGCGGCGCTGTCCCACAATTTCGGGCTGGCTTCGAGCGGCGACGGCATCGGCGCAGGCCCCGTGGTCATCACGATGATCGTGGGCTTCGTGTTCCTCCTTGCCGTGTCCCTGCTGAACATTTCCAAGAAGGAGGCATAACATGATCGATGCAAGAGGTTTGTCCTGCCCGCAGCCCGTGCTGCTTGTACAGCGCGCCGTCAAGAAGGACGCGCCTGCGCTTGTCGAGGTAGTAGTAGACAACGAAACGGCGGTGCAGAATATTCGCCGTTTTGCAAAGGCGGTCGGTTACAGCTTTGAAGTCGCAGAGGATGCAGGCGAATACAAGCTGAAACTGATGAAGGCATGAATTCCTACATAGCCACCTTTTATACGCATTTGTCCGCTATGCGCAGCCATCAAAAGCTGCGCACGGCGGGTCTTACGGCAAAACTCATGCCGGTGCCGCGTGCGCTCAGCGCAAGCTGCGGCACCTGCGTGAGCTACCTTGCCGACGAGCCGCACGAGGAACTCTTGGACAGCGACGCAGAGCAGCTTGCCCTGCGCACGGAGGACGGATTCCGCATACTGAAGCATTTTTCATAGGATCTCGCCGAAATTTTCATATCGCAGCCGTTTTGCTTGACAAAAAGCCCTTGGATGTAGATAATAGGGAAGGAAAAAATAGGAGGCGAACGGCATGGCATTCGACTATACGATGGACAAGATCGTGTCCCTGTGCAAGAATAGGGGCTTTATCTTTGCAGGCAGCGAGATCTACGGCGGCCTGTCCAACACTTGGGATTACGGCCCCTTGGGCGTAGAATTCAAGAACAACGTAAAAAAGGCATGGTGGCGCAAGTTCGTGCAGGAAAGTCCCTACAACGTGGGCATGGACGCAGCCATCCTGATGAACCCGCAAACTTGGGTGGCTTCGGGTCATGTGGGCGGTTTTTCCGACCCGCTGATGGACTGCAAGGCGTGCAAGGCGCGTTTCCGTGCGGACAAGCTCATCGAGGACTATGCCGCGGCCAACGGCTTGGATGACGTCCATCCCGATGGCTGGACGAACGAGCAGATGGAGCAGTACATCGCCGACAAGGGCATAGCCTGCCCCGAGTGCGGCGCAAAGAGCTTCACCTCCATTCGCAAGTTCAACCTTATGTTCAAGACCTTTCAGGGCGTGACGGAGGATACCGCATCCCAGCTTTATCTCAGACCCGAGACGGCACAGGGCATCTTTGTCAACTTCCGCAATGTGCAGCGCACAACGCGCCGCAAGCTCCCGTTTGGCATCTGCCAGATCGGCAAGAGCTTCCGCAACGAGATCACCCCGGGCAACTTCACCTTCCGTACCCGCGAGTTCGAGCAAATGGAATGCGAATTTTTCTGTGCGCCTGGCACGGATCTCGATTGGTATCACTACTGGAAGGACTATGCCGAAAACTTCCTGCTCTCCTTGGGCATGAAGCGCGACAGTCTGCGCCTGCGGGAGCATGAGAAGGCGGAACTTTCCCACTACAGCAAGGGCACTACGGACGTTGAGTTCCTGTTCCCCTTCGGCTGGGGCGAGCTGTGGGGCATCGCCGATCGCACCGATTTCGACCTGAAGGCACACGCGGCCTGCTCAGGCGAGAACTTCGAGTATCAGGATCCCTTCACGGGTGAGAAGTACGTTCCGTACTGCATCGAGCCCTCCTTGGGCGCGGATCGCGTCACGCTGGCCTTCCTTTGCAGCGCTTACGACGAGGAGACGCTGGAGGGCAACGATGTGCGCACGGTGCTGCATCTGCATCCCGCGCTTGCGCCGTATAAGGCTGCCGTGCTGCCTCTGTCCAAAAAGCTGTCCGAAAAGGCGACCGCCGTATACACCGAGCTTGCAAAGCATTTCATGGTGGACTACGACGAAACAGGCTCCATCGGCAAACGGTATCGCCGTGAGGACGAGATCGGAACGCCGCTGTGCATAACGGTCGATTTTGAAACGGCGGAGGACGAAACGGTCACCGTTCGTGACCGCGACACGATGCAGCAGATCCGCCTGCCGATAAGCGAATTGCCCGCCTACATCGCGGAACGCATCGAGTTTTAGTTTCAGCGGGGCAGGGCGTTCGACCCTGTCCCTTTTTTCGTTTATTAGAAGAGACATCCAAGGGAAGGAGCCGTTATGGAGTTTACAGGCATTGTGCAGTCCATCATCTATCGCAACCCCGACAACGGCTATACCGTGCTGAACGTGCAGAGCGACAAGGGCGAGCAGCTAACGGCCGTGGGCGCGCTGATGCTGGTGGGCGAGGGGGAGCAGGTCCTGCTCAAGGGCGATATCAAGTCGCACCCGCGCTTTGGCCGCCAGCTTGCCGTAACGAGCTATGAGCGCATCGCGCCCCGCACAGCCTCCGCTGTGATCGCGTACTTGGGCAGCGGCGTTGTCAAGGGCGTAGGACCTGCCTTAGCTAAGACCATTGTCGATCAATTCGGCTTGGACACCCTTCGCATCATGGAGGAGGAACCTGACAGGCTTTGCGAGGTGCGCGGCATCGGTCACAAAAAAAGCGCCATGATCAGCGAATCCTTTTGCGAGAACTATAAGATGCGTGAGATCCTTATGGCCTTGGAGCCCTACGGTGTGACGGTCAATCAGGCATATCGGCTGTACAAGACCTATGGCGACCTCTGCCTTGCCAAAGTGCAGGAAAACCCCTACAGGATGATCGAGGACGTGGAGGGCATAGGTTTTTTGACGGCGGACAAGATCGCGCAGAACGTGGCGGGTTTCGAGTTTGATTCACGCTCTCGCTTGGAAGCGGGACTGCGGTTTGCGCTCACGGACGCCATGCAGGAGTACGGACACACCTATCTGCCGCGGGAAAAGCTGCTCATTAAGGCACAGGGACTGTTGGGCGTCGGCGAGGAAGCCTTGCAGGAAGCGATCGACAACATGGCGGACGATGGCCGCCTGCTCATCCAGTATCCCGACGGGGATACGGACTGTGTATTTTTGCCCTATCTTGCGCGTATGGAGGACTCCATTGCCGCGCACCTGTTTGCGCTGCGGGAGGCGCCGTCCACGCAGGAGCTTTGGGATCTTGGCAAGTATGAAGCGGAGCTTGGCCTTACGCTGTCCGACGAGCAGCGCAGCGCCGTGAAGGCAGCCTTGAACGCGGGGCTCATCGTCATCACAGGCGGCCCCGGCACGGGCAAGACGACCATCATTCGCGTCATTGTGCGTGCCTTGTTCGAGCGGCAGCTCTCCGTGGGACTGGCGGCGCCTACGGGCAGAGCCGCCAAGCGCATGACGGAGGCAACCGGCTTCGACGCCGCCACCATCCATCGCCTGCTGGAGTATAACCCCTCGGAGGGCTTTGTCCGCAATCGCGATAAGCAGCTGGACTTTGACGCCATCGTTATCGACGAGATGTCCATGGTGGATGCCCCGCTGATGTACGCGCTTTTACAGGCCGTCCCGCAGGGCACGCGCCTGATCCTTGTGGGTGACCGCGATCAGCTTCCCCCCGTGGGCTGCGGCGACGTCTTGAAGGACGTCATTGAAAGCGGCGCGGTACAGGTCATACGCTTGACAGAGATCTTCAGACAGGCACAGCAGAGCGCCATCGTCATGAACGCGCATCGCATCAACAACGGGCAGATGCCCGACCTGTCGCCCACGCACAATGACTTCGTGTTCGAGGAGCTGCTTTCCCCCGATGCGGTGTTGAACCGCATCCTTAGCCTGTTTGCACGGGAGAAGTCCGCGCTTGGCAGCAGCGAGCCACTGATGGACGTGCAGGTCTTGACGCCCATGAAAAAGGGTACGCTCGGCGTATACAATCTCAATATGAATCTACAGGCCACGCTCAATCCTCCAAGCCCGCTGAAGGAGGAGCACAGCTTTGGCAGCACCACTTTCCGCGAAGGCGACAAGATCATGCAGATCAAGAACGATTATAAGGTGGAGTGGACAAAGCAGCAGCAGGATGGCACGCTGCAGGACGGCACGGGAGCGTTCAACGGCGATCTTGGAACGCTGTATCGCGTCAACGAACGGGAGCGCACGCTCACGGTGCTCTTTGACGACAACCGCATGGCAAACTATGATTTTGCGCAGGCAGATGAGCTGGATCTGGCGTACTGCATTTCCATCCATAAGAGTCAGGGAAGCGAGTTTCGGACGGTGCTTCTGCCGCTGGCAGGCGGACCGCCGATGCTCTTGACACGAAACCTGCTGTATACCGCCGTCACGCGGGCAAGGGAGCTGGTGTTTTGTGTCGGCAGGCGGGAAACAATCGCGCAAATGGTGCGCACCTGCATGACGCGCCGCCGCTATACCTCGCTTGCACAGCGCCTTAAGGCACGGCTCACGGAAACCGAATAGGTCTTGAATCCAACGCATATACATGGTATACTATCGTATATACGCAACATATGAGGTGATCGAATGAAAACGTTGCTACAGAACGGCACTTTGGTGCGCGGCGACGGCTGCCGCAGGGCGGACCTATTGATCGAGGACGGGAAGATCGCCGCCATCGGCGAAAACTTGCCCACAAGCGGCGCCAAGATCGTTGATGCGACGGACTGCTGCGTGTTCGCAGGCTTTATCGATACGCACACCCACTTCGATCTGGATCTGGGCGTGACCGTCACGGCAGATAATTTTATCACGGGCAGCCGCGCTGCGGTGGTGGGCGGCACGACCTGCGTGCTGGACTTTGCCACGCAGGATCGCGGTATGACCATGCAGGATGCGCTTGACCTTTGGCGCAAAAAAGCGCAGGGCAGCAGCTGCCATTACGGCTTCCATTTGGCGGTCTCCGAGTGGAACGAAGCGCGCTGCGCGGAGATCCCCCGCATGATCGAGCAAGGCGTGACCTCTTTTAAGATGTACATGGTCTACGATACTATGCGCGTGGACGATGGACGCATCTATGATGCGCTGCAGGCGGCCGCCAAGGAGGACTGTCTCATCGGCGTACACTGCGAAAACTATGACGTCCTGCAGGCGCGCATCCGCGAGCTTAAGGCAGCGGGGCATTTAGCGCCCAAGTATCATCCCATCTCGCGCCCCAACGCGGTCGAGGCGGAGGGCGTTGCGCGGCTGATGCGCATAGCGGAGCTGGCAAAGGCGCCCGCTTGGGTCGTGCATCTTTCCACTGCGGAGGGCTTGGAGGAGGCAAAGCGCGCACGAGCGCGTGGGCAGGAGGTCTACTTGGAGACCTGCCCGCAGTACTTCACCCTTACGGACGCAGCCTACAACGCCCCTGACGGAGAAAAATTCATCATGTCGCCGCCCTTGCGCAAGGAGGCGGACGTCCTTGCCATCAGGAAAGCCATGACATTGGGCGATATCGACTTTACGGGGACGGATCACTGCTCCTTTACCATGGCGCAAAAGGCGCTTGGCGGCGGCGATTTTTCCCGCGTGCCCAACGGCGGCGCGGGTGTGCAAAACAGAGCGGCGCTCCTGTATACCTACGGCGTTCTCGGCGGCTTTATCAGCTTGGAGCAGATGGCGCGTCTTCTCAGCGAGAACGCGGCGCATATCTTCGGATTAGTGCCCGAGAAGGGCGTGCTTGCGGTCGGCGCGGATGCGGATGTAGTCGTGTTCGATCCCAACGTTTCCTACACCATCAGCTATCGGAGCAATCTGCATAACTGCGACAACTCCCCGTACGAGGGCATGGCGGTGCGCGGCGCTTGCCGCAGCGTGTTCTTAGACGGAATCGAGGTCGTCAAAAACGGCAAGTGCATAGCAGAGGGGAAGGGACGCTTTGTGCATCGTCACCGCAGTGAGCGGCCGCGCAAATGAAGCTTTGCTGCGTGTTGACGGCGGCGGGGCTGTCCCGCCGTTACGGCTCTGACAAGTTGGCGGCGCAGGTGGACGGCAAGCCGATGATCGAGCCGATCCTGCGCATCTTGGGCGAACTTCCCTTTGAAAAGCGCTTCTTGGTGACGCAGCGCAGCAAGCTGCCTTTGATCGACTTGGGCGTTAGATACGGCTTTATGCCCGTTTACAACGATGCGCCCGAGGAAGGCTTATCTTTAAGCGTTCGATTGGGGACGGAGCGGGCCGTTCATGCAAAAGCTGACGGGATCCTCTTCGCAGTCGGCGATCAACCGCACCTTAGGCGGGAAAGCGTGGAAGCGCTCATCGACTGCTTTGATCGCGAACCCGATCGCATCGTTGCGCTTGCCGCAAACGGAAAGCGGGGAAATCCCGTGATCTTTCCCAAGACGACCTTTGCAGACTTGCTTTCGATCACGGGTGATGTGGGAGGTTCTGCGGTGATACGCAAGCATTCGGACTTGCTGCAATTATGCGATGCGGCACGACCCGAAGAGCTTATGGATATTGATCGTCCCGCCGAAGGGGATCGGCGGAACTGACGGAAAAGAGGAAGAAACGAGATGCAACTGGCCTTACACGGCAATATTATCGAGACGCGAAGTAAGGGCTTCGCCGTACACTTAAACAGCTATTTGGTGGCAGAAAATGGCCGTATTGTCGGCATTTTTGACGTTCTGCCCGAACGCTTTAAGACTGCGCAGCAGGAGGATTGGGGCAGCGCGCTGCTGTTGCCCGCACTTTGCGACATGCACGCGCATGCGCCGCAGTATCCCATGCTGGGCGTGGGCTTCGACCTCCCGCTTTTGGATTGGCTGGATCGATACACCTTTCCCATGGAGGCGCGTTTTTCGGACATTCGCTATGCCGAAGCGGTCTATCCAAAGTTTGCGCAGGCGCTCATCGACTGCGGCACGACACGCTTTTGCTTGTTTTCCTCCCTGCATACGGACGCTACGCTCGTGCTGATGCGCGCTCTTGAGGACGCGGGACTGTATGGCTATGTCGGCAAGGTCAACATGGACAGAAACGGAACGCCGCAGCTTGAGGAGACGACTGAGGAGAGTAAGCGGGAGACCCTGCGCTGGCTGGACGCCTGTAAGGACCTAAAGCATATCAAGCCCATCCTTACGCCACGCTTTACGCCCTCCTGCACCGATGAACTGATGCGCTGGTTGGGCGAACTGGCAAAGGAAAGGCAGCTGCCCGTCCAATCGCATCTGTCCGAAAATTTGGCGGAGATGGACTGGGTGCATAAGCTGCATCCCGACTGCGCGCAGTACTGGGAGACCTACGACAAGTACGGCCTGTTCGGACAGCGGAGCATCATGGCGCATTGCGTGCATTGCGATGCGCGGGAGCGTAAGGCGCTGAAGGAGCACGGCGTTCTGGTGGCGCATTGCGCGGATTCCAACGTGAACCTGTCCAGCGGCTTTGCGCCGGTGCGGACGATGCTCGACGAGGGCGTGCGCGTAGCTTTAGGCTCAGACATAGCAGGCGGTTCGCAGCTTTGCATGCTCGATGTGATGACGGCTTCCATTCGCGCAAGCAAGGTGCGCCGCGTGGAAAACAAGTGGACGCTGCCCTTCCTGACGGTCGCGGAGGCATGGCATCTGGGAACAGGCGCCGCCGCTTCCTTCTTTGGCGAGAAGGAGGGCTTCTCTGTGGGAGCGCCGCTGCACGCGCTTGTGATAGACGATCTGGATCGCGTCGGTACTGAGCTGATGAGCGTCACGGAACGTGCAGAACGAGCGCCCTACTTGGGACGCGACTGCATCAAGGCGGTCTACGTTCCCCATGCAAGACTAAAATAAAAAAGGTACTTTCAAAAGGGCTGCCGCAGGAGGATCGCGGCGGCTCTTTTCTATAGATCGCGGGATAAAAAATAGGTCGGCTGCGCAGGATAGGGGAAGCGGGCGCGATGAAAGTAAGACGACATAGACTGCCGATCGCTTTCTGTTCGGGAGAAACGGACCCTGCATAAGGAGGCTGCGCAGAATGCATCTTAGTTCGTTTATCCTCATCGGGCTTGGCTGCATGACCCTCTGCGGCTGCTTTGACGCCTGTCTCACGCGGCCTGTGGAGCGTGTGTTGTTGGCACTCCTCTGCGTTGGCGGGGTGCTGCTTGCCTATTTTGAAGTAGAATTTCAACCGACAACTGCCTTGTCCGTCTATCCTTGCGCACTGCTTTTGTTGGCAATGGGCGCGCTGCCCTTTGGACGCCGCCGCATCGGAGGCGTGCTGCTTTGCGCCGTATTTGGCGGACTGATCGGCTGGAAGCTCTTGGATCGTTTTCCCTTGTTTTCGGAGCCCGGAATACTGATCGCACTGCCCACACTCATACTGTGCATGGTCTGCCAAACAGGCTCTGCGGAGCGCTTGACCGCCGTTGTTCTTGCGCCGCTCGTTGCAATGCTCGTGTATGTCGCACAGGATCTTTTGCTGTACGGCTACGCCCGCGTGATGCTGGGCTCCGCGGAGGCCGCGGATGCGCAGGCGATCGGCGTGACGGCACTCTTGTTGTATGAAGCGTTCCGCGCATGGCGTAAGACACGTTCCGCTGCGTATCAGCCAAAAAGAAATTGTCGGATCGACACGGCGATCCGACAATGATGCTGACGATAAATCATCATGGCTCCGCTGTTACAAACCCGTAATGAATCCGAAGCTTTAACGGCCGCAAGCGCTTACTTGTCGGTCTTCACGGGGTGGCGGCGGATCCGCTCCGACAGCGGCGCAAGCAGGGAGGAGATGAACGCCGTGAGCGGTACGGCTAAAATGATGCCCGTGCTGCCTGCAAGTCCTATGATCAGTTCCGATGCGATAAAGTCGTTGTTGATGATGGCGCGGTACGACCAGCCGTTGATGTAGATCAAGACAAAGTCCACAAGGGCGCTGCCCGTAAAGGCAAGCACCAAGGTGTTGGTCATGGTGCCCACGGCGTCTCTGCCGATGTTCATGCCGGAGCGGAACAGGTCGCGGCTTCCCATGCTGCCGTTGACGCTTCTTAGCTCGTTCACGGCGGAGGAGATGCTCATGGCGACATCCATCACAGCGCCCATGGAGGCGATGATGACGCCCGATACGAACAGGCCGCGTATGTTGATCTGATAGCCTTGGTACTTGGCCTGCACCAGCGTGTCGGTCTCGTTGGTGGCAAGCTCCAACCCGTCGATGTGCATGATCCTTCCCGCTATATAGGCAAACAGCGCCGCAACGGCAAAGCCTGCGATCGTGCCCAATATGGCCGACAGCGTCTTTGCGCTGACTCCGTCCAGCAGGACGAAGCACACGATGGTCGTATAGATGGCGATAAGGAAGGTCAGCCCCACGGCGGAGAAGCCCTTGAGCAGCAGCGGCACAAGGATGCACACGATGCACACAATGGTAAAGAGCAGCCCAATAATGGAGCGCGCCCCCACCTTTCCGCCTACCAAAATGGTGACGATCAAAAACAGCGCGATCATACCGTAGATGGCAAGGGTACGGTTGTAGTTCGTGACGGAAACACTGATGGAGGGATCGCCATTTTCGTCCAACGAAGTGTAGTTGGTGTAGACGTTCAACAGCAGACGCGTTCCCACGGAGGCGTGCTTGTCAAACAGCTTGCTCATGCGGTTCTCCACGGTGAAGGTCTGCCCCGTATAGCGTCCCGTCTGCATCTGCACGGAGAGGTACTGCGTCCCAAGATGCACATTTTCCGTGTCGGGATCCTGCTGCACGCTCTCGTCCAAGATCTCGGTCACGATCCCGTATTCATATTCGTAGATCTGCAGATCGGTCCCGTCATACAGCTCGTCCGACAATTCTTCATCGTTGAATAAAAGGCGGTTGGAGTCCACGGCCAGACCCGCGCTTGAAAAGTATACGCTCTTTGCATCATCGGGATCGGAATTGTACAGAGCCGCAGGCGTTTTAGCATACAGGTATGCAGCGACGAACAGCACGGCAGCCACAAGCAAGATCAAAGCGACCCGCCAATCAAAACGTGAAAGGAAGCGTTTTTTAAAAGAGGGCTTTTTAGCGTCCGCAGGCTTCCTAAATTTTGCTTTCAAACTCTCACCAACCTTTATTGACTGCGATCAGCCGCATCAGGAGCCGCAATACAACTTTCTACGGTAGTATACAACGTTTAGAAAGCTCGCGTCAAGCGGCACAGCCTTCTAAAAAGAGCGAATACTTATGCAAGAATTTGGTTTACATTCGCAGATCTAAGCGGTATACTGATATTAATGGGGGAACAAGGCGCATGGAGCTTAGTACGGAACGGTATCGAAGACAGCAAGCTTTGATCGGTGAGACGGGACAAAAAGCCCTGAAAAGAGCAAGGGTCGCCCTCATCGGACTTGGCGGCTTGGGCAGCGTTGCGGCTTTTTCTCTTGCGGGGCTGGGCGTAGGCGAGCTGCTTTTAATCGATTTTGACGCGGTATCGCCTTCCAACCTGAACCGTCAGTTCCTGTACAGCGAGAACGATCTCAACCGCAGCAAGGCCGACTGCGCACAAAAGCGACTTTCCGTGTTCAACAGTGAAATATCCCTTCGATCCGTAAACTGCCGCGTTGACGAAAAGAACGCGGCGTCCTTGCTTGACGGCTGCGATGTTGTGCTGTGCTGTATCGACGAACTAAAGCAGCGCCTGTCCCTGTCTAAAGCGCTTTTTCCCCTGAACGCAGCGCAGATCCATGCGGGCGTGGAGGGCTTTGACGGAACGCTGCTCGTTAGCAATGCGCAGTCACCCTGCCTTGCCTGCGCCTATCCAAACGGAGTGGGGAGCGGTGCACACAAAAACGCCGTCTCGCTGCCGCCCATTACGAGCGCACTTTCCGCGCTGATGGCACAGGCGACGCTGCTGACGATCTTGGGACGCGGTGATACGCTGACGGGCAAGCTCTATTGCTTCGACGGCCGCCGCCTCACCCTCGAGGCGATCCCCCTTGTAAGGCGGAAAACCTGTCCGATCTGTGGAGGGGCGCAAAAACGGTAGTCAACGGGGCTTGACCCCGTAAAACGCCAAGGAGCCGAAAGCCCTTGGCAATAGAAGGAACAAAATGGGAAGCACAAAGCAGGAGGAATGAAAGATGTCAGTTTCATGGGCGCTGAAAAAGGCTTGGTATCGTACCTTCCAAGCGGTGTTCAATGTCGGAGCGGCCTTGCTGCCGTGGCGCAAGGCGGAACGGGTAGAGGGTGCAGGGAGCATCGGCAAGATCCCCGCGCTGCTCAAGACGGAAGGCGTAACAAAACCCATCGTCGTGACGGATCCGGGCTTGATGAAGGCGGGTGTGGCACCTCGCGTCCTTGCCGTCTTGGACGATGCAAAGATCCCGTATTCGCTGTACGACAGCGTAGAGCCAAACCCATCGGTCAACACGGTCGAGCGCATCCGCAAGCAGTATCTGGACGAGGGCTGCGGCGGCTTCATCGCCATAGGCGGCGGCTCCTCCATGGACGCGGCCAAGGGTGCGGCGGCTCGGGTGACGCGACCCAAAAAGACGGTCAACCAAATGGGTGGTCTGCTGAAGGTGTTAAAGCGTATCCCGCCCTTTATCGCCGTTCCCACAACGGCGGGCACCGGCTCGGAAACGACCATTGCCGCAGTGGTGACGGACACACAGACGCATCATAAGTACGCCATCATGGATCTGAGGCTCATCCCGCGCTATGCGGTGCTGGATCCTGAGCTGACGCTGGGTCTGCCGCCGCACATCACCTCCACCACGGGCATGGACGCGCTGACTCACGCTGTGGAGGGGTATCTATGCTGGACGATGACCACCAAGGACAGCCTGCACTGCGCCGAGGAAGCTGCAAAGGCCATCTTCAAAAACTTAGAAAAGGTCTATCAAAACGGACAGGACGTCGAGGCACGAAGCGCCATGCTGGTCGCTTCCTATCAGGCGGGCTTTGCCTTCACCCGTGCGGGCGTGGGCAACATTCACGCCATTGCGCATACCTTGGGCGGCCTGTACGGCACGCCGCACGGCCTTGCCAACGCGGTGATCCTGCCCATCGTCTTAGAGGATTACGGCGACAAGGTCGCAGCGAAGCTTGCGCATCTGGCAAGGATAACGGGCGTTGCGTCCGAGGGCAGCGACAGCGACATGGCAAAGGCCTTTGTCACCGAGATCTATGCCATGAACGAGCGCATGGGCATTCCGCGTCACTTAGACGTCATCCGCGACGAGGATGTGCAGCAGATCATCACTTGGGCGTCGCATGAGGCCAATCCCATCTATCCCGTACCCGTGCTGTTCGATCGCGCACACTTTGCTGCTGTGATCGAAAAGATACGCGGGAGGTAGGTATGGCGCATACCATCACAACGGCCTGCGTCGGCTGCGGCGCCTGCGCAAGGCTCTGCCCCGTACTTGCGATCACGGGAGAGCGCGGCAAGCAGCACGTCGTCAACGAAAAGCGCTGTGTGGACTGCGGCGTTTGCGGCAGAGTCTGCCCAAAGGGCGCGATCACGGACGAGACAGGCAAGGTCTGCGCGGTGGTCAAGCGCAGCGAATGGAAAAGACCCTCGATCGACACGGAGCTTTGCTCCGCCTGCGGCCTGTGCGTTTCCGTTTGCACGGCGGAGGCGTTGTCCATTGCCTACCCGCGCTATCGCGGCGATTTCCATGTTACGGCGATCCTGAGCGCCGAAAAAAAGTGCGTGGGCTGCGGCCTTTGCGAACAAGCCTGCCCGCTGGAGGCGATCACGCTGCATTTGCCCGAGGCTGCGGCGCAAAAGGAGGCCTGAGATGGAACAGGCAAAATACATTTGGGTGGATTTGAGCAGTAAAAGCGCAAAGCCCTACCTTGTTCCGCAGAACTACTGCGAAAAATACATCGGCGGCAAGTGCCTTGCGGCGCGGCTTTTGTTGGATCTGACCGAAAAGGGCGTGGATCCGCTTGCGCCCGAGGCGATGCTCATCGTCAACACGGGTCCGCTCAACGGAACGGGAGCGCCCTCGTCCAGCCGCTTCAACATGAGCTTCAAGAACGTCATGACAGGCGGCATTGCTTCCAGCAACAGCGGCGGCCAGTTTGGCGTGCTGCTGCGCAAGGCGGGATACGAGGGTCTGATCCTTACGGGAAGGGCGGAGAAGCCGACACTTTTGGAGATCCTTGACGGCGAGGTGCATTTCACGGACGCGGCGGAGCTGTGGGGTCTCGATGCAGAGGAGACGCAGGCAAAGCTGCCCAAGCCGTATGGGAAGCTCGTCATCGGCCCCGCAGGCGAGCATCTGGTGCGCTACGCATCCGTGGCGTCGGGGGAGCGTATGTCGGGGCGCTGCGGCTGCGGCGCCGTGTTCGGCAGCAAGAATCTCAAGGCGGTCGTTGCATACGGTACCCGCCAGATCCCCGTGTACGATCGCGAGGGGCTGAAAGCCTTCACCAAGAAGTGGGTGAAATTCTTGCGCAAGCACCCCATGACGGGGGAGAGCCTGCCGCGCTACGGCAGCGGCGGCTTGGTCAACAAGGCCAACGCCTCCTATGCGCTGCCCACGCATAACTTCAAATATGGACATGACGCTAAGGCGGACGCCGTCAGCGGCGAGACGCTCACAGAGACGATGCTGGTGCGCAACGGCTCCTGCGTGAGCTGCCCCATCCGCTGCGAACGGCGTGTGTTGGTGGACGGCAAGGAGGTCAAGGGTCCCGAATACGAAACGATGGGCTTCTTTGGTCCCAACATCGACGCGCACGATCTCAAGCTGGTGCTCAAGATGAACTACCTTTGCGATGTGTACGGAATGGACACCATCTCCTGCGCATCGACCATCGCGTTTGCCATGGAGCTGAAGGAGCAAGGTATTCACGACTTTGGCGTGTCTTTTTCGGATGTGGAGGGCTTGGAAGCCTTGATTCGGGAAATCGCCCTGCGCGAAGGCGCTGGAAATGAGCTTGCCGAGGGCACCAAGCGCTTGAGCGAAAAGTACGGCGGCAAGGACTTTGCAATGAACGCCAAGGGACTGGAGATGGCTTCCTACGAACCGCGCCGCAGCGTGGGCATGGGTTTGGGCTATGCCGTGGCAAATCGCGGCGGCTGCCATCTCAACGGCGGCTACTTGGCGCTGCTCGAATCGGTGGGCGTGCTGTCCTTGGATGCGCAAAGCCCGAAGGCGAAGGCAGAGTTTACGGTGTTCATGCAGGACTGCTTGGAGGCCGTGTCCACGGCAGGGCATTGCCTATTCTCCGCGCAGACCTTCGTTCCCGCGATCCTGTACAAATGGGGACCCACCCATCCCATGACGCGGCTCATCGGCAAGATTGCCACGCATATCGGCTGGGGCGTGCGCCTGCTGCTGCGTTTGAGCAATCTTTTGCAGTTCAATTCGCTCTATCTGCTGCCCCATGCGGAGGCGCTGCACCTTGCGACGGGACTGAAAATGAAGACGGCAGAGTTCATCAAGCTGGGCGAGCGCAGCTACAATTTAGAGCGCCTGTACAGTCTGCGGGAGGGCTTGAGCGGCAAGGACGACACCCTGCCCGATCGATTGACAAAGACGCCGCAGGATCCGTCAAAGCCCGACACGGTGGTACCGCTTGACAAGATGCTGCCGCGCTACTACAAGACACGCGGCTGGGACGCGCAGGGCATTCCCACAAAGAAGACGCTGCAGCGCCTAAACATTGAGGAGGGGGGATCAAAATGATCGTGATCCGCTATCGCGGCGAGCTTTTGGAGCGGATCGGCCACGAGTTTGACCGCGTTGCCGATATCCATACGGCAAAAGGCGCGCTGCGTTTCGTCAAAATGGCATACGGAAAGGAGACCTGTAAGGTCGCAAAGAAGATGCTGATCGTTATAAACGGCGAAAGCATCGCGCTGCACGGATACTTTCATGCAAAACTGAAGGAGGGCGACGAGCTGGGCTTTTTACCCATCTGCGGCGGCGGCTGATACGATCGATCGGATCAGCGGTAGATCTTAACGCGTCCCGAAAACAGCTGTGCCAAGGTTTCGGTCAGCCTGTTTTCCTTTTGTCCGCTCAGGTCATAGATGATCAGCGTCTTGGGCGCCATGTGGATCAAAAGGTTCACCAGCCCCTCCCTTGCGCCGTCCTCGTACTCCAAGCGCACAAAGCAATCGTCCGTCAAGGTGCAGCGGCCATCCGCATGGATGCAAAGCTGCAGCTCGCAAACGCGTGGGGGCAGGGCCTCTAAATACGAATCGAGCGCCTGCAGCAGATCCTGATACTCGCGCCCCAGCAGCGCCTGCGCCGCAGCCTGCTCCACATACAGCTGCCACAGCTCGGTGTATTCCTGCATTCGAAAGGTCAAGTAGCCCTCCAAGCAAAAGGAAGTGGAGCGTTTCAGCTCCTCCGCGATCCCCTGTGCAAGCTTTTCATACTCCTCATGTCCCCTTGCGGCGGAGAGCGCTTCCGTTAGGACGGTCTGCTTTTCCTCCAAGTTTAGAGGCAGTCGATCCGCCATGCGCGCCATGACAAAATACGAAAGATCGCGGCAGAGTACACGGGCAAGCGCCTGCGCCAACAGTCCCGCAGCACGCGAACCGCGCAGGGTCACGACCGTCTCCCGCTTGCGATCCGCAATGGTAAAGTCGGCTTCTCGTTCCCGTAAGCGCCTTGTGATCAGCGGCGTGGGATCCAGATCAAACTCCTCCGTAAAAACGACCCAGCTTGGCATAGACGCTCCTTTCAAGGGCTTAGGCGCTCGTCTTCCTAATGATATGAACGCCTTTCCCTATTGTGTGCAGAGCAAATTAAAACGCGCATGGTAATTTTCGGCTGTGGCACACTATGCGCATGGAACAGGAACAGCGCTACAGAAAATATTTGGAACAGTCAGCAATCACGGATGCGCAAAGGGAATTGTATGAAAAAACGAGCTTTGAAAGTCCGCCCTTGTTCAGTCTGCTCTGTGCTGACGAAGATCCTTCGTTCCTCAAGGCTTCCCTGCAAACGCAGATCTATCCGCATTTTGAACTGCTTTTAGGCAGGGATCCCAAAGCGCTTGCAAGAAAAGCGCGGGGAGACTTCCTGCTGTATTTCCCACGGGACGGGATACTGTCAAGCGACGCCTTGTATCAAATGGCGCTGCTCCTTGCCGCGGACGCCGACGCCGTATACGGCGATTACGACAGACTTTGCAAGGGCAGACGCGTGTCACCGCAGTTCCTGCCCGCATACTCGCCCGACACGCTGCTGTCCTATCCGTACATCGGTGTTCCCTTTGCAGTCAAACGTTCCCTTGACAATGCCGTAGGCGGCCTTGTGAGCTTTGACGCCGGTGAGCGCAGGCGATACACGCTCTTGGTGACGCGGGAGGCAAAGCGCGTGCTGCATGTTCCCCGCGTGTTGTTCAGCGACAGCGGTATGGACGCTCCCTACGGTACAGAGCCTGTTCGTAAGGCGCTGCGAAGCTTTCACGAAAGGGGACTTGTCACCGAGGGACTGTTTTTAGGCAGCACAGCCATACGCTTTGGGCTTCGCGGCAGACCCTTGGTGTCCGTGATCATCGCAGGCAAGGGCGACTATAAGAGCCTGCGGCAGAGCTTGGAAGCTATTGACACAAGCAGCCTGTATCGCAGGATCGAATATGTTGTCTCGGAGAGCGCGGAGGACGAAACGCTGCACCGCTACTTGGAAAACCTGCAAAAGAAGCGCCTTGCCCGCGTCCTGATCCCGCAAAGCGGCGAGCCGAATGCCGCGCAGGCTCTCAATACGGCGGCATTTGCGGCGAAGGGCAGGTACCTGCTCTTTTTGAACGCGGGGGATGAGCCGATCAGCGGAGACTTTGCAGAACGGCTCTGTGAGCTTGCCGCAAGAAACGGCACAGGCGCGGTGGGCGGTTCCGTTGTCAACACGGACAAACGGATCGTGTCCTGCGGAACGGTCGTGGGGCTGCTGGGCGGACTTGGTTCGCTCTATGCGGAAGCGGTTCGGGACGAGGGCGGTACGGAAACGACGCAGATCTTTGACAGGAGCCTTTTTCAGCAGTTTACCCGCTGCATCCGCAATGTCAGCGCACTGCCGCTTTGCGGCCTTACGCTTGCAAGGGAGCTGTTCTTTGCACAGCGCGGCTTTGACGAGACCTTGGGAACGGCGGGCTTTGCGGAGGAGCTGTGCCTGCGCCTGAACGCCGTGGGCAGAAGAACGATCTTTACACCCTACGCGACCTTTTTGACGCGTTCCCTCCCGCAAAAAGCAAACGATCCAAGGATGCAGGACGTCTTCCGCGCCATGCTGAAGGAGGGAGACCCTTACTTCAGCCCAAATTTTTCCTTGGAAACAACAACGCCGCAGATCAAAACGCGTGAGCGGAGCGGTCTAAGCCTGCATGTGGAGGGGGAGTGGTTCACTACCCTGCAGGGAAGCGCGGAAAAACCATAAGAAACGGCCTTCGCCCGAATCAGACGAAGGCCGTAATCATTTTTGATGGGTCGCTCTATCGATTGCTTTCGATCAAGCGGCGGAAGACGGGGAGCGAACGCTCCGCCTTGTCCGTGGTCAGACAGTAGCAAAGCCGCACATAGGGTGCGCAGCCAAAGTCGCGACCCGGAACAGCAAGGATGCCCTGCGCCTTGGCACGGTCGCTGAAGGCGTTGCCGTCGCCTTCGGGTGCGCGCACGAACAGGTAGAATGCACCCTGCGGCTTGGCGGTATGGTAGCCCATTTCGGTCAGGCCTTCGTAGAGGAGCTTGCGATTTATGATGTAGCTGCTAAGATCCGGCTGCACATCGCAGCACAGCGCGGCCACTCGCTGATACAGGGAGTTGGCGCAAACATGTCCACACACGCGTGCACTGCCCGCAATGGCGTCCCGAATGTCCGAATACTCACTGAGCGTCTTGGGAAAGAGGATCCAACCGATGCGCTGACCCGGCAGGGACAGCACCTTGCTGTAGGAATAGCAGACCAAGGTATCGGGGTAGTACTGCGGCACCCAGGGCACGACGCAGCCGTCGTAGACCAGCTCGCGATAGGGCTCGTCGCTGATGAGGTAGATGGGATGTCCCAGCTCCCGTGAGCGGCGCTTCAGCAGTTCCGCAAGAGAACGAAGCGTATCCTCGCTGTACACGCAGCCGCAGGGATTGTTTGGCGAGTTGATAAGGACAGCCTGCGTGTGCGGACCGATGGCGGCGTCCAACGCATCCAAGCGGATCTGAAAGTTCGGTTCATCGGGCGGAACGACCACGATCTTGCCGCCGTTGGCGGAGATAAAAGGTACATACTCCGCAAAATAGGGAGCGATCAGAACAAATTCGGCTTCAGGCACCATCAAAGCCCGAATACAGCTGACCAATGCGGGGGCTGCGCCCACGGTCAGGAACAGTTCGTTCGCCGTGTAGCTGCTGCCAAAGCGCCGATTGAGCGATGCGGCGATCTTAGCACGCGAGGCTGCGTCGCCTGCCGCAACGGTATAGCCGTTGAGCTCGACTGAATTTGTCTCAGCAAGAATGGACAGAATGGCTTCCTTTACGGCGTCGGGAGCGGGGGTACTAGGGTTGCCGATGCTAAAATCAAAGATGTTTTCAGCCCCGATCTCCTTGCTTTTTTGCATACCATATTCAAACAATTCCCGAATGTTGGAGCGCGTATGCCCCAGCTGAAACATGGTTTTTGAGACCATATGCTGCAATGACCCTGCCTTTCTGCGCAGTATGCGCGTCCTTCCTCTAATTCATAATAACACAGACGTATGAAAAAGTCACAGTTTCACAAGATATATTTTGTATACGCAAACAGCTATTTGACAGATACCCCATGGGGGTATATAATACGAAAAAAAGGGGGCTGCATGAAAGACGAAAGCTATAGCATAGGCGGCATGTCCTGCGCTGCCTGCGCGGCCGCCGTGGAACGGGTCACAAGCAAGCTTGCGGGTGTGGAGCTGAGCGAGGTGAACCTTGTCACGCAGCGGATGCACATTCGGTACGATGAAAAAAAGGTGACTGCCGCCGCCATCACGGCACGCATCGAGAAGGCGGGCTTTACGGCGGAGCTTGAACGGCAAAAGGAAGCTGCCGCAAAGAAAAAGCAGACGGACAAGGCGGGAGACGGCAAAACGGAGCTGATCGTTGCGCTTGCGTTCGCGGCCATATTGCTCTATGTTTCCATGGGGCCGATGCTCTTTTCGGCGCCTTTGCCTGCGGTCTTTTCACCCGAGCAGCGTCCGCTGCAGTATGGACTTTTGCAGCTGCTGTTGACCCTGCCCGCACTGTATGTGGGACGCGGTCTTATCGGTCATGGCCTGAAGTCTTTGTTTCGGGGGCAGCCCAACATGGACAGCTTGGTGGCCATCGGCTGCCTTTGCTCCTTCCTTTACAGCACGCTGCTTCTTTTGCTGTCGACCGACACGAGTCATCTTGCCCATCAGCTGTACTTTGAGTCCGCCGCGGTGGTCTTGGCGTTGGTGATGCTGGGTAAATATTTGGAGCGGCGCAGCAAGAAAAAGACGCTTTCCGCCATTGAAAAGCTGCAGGCGCTCATGCCCGATACCGCTCTGTTGGAAAAGGACGGCGAGCTGCGTTCGGTCGCGGCGGACAGCCTGCGTGTTGGGGACATTGTACGTATTCGCCCCGGTGCTCGCGTTCCGCGGGATGCTGTTGTGACGGAGGGTACGAGCGGCGTGGACGAATCGCTCTTGACGGGGGAAAGCATACCCGTTGAAAAGCAGGCGGGAAGCGAACTCATCGGAGGGAGCGTGAACGGTGCGGGACTATTGCGCGCACGCATCACCCGCGTGGGCGAGGACACCACACTTGCCGCCATCATTCGCTTCGTGGAGGATGCGCAGAGCAAGAAAGCACCCATTGCAAAGCTTGCGGACAAGGTGTCGGGCGTGTTCGTGCCCGTGGTGATGGGCATAGCGCTGTTGGCAGGCGCGATCTTTCTGCTGGCGGGAGAAGGGATCGCCCTTGCGCTGCGTGTGTTCACGGCGGTACTGGTGATCGCCTGCCCCTGCGCACTGGGGCTTGCCACACCCACCTCTGTGGTGGTGGGAACGGGGCTTGGCGCGGCGCACGGCTTGATGATACGCAGCGGCGAGGCCTTGGAGCAGCTGCACAAAACGCAGCTTGTCGTGTTCGACAAAACGGGAACGCTGACGGAGGGCAAGCCGCGTGTGACAAAGATCCTAAGCTTTACAGCCGATGAAAACGAGGCGCTGACCCTATGCGCCATTGCGGAGTCCGCTTCCACGCACCCACTTGCAAAGGCGCTTCTTGACGAAGCCGAGCGGCGGAAGCTCGTTTTGGACAAGAGCCGTCTTACAAAAATGACGGAGCGAGGCGGGCTTGGCTTGGAGGCAAGCCTTTCGGACGGCAAAGCTCTGTTGATCGGCAGCGAACGTTTGCTTAGTGAAAACGGTGTTGCGGCGACGCTTACGGATGCGCAAAACGAAAGCTTGCAGGGACAAACAAGGGTCTATGTCGCACTTGACGGCAAGCTCCTTGCGGTCATCGGCGTAGCGGACACGCTGCGTGAGGGCGCAGTCGAGGCGATAGAGCAGCTGCATCGCAGCAAGCGCGAGGTGCTGCTGCTGTCGGGCGACAGGCGCGAGACGGCGGAGCAGATCGCAAAGGCTTTGGGCGCGGACGCCGTCAAGGCGGAGGTGCTGCCCAAGGATAAGGCGCGGGTCATTTCGGAGCTGCAGGCACAAAAGAAGATCGTTTTGATGGTGGGCGACGGCGTGAATGACGCGCCTGCCCTTGTACAGGCGGACTGCGGCATGGCGATCGGCGCAGGCAGCGATGTTGCCATCGCGCAGGCGGACGTCATCCTCACGCGCAACGATCCAAGGGACGTGGTCAAGGCGATCCGTCTTTCGGATCTGACGATGCGGAACATCAAGCAGAACCTGTTTTGGGCGTTCTTTTATAACAGCATCGGCATCCCCATAGCGGCAGGGATCCTTTATCCCGCCTTTGGCTTTCTATTAAGTCCCATGATCGCGGGTCTGGCGATGAGCCTAAGCTCCATATGCGTGGTGACGAATGCCTTAAGCTTAAGGAGGAAAAAATTGTGACGCAGGATGAATTAGAACGTAAGGAGCAGGCCTGCTGCGCCTGTACGCGGCACAAGCAGCGAAACGAGGACGAGCAGAAGGCGCTCAAGAACCGTCTGAGCCGCATCGAGGGGCAGGTGCGCGGCATACGGCGCATGGTCGAGGACGAGGTCTATTGCGTTGACATCCTAAACCAACTCATTGCGGCACGGTCGGCATTGGACGCGTTCGGACGTGAGCTGATGGCGCAGCATGTGCGCGACTGCGTGGTAACAGGCGTCAAGCAGGGGGATGAAGCCGTAGTGGAGGAATTGATCTCTACACTTCGTCGCATGATGAAATAATTCCGCATAGAAAGAGGTAAGAACATGGTCGAATGGAAGGTAACGGACATGCACTGCGCTATGTGCGTGGCGCGCATCGAGAAGGCGATGCAACAAAACAAGCTCCAAGCAAACGTTTCCCTTGCGGATAAACGCGTGAGCGTGGACGGCGGGGAAGCGAAGGCTGCAAAAGCGGAGGAGATCTTAGAGGAGCTGGGCTTTGACGCGGTAAGGATCTGATCCAAGCCCGCACCCCTCCGTGCGCACACAATTCAAGGACGGTGCGTATTATACAGTATTCGGCGGCAGCGTCGAAAAAACTGTCCTAAGGAGGGAGAAGAACGATGTTCGGTAACTGTGGGGGCTCCAACGTGATGTGGGTGCTCGTCCTGCTGCTGGTACTCGGCGATGGCGAAGACGGCTGTGGCTGCGGCTGCGATACGCTGATCTGGCTGCTTCTGCTCAGCAAGTACTGCGGTCTTGGCGAAGGTTTCAACGGCGGCGGCTGCAACTGCAACAATCAGTCCAATCGGAACTGCGGCTGCTAAGTTGTAAAGCGAAAAACGTTGGCAAAGCGGCTCCTCTGTGGTATACTGCCATGGGGGAGCCCTCTGTTTTTGCGTAAAGGATCCGACCAATTTTTATGAAAGGAAGGCGTTATGATGCAGGAAGGACATATCGTTGTGGGCATGAGCGGCGGCGTGGACAGCAGCGTGGCGGCCTACCTTTTGAAGCGTGAGGGACAGAACGTCATCGGCGTTTTCATGAAGAACTGGGAGGAGTCCGATGACGAGGGCGTTTGCACCGCCACCAAGGATTACGAGGATGTTCGTGCCGTCAGCGAAACGATGGGCATTCCGTACTATACCGTCAACTTCACCAAGGAGTATCGTGACCGCGTGTTCCGCTACTTTTTAGAGGAGTATCGCCTTGGAAGGACGCCCAATCCCGATGTTTTGTGCAACTGCGAGATCAAGTTCCGCGCCTTCTTGGACTTCGCGCTCAACACCGGCGCGGCGGGCTTGGCAACGGGACATTATGCGCGCTTGGACAAGACGGGGGAGCTTGCTTTGCTGCGCGGCGCGGATCGCAACAAGGATCAAAGCTATTTCTTGGCGGGACTTACCAAGGAGCAGCTTACTCGTGTGCTCTTCCCCGTGGGCGAGCTGCAAAAGCCCGAGGTACGCCGCATTGCCCGTGAGCAGGGCTTTGTCAACGCGAATAAAAAGGACTCAACAGGCGTTTGCTTCATAGGCGAGCGCAACTTCAAACAGTTTTTGATGCAGTATCTTCCCGCCTGCCCCGGCGACATGGTGGACGAAAAGGGACGGATCGTCGGACGCCACGACGGACTGATGTACTA
This sequence comes from uncultured Oscillospiraceae bacterium, assembly GCA_964490325.1. Lineage (GTDB taxonomy): Bacteria > Bacillota > Clostridia > Christensenellales > CAG-138 > DAOPJM01. The sequence goes on from CAZBBX010000003.1 coordinate 78,633, forward strand.
TACGATCGGTCAGCGCCGCGGACTGGGCATCGGCGGCGTAGCGGGAGGAACGGGGGAGAGCTACTTTGTCATCGGCAAGGATCTTAAGCGAAACCTTTTGATCGTGCAGCAGGGTGAACACGAGGAGCTGTTCAGCCGTTCGCTGAAGGCGGAAAAGGTGAATTGGATCGGCTCGATCGAAGGCGGGACAAGCTTTCGCTGCACGGCTAAATTTCGATACAGGCAGAGCGACCAAGCCGTTACGGTATTGCCCTGCAATGGTGGCGCTAAGGTGCTGTTCGACAAGCCTGAGCGCGCCGTTACGGCGGGGCAGTGGGTCGTGTTCTATCAAGGCGAGCGCTGCTTGGGCGGCGGCCCCATCGACGAGATCGAGCCGTGCAAGCCCATCAAAGTATGAGCGTTCCGCGTCCGCTAAAGTCGTCCCCACGGTTAACGGCCGCCATGACGCTGCTGCGGGGCTGCGACACGGTGGCCGACATCGGCTGCGATCACGGACGCTTGGCGGTCTCCCTCATTGAGAGCGGACAGGCAAGCCTTGTGCTTGCAACGGACGTGAGCGTTAGCTCCCTTCAAAAATGCAGCAGGCTTGCAAAGCAGCATTTGGTGCTCGATCGCATACGAACGTTTGTGGGAGACGGCTTCTTGCCGCTCAGTAACGAAAGCTTTGACGGGGCGGCGCTTATGGGCATGGGCGGCTCTCTGATACGGCGTATCATCGAGGAAGCGCCCTGCGCGCTGACAGGCAAGCGCCTTGTGCTGCAGCCCATGTGCGACAGCATCGAACTTAGGCGATACCTGACGGAAAGCGGCTGTGCCATCCTTGCGGAACGGGTCGTTTCGGACGGCGGCCGCCTCTACCAGCTCCTTGCTGCGGAGTACGGCGCAGAAAAAACGCCGTGGCCAAAGGATTTTCCAAAGGACTGCTACGAACTGGGAGCGTTGCCTTGCCAAAGGCGGGATCCTTTGTACTATGCGCTGGCGGAGCAATTGCTAAAGGGCCACACAAACAGGCTTTTAACAGCACGCGGCTCCGATGGTGAGAAAAAATTACTGGAAAGGATCGAGGCGCTGCAACAGATCCTTCGGCAGCGTCCAAAGGAGTGAAGAATGAAGCTCATCGATTTTTTGGACATGATGGAACGGCACGCGCCGCGTTCCTATGCGTATGAGGGTGACAACGTGGGTCTGCTCGTGGGTACGGACAGAACGGAGATCCGCCGCGTCTTGGTGGCGTTGGACTGCACGGAGCGCGTAGCAAAGGAGGCGGCGGAGCTGGACGTGGATCTTGTGCTGACGCATCATCCGCTGTTCTATCATCCCGTGCAGGGCTTTCGACCCGATCTGATCGCCACAAGAGCCGCCTACATTCTGGCGCGTCACGGCATCGGCATGTTCGCGGCACACACAAATCTGGACGCAGCTCCCGGCGGTGTAAACGACTGTCTTGCAAAGCTCTTGGATCTGACAGACGTCACGCCGCTGGAGCCGGAGCGCTTGGGCAGGGTGGGAAGGCTAACAGAGCCTCTCCGCTTGGACGCCTTTTTGACGCTTTGCGAAAAGCGGCTGCATACCCATGCGCGCTATGGCGGCGACTTGGATAAAATGATCTGCAAGGTCGCGGTCATGGGCGGCAGCGGCGGCGGCGACGTCTACGAAGCGTTTGCGGCGGGTGCGGACGTGTTCGTAACGGGAGAGGTCAAGCACAGCCAAGCCATCGATGCGGCGCATCTCGGCCTTGCCTTGGCGGTCTTGGGACACTACGAAACAGAAAAGATCGTTCTCGAACCGTTAATTCAAGGTTTACAGAGCGAGAAGAATGATGTACAATATTATATAACGCGCACAGAAGTTGCGCCGCTTGCCTGTTATGAAGGAGGGACGAAAAGGAATGACGAAACTTGATGTATTGCTGGCCTACCAGCAGGCAGACGAAAAGAAGCAGCAGTTGGAGCTTGCGATCCGTTCCACGGAAAATCGTCAAAAGCTGAACAAACTGTATAAGCAGCTCAAGGAGCAGCAGCTCGTTATCAAGAAGCTGACGGACGAAATGGAGGCCTTCTCCAACACGATGGCGCGCCTCAAGGCGCATCAGGAGCAGCTGGAAAGGCGCTTGGATCTGGAAAGCTCGGAGCTGGACACTCTCAATTCGGATGAGGAATGCACCGCCGAGGAGATGACCGAGTTCCGTACCGACATCGAAAAGCTCATGAAGGAGATGCACACGGTCGAGCGCGAGATGAAGCAGCTTTCCGCAAGCGTGGAACATGCAATCGGCGAGTATCAAAAGACGCGTGTGCTTGCGGGTAAGAACAAGAAGGAATACGATCAGCTGCGCGTCGTCTGCGACAAGGAAAAAGAGGACGCCACGGCGGAGCTGAACGCCTGTGACACGGAGATGGAGCGCATTGCCGAGCGTACCGACCCCGAAATGCTTGCCAAGTACAACAAGGCGCGACAGCATCACAATCTGCCCGTCGTACCCGTCATTGGCGCCAAGTGCAGTGGCTGCCGCATGTCGCTGCCCATGATGACGCTGAAGAAAATATCCATAGAGGACTCCATCGTGGAGTGCGAAAACTGCGGCCGACTGCTCTACGCAGAAAAGAATTAGCGCATACGATTTTTGACAACTGAATATTCGCTGCGAGTAAGACAGACGATCGCGCCCCCTCGGGGGTGAGGAAAGTCCGAGCACCACAAGGCAAGAGTGCCGGGTAACACCCGGTGGAGGCGACTCCAAGGAAAGTGCAACAGAAATAAACCGCCTGTTCTTTAGAACGGGTAAGGATGGAAAGGCGAGGTAAGAGCTCACCGACGACATGGCGACTTGTCGTACCTGTAAACCCCACTCGGTGCAAGATTGAATTGGGAGCATTCAATGGCCGCCTGCCAAGCTCCTTGTAATCGCTGGAGCCCTGCGGCAACGCAGGGCCTTAGATAGATGATCGTCCTTAGACAGAACTCGGCTTACGGCTTGCTCGCAGCGTTTTTTTATTGGGAGGGAATAATGGAGGAAGCAAAAAAGGTCATTTTATCGGGCATACAGCCTTCCGGCAACGTGACGCTGGGCAATTACTTGGGCGCGCTCAAAAACTGGGCGCTGCTGCAGGACGACTATACCGCGCTGTACATGATCGCCAATATGCACGCCATCACCGTGCGCCAAGACGCCGCAGAGCTGCGGCGCAGAAGCATTGAGATGCTTGCCATTTTGCTTTCCTGCGGCATCGATGCAAAGCGCTCGGTGCTTTTTGTGCAATCGCAGGTCCCCGAGCATACCATGCTGACTTGGGCGCTGAGCTGCAACACCTACATGGGAGAGCTCATGCGCATGACGCAGTTCAAGGACAAGAGCGCAAGCCACGCGGACAATGTCAACGCGGGGCTGTTCACCTATCCCGTTTTGATGGCGGCGGACATCCTGCTGTATCAGGCCGACCTTGTACCCGTAGGAGCGGATCAAAAGCAGCATGTCGAACTGACGCGGGTGCTTGCAACGCGCTTCAACAACGCTTACGGCGAGACCTTCGTGGTGCCAGAACCGTACATCCCCAAGCTTGGCGCAAGGGTGATGAGCCTGCAGGAACCTACAAAAAAGATGAGCAAGTCCGATTCCAACCCAAACGCGTACATTTTGGTCTTGGACGAGCCGGACGTCATCGTTCGCAAGTTCCGCCGTGCCGTTACGGACTGCGAGGCGCAGATCGCCTTTGATCCGCAGTCGCGTGCGGGCGTGAGCAACCTCTTGTCCATCTACTCGGTCTGTGCCGATTGCAGCATGGAAAAGACCCTTGCGCACTTTGAGGGGCAGAATTACGGAACGCTCAAGCAGGAGACGGCGGACGCCGTTATCGCCCTGCTGGAGCCGCTGCAGAGCGCCTACAAACGCTACATGGGGGACAAGACCTTCCTTGGCGATACCATGAAGGAGGGCGCGGATAAGGCGCGGGGGATCGCCGTGCGCACCGTGCGGAAGGTGTACCATAAGCTGGGCTTTGACTGCGTGAAGTAGGAGGTGGACATGGAACAGAGCAGACGGACGGCCTACGACATTTTGCGAGTTATCGCCTTTGTGGGAACGCTGTTTTGCCTGGCGGTGCTGCGTGTCGCCTTTACGGTGCGCGGCGGCCTGAACATCAATGTCCTGCAGGGGTATTTGTCCCTGTTTAGTCCCTGCCTTGGTATCTTATCCTGCTTATGGGCGCATTCGGACTGGATCCCGACCGCGCGTTTTGCATCAAGAGCTACTTTTTCAAAACGATCCTGCGCATGGGGCTGGTCATCATCTGCTGGGGTGTGCTGTATGCGGCGCTGTCCTTTCTGACGCTTGGCTCCGCGTTCACACTTAAGGATTTCATTAAGCGCGCATTCATAGAGCGCGACATCATCTACTGGCTGTTCATTCCGTTTGGGCTTGCTCTGCTTACGCCCATCCTGCGTCCCATCGCCAAGGATCGTGTTCTGAGCCTCTACTTTTTGGCTGGAGCCTTTCTGTTTGCGGCGCTGCTGCCTACGCTGCAGCTGATCAAGCCCTTGGACAAGTCCGCTTACATCACCGATCTGATCGACTGCAAGGCGTTCTTGGGATATGCGGGGCTGTATGTGGCGGGCAGTTACTTGAAACGAGAGTCCCTGCCTAAGGCGCTGCGCATCTCCCTGTATGCGCTGGGTGTGATCGGCGTCTTTGTGACGTTCATGCTGTTTACGGGACGCTGGACGAACACCATCCTCTTCACCTACAACCGTCTAAACGGCAATTACCTGTTCCTGCTGCTGCCAACACTTGCCCTCTTTGTCACATTTACCGAGTGGGACAGAAGAGCAAGCTTTCCAAAGAGGACAGCTGCCATCTTCGAGGAACTTTCGCGCTGTACGCTTGGCGCGTACCTTCTGTCGCTGCCGTCGCTCAAGTTGCTTTCCTGCATCGGTCTGACGGCAAAGAGCTTCACGCCCCTTGCGGCGACCCCGCTGACGGTGCTTTGCGCAGCGATCCTGTGCTACGGGATCGCGTACCTGCTGCGCCGCATTCCCATCTTCAACCGATACCTGCTGTAGATCCGTCCATCAAAAGCGATTCTTGAAGGGAGTATTTGGAGATGAAGAAAGTATTTTGCATGCTGCTTGCTTTGCTGCTGCTTTGTACGATGGCAGCAACAAGCCAAGCCGAAACAACTCTCTCGTCCGAGCAGAAAAAGCTGCAAACCTTTTTGGAGCTGACCGACACGGAGGGCGTAAAGAACGGCGTTAAGCTGAATCCAAACTACGCTCCGAACGACCCTGCAACTTGGAGCGGTATAGAGTTCAGCAACGGCAAGCTGGTCTATCTGAACCTGAACAAAGCGGCTTGCGTGGGTGCGTTGGATCTGTCCCTCTGTAAGCAGCTCACCAATGTGAATACGCGCAACAGCTCGATCACTTCTCTTAATTTGTCCTACTGCTCGGCTTTGACCGACCTCCGCTGTTCGGAGTGCGGCGACCTTAACTCCCTTATCGTCAGATCCTGCACTGCATTGGAGACGATCTACGCGGAGAACTGCAATTTGACTTCTATAGACCTTGGCAGCTGCAAGTCTTTGACCTGTCTGCATTTGGATAACAGTCACCTGACGGAACTGGATCTCAATAACTGCACAAAACTGAAGGAGCTGCAGATCAACAATAATCAGATCTCCAGACTGGACCTTAGCAAGAACACCGCTATCTACATTCTCCACATGAGCAACAACCCCTTGGTCTATCTGCGCGTGAACCCGCAGGGCAACTACGGAACAGGCGCCGTGTTTGTAAGCACAGAGGGGCTTGGGTATGTCAATACACGGATCGGCTTTGAGGGCTTTAACGATCGTTTCTATTATTTGAAATTTGGCAACGGAGAGGCGCTGCCGGGCTATGAGTATGCGGGCTGGTATTGCAAGAACACCAAAGAATACTTAGAGCCGAACGCTTCTACGCCCTTGCCTTACTACAAGGCGTATACCTACGAAATAAAATACACTATGATCGAAGGCTACGATACGCAGCTGAACAAGATCGGTTCCTTCCTTGCGCTGCGCGATGCAAACGGCGTTCAAAACGGCTCCAAGCTGGACGCGGGGTATGTTGAGACGGATTGGCACAGCTGGCCGGGGATCTATTGGAGCAAGTATGGCTTTGCGATCGCCATCGATTTTTCACAGACCGCTGACACATCCGCCGAGGATCGCCTGATCGGCACCCTGGACTTGACGGATTCGAAGGTGGAGAACGTGAATATCGGCTTTACCAACATCGACAAGCTCATCGTGTCCGACGTAACGCGAGAGCTTGGCATGGCGGGTACGGACGCCGATCTGGAAGGCAATATCGCGCTCTCTACATTTGACTGCTCCTACTCGATGCACGCGTATCGCATCATTTGCGACCTTCGCCTGCACACCAGCCTGACTGCAGTTGGCCTGGGCATCAGCAGCTTGGAATACAATTGCTATTCAGGTCTGGATCTGCGGGACAATTGCTTTACGACCTTTACCACTACAGTGGGCAACAATCCCTACGATTTTCGCGGCAATCCCTTGACATACCTGAGGGATACCTACAACAGCATTACGTTCACCGCTGACAGCGGCAGCTTTGGAGCGCACTTCGGGTACATATCGGAAGAATACAAGAGCAACATTGAATTAACGCGTCATGACGACGGCATTGGCGCCTTCCTTGGCTGGTATGCGGACGGCGTCTGCATCGGCACGGAGGATACCGTCATCATCAGCCCAATTGCGCACTATCAGCTGGTCACGGCTAAGTACTATTTGTTCTCCGAGGACGAACTGGCCGTGCGCGATTTCCTTTCGCAGTATGGACAACGTCTCTATGGCAGCGCCGCATGGAGCCTCGACGATCCGACAAGCTGGAAGGGCTTCACGTTCGATGCGGAGCAGTACCTGACGGCTGTCGACTTTACGGGACTTACGCCGACCGTGGGAGCGACCCTCAGCCTGAGCGGAGTGCGCTTGACTTCTCTTAAGGCAAACGGCATGAAGCTGTCCAATCTGACGGTGCAAAGCTGCAGCGTCTTGACCGCGTTGGATCTTACGGGAAACTACCTCAACGTGCTTTCCATGGATCTGACGGCCGCGGGTTATGGCGTCATAGAGCTGAAGGCCGATCCCTGCGGACGGGTCGGGCTTCTCTTGAATGCGGACGGCTTGACCGCACTGGCAGAGGAGCGCGTCAACACGCAGTTCGTGGCTTTTGAGGGCGATCTTACGGCGGATACGGCACAGCTGAGCCTTAATAAGGGCAGCAATGCTACATTGACGGCGAAGTATACGCTTGCCTATGTGTTGGGTGATGCAGATTCCAATACGCGGGTCAACGCTGCCGATGCGGCGTGCATCCTGCGCTATACCGTCAAGCTGCAGGATCTTAGTGCAATGCAGCTTTTGGCGGCGGATGTAACAAACGACGGCAAGGTGGGCGCGGACGACGCAGCAAAGCTTTTGCGCTATACGGTCAGTCTGATACCCCTGCTGGACGAGTGAACTAAGCTTCGCCGCTGCAGCGGACAAAGTAATTTCTTGGATCAAAAAGGGTCGATCGTCTCGGATCGACCCTTGCGTTTTTTATTAATAAGCTCAAATAGATGCTACCGCAGCAGGATCGCCTTATCCGTGCGCGCCTGCATGACACCTATGCGCTGCGCAGCGGGGACGGCGTCCTTCAGGCCATCGTACAGCGCGTCCGCATCGAGCGGATCCACCGCGATCAAAAGCCCGCCCGAGGTCTGCGGGTCAAACAGCAGATCGCAAACGGCCTCGTCCACCGTCCCAAGATCCACGGATGCCTCGGCAAAATGCCGATTTCGATACATGCCCGCTGGCAGGATGCCCATGCGTGCAAAGTCCAAGGCGGCGGGGATGAAGCGGATGCTGTCTGTATCGATGCGGGCAGTCAGCTCGGAGCCGTTTGCCATCTCCGTCAGATGTCCAAGGAAGCCAAAGCCCGTCACATCCGTGCAGGCGTGTACGCGATACTGCACCATCACGTCGCGTGCAGCCTTGTTGAGCGTGGTCATCAAGCTAAGCATCAGCGCCGTGTCCGCCTCGTCAAGCAGCTCTGCCTTGGCTGCCGTGGACAACACGCCTATGCCCAAGGGTTTGGTCAAAAACAGGACGTCGCCTTCCTTTGCGCCGCTGTTCGTGAGCACATGGTCGGGATGCACAAAGCCCGTTACAGACAGGCCGTACTTCGGTTCGCGGTCATAGATGCTGTGCCCGCCCGTGATGAGCGCGCCCGCCTCGTATACCTTGTCATAACCGCCGCGCAGGATGCGATGCACGATCCCCTTGTCCATGGTCTCGGGCACGCACATGATGTTCAGCGCCAGTTTAGGCTCGCCGCCCATGGCGTATATGTCGGACAGCGCGTTCGTGGCCGCGATCTGACCGAACAGGTAGGGATCGTCCGCGATCGGCGGAAAGAAGTCCAGCGTCTGTACCAGTGCCAGCTCGTCGCTGATGCGGTATACGGAGGCGTCGTCGCTCTTGTCAAACCCCACCAAGAGGTTTTCATCCCTGCGGACGGCAATGCCCTCCAGCAGCTTTGCCAGTTCGCCTGCGCCGACCTTTGCACCGCAGCCTGCGCACTCGGCAAGCTTTGTCAATTTGATGTCTTCCATGCTTTACTCCTCACAGTATTGAAACAGTACCTCAACAAAGTCCTCGCTGCCGCTGCGGATCGGAAAACGCAGCAGCGCGGAACGTTTATCCAACAGAAGCTGCCGCGCCTCGATCAATGCCAGATGCTCCGCATGACCACCGCCGATGCTTGCGATCGATATCCCGTTTGACAGAAGCAGCATGCGCGCACCCGCCCTGCGTGGCGCAGTACCGACCACGCGAGTGAGCGTCAGCAGCATGGCGGGAGCGCTTAGAACACAAAGCGCATTCACAAGCTCCACATCCCAAATGGACTCATCGCCTGAACGATTCTTGGTCTCGATCAGCTCGGCGGTAATGCAAAGCCCCAGCTCGCTTGGCGTGCGAGCCCCCACCTTGATCCCAACGGGAGCGTGCACCTCTGCGAGAGCCTTCTTGGAAACGCCCTGTTCGGCAAGCGTTTCAAAGATGGAGCGGATCTTGCGCCTGCTGCCCAACAGCCCTATGTAGCTGTGCCTGCGAAGAAGGACTTCGTTCAAACAGTACAGTTCCTGTTCGGGATCGGAGGCCAGCAGCACATAGTAGGGCGCTGCGGCGGTGATGCTTTTCAGCCCTTCACAAAAGGTTACGGGCAGGAGCCTTGCGTTTGGGAAGCGTTCGGGGGTGCATAGTTCTTGGCGCTCGTCTATGACGGTCACGGAAAAGCCGATTGCGGATGCAAAGTAGGCGGTTGCCTTGGCGACATGTCCCGCACCGCATAAAACGAGCGTGGGCTTTGGCAGCGCCTGCTCGACAAAGAGCGCGTTTGGAGCTTCCGTGCAGTAGGGCAGGGGAGCGTCCGAAAGGGAAGAGGAGCTTATAAGCTCCGTTGGATCAACGCGTTCTCCCGCGGCGATGTACGCCGACTTGCCGCAGTTTGCGCCGTCAAGACAGCTTACGAGCGTGAGGGCTTCGCCCCTCACTAAGCGCTGCGCAATCTCCTTCAGCATGACGCGGCGGAGAAGCGCAGCAGCGCCTCCAATACGCCGCCTGCTACGGCGCGAGCCTTGTCCGAAACGGTGTAGCAGTGCATGACCTCACAGCGGGGATCCACATCGCCGCTCTTCATGCCCGTCTGCACAGGCGTGCCCTCGGGAAGAAGGCCGCGCAGGACGCCGCTGATCTGCGAAACAACGGGAAGTTCCTCGACCATGGCGACGGGCTCGCCCTTCTCCACAAGGTCGCCGATGTGATGCAGCTCATGAAAGGTACCCGCGCAGGGCGCTCGCAAAACGCGTTCGACCGAGAAGCCGCTGATAACCCCGGGAATACCCGTGTTGGGCGCGGCACTGCCCGAAAGGATCACGCGGCCAAGATCATGACCGCGCTGCGTCTCCACAACGGCGTGACAATCCACCCCCGCCGTGAAGCCGGGGCCAACGCCAATGACAATGGGCGCTTGCTCCATACGCGTGTTGAGGTTGCGCTTGGCAAGGATGGCGTCCACAACGGCGTCGGGATGCAAAACCTCAATACAGGCGGCTTTTTCGTCCGCAAGGACGGCGATCTCGTTTGCGTCAAGGATGGCGGTGACTTCGTTGGGCGAGGCGGCAAAGCGCGCAGTAACGCCCTCGATGGCCTGCGTGCCATAGCGGATGCTTTCCGAAAAGCAAACGCTGCGCCTTATGGACGTAGGCTCCGGCAGATCCGTCATAACAAGTCGGAAGCCGCTGTTGTGCAAACGAACGGCAATGCCGCTTGCCAGATCCCCCGCGCCCTTTATGAGTACAAACATGTTCCATTCCTCCAGATCTCTATGATGCGTTTCTCCCGCTGCAGCGCACAGATGGCGGTGGGACAGGGGGAGAGGGCAGCAAGACGCCTTGCCGCCGTAAGGCGTTCTGCCGTGTCTGCCTTGTTGATGATAAGCCCGTTGATGGCGGGCCATTGCCGTATGACCGTAAGAAGATCCTCCGCGCTTAGGATATGCGCCGCAGGAGCGTGCAGGATCTCGCAGCAGCGCTCCACGCGATGCGCCGCAGAAGCAATACTGCTGCCCACTGCGTCAATGCCCACAACGCCCAAGACGGCCTCCGTGCAGGCGGGCAGTACGGGCTCATAGGCTGCGTGCGCCTTCAAGGGTCTTTGACGGGAGCCGTCCGCCTCGATCAAAAGATAGTCGCTCATGGCTTTCAGCTCGTCAAAGCTCTGCAGGGGAGGCCCCAGCTTGCCGTGTTCTGCAAGGGAAGCAACGCAAAGGACGGGATAGCGCTTCAGGTCTTCGGCGTCGGCTCTCAGATAGACGGGAACGCGGCAGTCGGCAAAGAAATGCGTGGAGGTGGCAAGGATCACGCGGCCGCGCTTGGACAGCGGCTCCCTAAGCGCATACACAAGGGACGACTTGCCCCCGCCGCCGATGACGGAGATGCAGTGCGCTTCCCCTATAAGCTCTTGACGGAACAGCTCAAACGCTTCCATGGCCTTGCCCCTTTCCTTATTCTCATTAGAATATCACGCTTGCCGCAGCCTGTCAAACAAAGCGCCTTTAGCAGCTTGGCAGTCAAGAAAAAATGTGCAGAGGGACAGGGAGCTTAGGACTTGGGAAAGTCCAGATAGATCTTGGAACCCGTTGCGGCTTTCTGCCCCTGATACTTGCCGCGATAAGGATTTTGCGCCTCCCGCTCCATGCGCGCAAACACCAGTTGACCGATGCGGAAGCCCTCGCAAAGCTCGATGGCACAGCGGTTGGCATTGAACAGCTCCAGCGTCAGCTCGCCTTCAAAGCCGGGATCGACCCAACCCGCGTTTTGAATAAACAAGCCCAAGCGTCCCCAAGAGCTGCGTCCCTCGACAAAGGCTGTCAGGTCATTGGGAAGGGCGATGTACTCCTTGGTCGCAGCCAACACGAATTGACCGGGCAAGAGCAGATAGTTGGGCGTTGTGATCGTCCTGTAGCGAATGGGATCGCTTGCACGGAGTATGCCGCTTGAAAGCTCCTCCAATACGCCAAAGGTGTTGCCAAGCGTAACGTCTACGCTGGCGGGCTGCAGCTGCTCGGGGGAGAAGGGACGGATGCAGAGCTTGCCGCTCTCAAGCAGCAAAGAGATCTCGCCATCGGAGAGGATCATAATAAGCGCCTCGTTTCTTCATCGTTCTTTTCGGGTGCTGCGGGAAGGTCGTCAAACAGCACGGGGACATCGCGCTGAAAGGCGTTCAAAAGTGCAAAGGCAAGCTCCCGCATCTGGGGATGCGCAGCAGGAGCTGTGCGCAGACGAAAGAAGTGCCGCCACTCGCGCAGATCCATCGTGATGACCAGCTCTGTTTTTAAGCTATTGGGCAGGACGCTTCTGGCCTCCTCGGGCTTGGCTCCGCTGTGGATCAGGGCAAAATACGCGTCCTCACAGCGCTGCATCTGCTCCTTCCAAAGCTGATACTTCGGATCCGTCTCTGCCCAAAAGCAGGGCTGAATAAAGGTCAGTTCATTTCCAAACCTATCGCCTGCGTAGTTGCAGTAGCGCGTGCTCTCCTGACTGTAGCTGGCGATGCGGTGCCGCACGATCTCGTGAGACACCCCGCGGTCGCATATGACTGTCACAGTGATCTTCTCATGCTCCAACACCGACTCATGTCCGCTTTGAAGCAAGCGCCTAATGAAGCCTTCGGCGGAATCTGCACTGATCCGTTCCTCGCTCTTGTAGCAGACCCTGCCCGCCCTCTCGATCCGCTGCAGCATGGCTGCGCCGTCAACAGGCTCGTTGTAGGAAAAGGATGGCAAAACGATCTTCATAAAACCCCCTGCGCACTTTTCTGTGCGTATCATACCATAAAGGGGACAAATTGAATACCTCTTTCTGCTGCTTAAGTGAAAAAACGATACGGAAACGGAGCTGTTCCACGGATCGACAATACTTGACAAGGCGGCGGATCTGATCATATAATATCAAGAACGTTCTGCACTTAGCTAGTGCGGGACGGAAGGAGGAACGGCTATGTGCGGGATCGTAGGCTATGTCGGAACAGAGGATTGCGTACCCATCCTGATGGAGGGATTGAATGCATTGTCCTACCGCGGGTATGATTCTGCGGGTGTTGCCGTATGGGACGGCAAGGAGCTGCTCCTCAAAAAGGAAAAGGGCAAGCTCGACAAGCTGACGGCTCTGCTGGAAAGGGAACCCGTCGCGGGACGTGTCGGCATTGGACACACGCGTTGGGCTACGCACGGCGAACCTTCCTTCATCAATTCACATCCGCATACCGACGGCAAGAAGAAGCTTGCTTTGGTGCATAACGGCATCATCGAAAACTATCGCGTGCTCAAGGAGATGCTTGAATCGAACGGCTGCAAGTTCGTCAGCGACACGGACACCGAGGTGGCTGCGCAGCTGATGGGCTATCTTTACACAGGCGATCCCTTGGAGGCGGTGCAGAAGGCTATCCAAATGCTCGAAGGCTCCTTTGCGCTTGCGATCCTCTTTGCGGATACGCCCGATCGCATCTACTGTGCGTGCAAGGACAGCCCCATGGTCGTGGGCGTTGGCAAGGACGGCAGCCATGTGGCAAGCGATATCCCCGCCCTGCTCAAGTATACCCGCGATGTGTATTTCATGGACGACCGCGAGACTGCCGTTCTGACGGGGGACGCGATCAATTTTTTCAACAGCTTCGGGCAGCCCATCGAAAAGACTGTCACACGCGTGGACTGGGATGTGGAGGCCGCAAAGAAGGGCAACTATCCGCATTTCATGATCAAGGAGATCTGCGAGCAGCCCATCGCCTTCAAAAAGACCTTGGAGCAGTATGCCAATCTGCGCAGCCACATGCTCAAGGATGTGTTCCCTTGGACAAAGGAAGAGGCTAAGTCCCTTACGGAATTGACCATCGTCAGCTGTGGAACGGCGTATCATGCGGGGCTTATGGCAAAGAAGTTCATCGAACGCATGGCGGGTCTGGCGGTGCATGTGGAAGTAGCTTCCGAGTTTCGGTACGGGGAGCAGCTGCAAAGCGCGGGGGAGTCCCTCATGGTCATCAGCCAGTCGGGCGAGACGGCGGACACCATAGCCGCGCTGCGTCAGGCAAAGAAGAAGGGCCTGCGCACCATAGCCGTTTGCAACGTGATCGGCAGCACCATTGCCCGTGAGGCGGACACGGCGCTGTTCACCTATGCCGGGCCCGAGATCGCCGTTGCCGCAACAAAATCCTATGTCACGCAGCTTGCGGTGCTCTACCTGTTGGCACTGGATCTTGCCGTCAAACGCGGCAAGATGGACTTTGAGGCCTTGGCGACCCGTCTTGGCGAGATGGAACGGATCCCCGAAAAGATGCAGCACATCTTGGATTCGCGGGAGAAGATCCAATACTTTGCCAGCCGCGCTTTCTCCAGCAAGCATGTGTTCTTCATCGGCCGCGGTTTCGACTGCGCCCTGTCCATGGAGGCGGCGTTGAAGCTCAAGGAGATCAGCTACATCCATTCCGAGGCGTATGCAGCGGGAGAATTAAAGCACGGCACCATTGCCTTGATCGAGGAGGGCGTCTTGGTGGTGGCGATCGCCACACAGCCCGAGCTTGCCGCAAAGATGGCAAGCAGCATGGAGGAGGTGCGTGTGCGCGGCGCACAGGTGCTTGCGCTTTGCAACGGCGAGAACGAGCAGATCAAGCAGCATTCCCACGAGCAATGGACGATCGAGCCGACCGAGGAAACGCTTGCGCCCTTCCTTGCCATCGTACCCATGCAGCTGCTGGCGTACTACATGGCGGTACAGAAGGGCTGCTCCGTCGATCAGCCCCGCAACCTTGCAAAGAGCGTTACGGTCGAGTAGCGGCGGCCATTGCCGTTTATGGCAGCAACTACAACATACAGTCGTTATTTTGGCGATATAGAAAAGGACAGGTCATCCTGCCCTTTTTGTTCGCTTTACATAGGATCACAACATGCGGCGCTTGATCACTGCGCCTGCGATCCGTTTTCCCCATCGTTTGTATCCTCGTCAGAGGCAGGCAGGAGGCAGCGCACACGTTCGACCAGAACGTTGAGAAACTCGGTGTTGGTCGGCTGTCCATACTGTTCGTTGCGGTTATAGAAGAAATAGTAGCGGCAGGTATCCGCGTCCCCGTGAAACCATGCGCGATCAAAGGCATGTCCCACAGCACGATCCACCATGGCTGGACAGGCTTGAAAGTATTCGGCAACGCGCCGAAACAGCTTTCCCACGGCAACGGGTCGGTCGCGGCAGCTGCCTTCTATTGACAGGATCACAATGGCAATGCAGTAGCGGTAGCCCAGCAGATGCCGCGGCACGCCCAGTGCGTCCAGACACGCGCAGGTGAGCGCATAGATCTCCTTGGTATACGGCGTTTGAGCAAGCGATGCAAGTCGAGCAAAACCCTCCACGGCTGCAGGCGGAAGCGAGGCGTCTCGAAGCTCCATAATTGCTGTCTCCCCTTTGATTGGCTTAACGATCCCATGGTAGCATACGCTTACCGTGCAGACAAGCGGCATACAGCGGATAATCACGGCGAGAAAAAGCGAATCCATACGAAATTGACAGCAGCGACTTTCTTATGGCACAGCTTGAAGAGGCTTTGACAGCGGAAGCATTTTTAAGGGCTCAGCCCGTCGGCAACAGCTCCTGTGCCATCCATTCGGCATACAGACAAAAGCCGCGGGTGGGATCGTTTACAAACACATGCGTGACCACGCCGATGAGGCGACCGTCCTGTAGAACGGGGCTGCCGCTCATGCCCTGTACAACGCCGCCTGTGCGCTTGAGAAGCTCGGGATCCGTCACGCGGATCACCATGCCCTGTATGGCGGGAGCGCTTTGTACCTCAGTTCGGATGACCTCGCAGCGATAGCTTTCCACGCCTCCGTCATCCACCGTACAAAGGATCGTTGCTTCACCCTTGTACACCTCCGCGGCACGCGCAAGGGGAACTATCGTACCCGTGGATCCAAGAGCAGCGGTATCCAGCGTGCCTGCTATCCCGTACTCGCCATTGACCGTCACATCGCCTATGGCGCTGCTTTTATCGGA
Source organism: uncultured Oscillospiraceae bacterium (assembly GCA_964490325.1). Classification (GTDB taxonomy): domain Bacteria; phylum Bacillota; class Clostridia; order Christensenellales; family CAG-138; genus DAOPJM01. The sequence goes on from CAZBBX010000003.1 coordinate 94,279, forward strand.
GGAAAAGCTGCCAAGCAGCTCACCGGGAACGCCGCTTTGCCCCTTTATCACATCCAGGATCGTTGCAAGTCCTACAAAGCCGTCCCGCGTTGCAAGGATCGCTCCCGTGTCCACATCGGTAACGGGATGACCCAAGGCTGCGTATCTGCCGCTGCTTGCATCGTAAAAGGAAAGCGTTCCTACGCCTGTACTGCTGTCGCGCACCCAAGCGCCGATGCGCCTAAGGCCGCTGTCCGTATCAACGGCGGGGTCTAATTTACAGCTGAAGCTGTTGCCGTCCCGTTCACAGGTAAGCGCAAGCACGCCTTGGGATCCCGTCACGAGAGAGGCAAACTGCGCAGCGCTTTCAATGCCTGTCCCGTTGACGGACAGGATGAGATCCCCCGCCTTAAGACCTGCAGCGGAGGCGGGCGAGCGGCGTCCGTTTGCGGTGTTTACGCTGCTTAGCCCAACAAGCTGAACGCCGCGTGTATGCAGCACCACGCCCAAAGCGATCCCGCCTGCCGTAACGCTGCGGGAGTTTGTCACAACAGTGACGCTGCGCAAGGGCAGTACAGAGAACAGCTTGAGGGTCAAGGTCGTCTCGCCAAGCCGTGCTTGCAGACGCTCATCTCCACTTTTTGCAACGGCAACCGTGTTGTCGAGCGCCGCATAGGCGTCGGAGGAGACCGCTACGGCGTCGGGCAGAGCGCGAAGCTTTGCAGCAGGCGGAGAGAAATAAAGGAGCAGCAGCACACAAAAGAAGACAAAGGAGCAAAGGGCAAGACCACGCGGCCGATGCGGATGCGTAACAATCAAAATAGGTCACCCCCAAAAGAAAAAAGTACGGTTGCGGCAGAAGAAGGGGAGAAATGCCCCGTCAAGGGAAGTATGCACAGTCAAAAGCAGGCGTATGCCTGTGCCGCGAATGGAAATTCATTGTGAATTGTCAAAACGGCGCACAGTTACCCCTTGAAGCTTTCCAAAAAGTATCGTATAATCTTTCTATCACACAAGGGAGGTGTAGCCTTGATTCAGGTTATATTCGGAGAAAAAGGCACCGGCAAAACAAAACGCATGCTGGAGTTGGCCAATCGTCTTGCGAAGGAAGCAAAGGGAAGCTCCATCTTTATTGACGACGACAACAGCTACATGTACGACTTGGATTACTGCATTCGCTTTATTAACGCCAAAGATTACGCCATAGCAGGCCCCAAAATGTTTTACGGCTTCCTGTGCGGTCTTGCCGCATCCGATTACGACTTGGAGTACATCTTCGTGGACGGCTTTGCCACGCTCATCCGCCACGATCTTGGCACCTTGGGCGAGCTGTTCGATCAGCTCCGCACCTTCACCGAGGAGCACAAGCTCAACCTTATTCTGTCGGTCAGCGGAACCACAAGTGAGCTGCCCGCCTTCATGCGCGATCTCGTAATGTAGGCCGCGGCACTCGTTCGACAAAAGCGCAAAATGCGCTTTTGTCTCTTTGCTTCCGCTTGCTTACGGCGGAATACATTTGTCCGACCCTTGCAAAAGGGCCGCAGGAAGGAACAGCAATGCAATATATCTGTACGCGTGGCGGCACGCCCGTAAGCGCGGCCTATGCCATACGGCACGGGATCTCTGATAACGGAGGGCTCTATACGCCCTCCGATTTTCCGATTCTGAAGCTTTCCGAGCTTATGCCCCTTGCGGACGATTATCCGCAGCTGTGCGCGAAGATACTATCCCTTTATCTGCCTGAATTTGGTTTCGAGACGCTGCATACCTACGCCAAGCGCGCATATGCTTCCTTCTCGGACGAAGCCGTGGTACCGCTAAGGCAGCTGTCGCCCACGGAGAGCATCTTAGAGCTGTGGCACGGCAGGACGATGGCGTTCAAGGATGTTGCACTGCAGCTGCTGCCCTATCTGCTGACCGATGCACAGCGCCGTGTCGGGGCAGGTGAGACCGTCTATATTTTGGTGGCGACCTCGGGAGACACGGGCAAGGCGGCGCTTTCGGGCTTTTGCAATGTTGAAGGCACACGCGTGCTGGTGTTCTATCCATACGGCGGCGTATCGGCTGCGCAGCGCAGGCAGATGGTCACGCAGGAGGGCGACAACGTGGATGTTTGCGCCGTACGCGGCAATTTCGACGATGCGCAAACGCAGGTCAAGCGCCTGTTCACCGACCCTGATCTGAAGGCAAGGCTGCAGGAACGGGGCATGGTACTTTCCAGCGCCAACTCCATTAACCTTGGCCGCCTGCTCCCCCAGATCGTGTACTACGTTTCGGCATACCTGCGCCTTGTACGCGCAGGTACGATACAGCTTGGCGAAAAGATCGATTTTTGCGTACCTACGGGAAATTTTGGCGACATACTGGCGGGTGACTATGCGCGCAGGATGGGCTTACCCATACGCAGACTCATCTGTGCTTCCAATCAAAACCGCGTTTTGACGGACTTTTTTCAAACGGGAGTCTACGATGCGGCGCGGCCGTTTTACCGCAGCATGAGCTGCTCGGTGGACATCCTCATCTCCAGCAATCTGGAACGGCTGCTGTTCGAGCAGTCGGGACGCGATGCAAAGGCGACAAGCGAGTGGATGCGGCAGCTCAACTTGACGGGACGCTACGAAGTTCCCAAGGCGCTGCGCGATGAGCTTAGCCGCGGCTTTTGCGCGGGCTGCTGCAGCGAGGAGCAGACGCTTGCCGCCATACGCAGCACCTTTTTGCGCGGCGGGATCTTGATCGATCCGCACACCGCGGTGGCGCAGCAGGTGTATGAGCAGCTGGATTTGGGCGACGGAACGCACACCGTCCTGCTGTCCACGGCGGATCCCTTCAAGTTTTCAACTGCGGTGTTGGGCGCGTTTGAACGGACGGATGCGGACGACCTAACCAATGCAAAACGTCTCTCCACGCTTTGCGGACGCGATCTTCCGGAGGCGCTCCTGTCCCTTAAGGAGAAGCGTGAGCGCTTTTTGGACGTTGTGGATGCGGACGGCATGCGGGAGCGCGTGCTTTCCCTTTAGCCGCAAATAATCAGGCAACAGAATGAATGCTGCCTTGGACGCGAACCAAGGCGGAAAGGTAAGGCGGATATATGGATGAAAAACTGATCAGCACGGATACGGAAGCAACAGAAAAGAGCTTGCAGACGGCGGACGCTGCGGAGGATACGACAGAACAAAAGGAAAGCCCTTCAGCAGGCGCTGCAAGGGGCGCAAAGCGCAGCAGGCGTAAGATTGGTCTTGTCCTCTGCATCTGCTGGATCATAGCCGCCGTTGTGCTTTCATCCGCACTCACGGCGATTGTTGTGACGGTGAAGTACCGCGAATACCTTCCTCTCATGGAGGCGGCACAGCGCATCAACGATTCTTCCTTTTATTATGATGCGGAGGACTGCGACCTGACGGCAAGCGCTATACGCGGCATGACGAGCGCGCTCAAAGAGGATTCGTATGCCACCTACTATACCGCCGAGGAGTACGACGCCTTGACGACTTCACAATCCGGCAACTACTTGGGCTTGGGCGTCGTTGTGACGCAGCAGGACGCGGGTATCTTCGTCATCGCGCAGGTGTACGAGGATTCCCCCGCCAACAAAGCGGGGCTGCTGGCAGGTGATCAGTTGATCAAGATCAACGGCGTTGACGCCGAGGGGCTGTCCATGGACGATTTCTTGGACAACATCGACGTCTCGGGCGAGACGGCCAACGCCTTGACCGTGCTGCGCGGTGAGGAGACACTGGAGTTTTCTGTCACGGCGGGAGAGGTGTACACGCCCTATGTGGACAGTAAAATGCTCAGCGACAGCATCGGATACATCCACATCCTTGCCTTCCACGGCGAATGCGTCAGCGAGATGCAAACGGCTTTGGACAGCCTCAGCGAGCAGGGGATGCAGTACCTTGTGCTGGATCTGAGGGACGATCCGGGCGGTTCACTGACCTCCGTGTGCGACATTGCCGATCTGTTGCTGCCAAAGGATGTGGTGATCGCATCCATGCGCAGCAAGCAGGGGGACGAGGTGGTCTACAAAACAGACAGCAACGGCGTGACCTTGCCCATCGTTGTGCTGGTCAACGGCAATTCCGCTTCCGCAAGCGAGCTGCTGGCGGGGGCGCTCAAGGACAACGAACGTGCCTACCTCATCGGGACAACGACCTTCGGCAAGGGCATCGTGCAGTCCTTCTACCGCATCTGGTCGTCGGGCGGTATGCTCAAGCTGACCACCGATGCGTACTATACGCCAAGCGGCGTGTGTGTACAGGGAACGGGTATCACGCCCGATGAAACGGTCGAGTTGGACGAGGCGTATCAAAACTATTCGATCAGCTATCTCCCAAGGGAGGCGGACACGCAGCTTGACGCTGCGCTTGCGTACCTAATGACCCTGCTTCCTGCCGACAACGCACAATAAAAGCCGCAGGAAGCGTTCCAAGCGGCTTTGGGGCGGACTTACGGCAAGGCGGGATCAGCAGCCGTATAGGTCAAAACAGCGCTCCTGTGCGGCGTCTGGCAGCGGAGCCTTCCCCGTCAGCAGTTTGATGGCCTCCAGTGCGATATAGCCTGCGGCATAGGCGTCCAAGGCGGCCGTCTTGCCGGGTGGATACGGACTTTTCTTCGCATCGGCATACAGCTCCGCAAGCCGCTTATCGCCTTCAGGCTGGATAAGGGACTTGACCAAAAATCCGTAGGCACGCACATGCAGGACAGGGCAAGCGGCGTTCTCGCCGATCAAAACATGCGCAGCAGGATCGTCGCAAAGATCCATAAGGAGCGAATGCCCCTTTAGGTCGCTTTTGCAAACACCGCGCTTGTGTGTGACGACCCGTATGGCGGGGAAGGAACTGCGCAGACGCTGCGCAGTCACCAAGGCCTTCGCGCTTCCCGCTTTTTGCAGGGACGTGTTCCGCACAAGGCTTAAGGCATCGGGATCGTTGGGCGAAGCCATGAAACGCGGCCCCTCGTCTCGCGCTTGCAGGCTCCCACCGCAGTTTCTCCTTGTTGCGAAGGGATGTCGCCCAAGATCGGCCTCCGTCAAAGCGGCGGGGTCGATGAGCGTCAAGCGTCCAACGCCTGCCTGTGCCAACAGCAGCGCGGCACGAGCGCCAAGGCCGCCGCAGCCGACCACACAGACGGAAGCGTCGAATACGCTGCGCTGTTCCTGCAGGGACAGCGCGCCTATATTGCGAGAGAATTCTATTTCCATGCTTGTATTATATCGGCTGCGCCGTGTTTTGACAAGCGGGGAAAGATCCGATATACTGTTTTCAACGGATTGGAGGTTTGTATGGAATATTGGGTGCGCGATCTGTCGCTTTGGCCTTCCGGCGAGGATAAGATCGAATGGGTGCGGCGCAACATGCCGCTTTTGAACGGCATTGAGCAGGAATTCCTTAGGGAGCGTCCCTTTGAGGACTTGACCATCAGCCTTTCAGTGCATCTTGAGGCCAAGACGGCCTACCTGTGCCGCGTCCTTGAGGCGGGCGGCGCCAAGATGTTCGTCACGGGCAGCAACCCGCTGTCTACGCAGGATGATGTAGCAGCTGCGCTCGTTCACGGCGGCATGCAGGTATACGCGCTGCACGGCTGCACGGCGGAGGAATACACCCGCTGCCTGTCGCTGGTGCTGGAGGGAAAGCCGGATATCCTTATCGACGACGGAGCGGATCTGACCGCTCTCATCCACGAAAAGCTGCCCGAGCTTGCGGACAAGATCCTGGGCGGCTGTGAGGAGACGACCACGGGGATCCAACGCCTGCGCGCCATGGATCGAATGGGGAAGCTGCGCTTTCCCATGATCGCCGTCAACGACGCCATGTGCAAGCACCTGTTCGACAATCGCTACGGCACGGGGCAATCCGTGTTCGACGGGATCGACCGCACCACGAACCTGATCGTAGCGGGTAAGACCGTTGTTGTGGCGGGATATGGCTGGTGCGGCAAGGGCATTGCCCTGCGCGGTAAGGGCTTGGGCGCACGCGTGGTGGTAACGGAGGTAGATCCCGTCAAGGCCATCGAGGCCATTATGGATGGCTTTACAGTTCTGCCCATGCACGAGGCCGCCAAGATCGGCAACGTGTTCATCACGGCTACAGGCGACTGCGACGTGATCGGCGAGATGGACTTTTTTAGCATGCCCGAAGGGGCGCTGCTTTGCAATGCGGGTCACTTTAACGTGGAAGTCAACGTTGCAAGGCTTGCCGAAATTGCAGTGGAACGCCGACAAATGAAGCAAAACATCGAGGGCTTCCGCCTCAGCAACGGACATTGGCTCTATGTTTTGGCGGAGGGCAGGCTGGTAAACCTTGCCTCGGGCGACGGGCATCCTGCGGAGATCATGGACATGAGCTTTGCCATCCAAGCGCTTTCCGCACGCTATGTTGCGGAGAACGGCGCATCGCTGCCGGCGGGGCTGCTGCCCGTTCCTGCGGACATCGATCGCCATGTTGCAATGAAAAAGCTTGCCGCAATGGGCGTAAGCATAGATATTCTTACGGAAAAACAGAAAGAATATATGAAAAGCTGGCAAGTTTAATGTTTACAAATCTGCCGTTCCATGCTAAAATAACATTTGGCTAAAATGGCTGAATTCGTATAACAAACGCCATTTATATAGTTAACATCCTGACAGGGGGAACAAACATGAAAGAGTACTTTGCAAAAGACATTCGCAACATCGGCATCTTTGGTCACGGCGGCGAGGGCAAGACCACGCTGGTCGAGGCGATGCTGTACAATGCCGGGCTGCTGGATCGCCTTGGCAAGATCGAAAACGGCACGACGACCACCGACTACGATCCGGAGGAGATCAAGCGCGGTATTTCCATCAACATGGCGCTCGCACCCCTGGAGTGGAAGGATTGCAAGATCAACCTGATCGATGCACCCGGCTTCTTCGATTTTTACGGCGAGGTCGAGGCTGCCATGACGCTTTGCGACGCGGCACTGGTAGTCGTGGGCGCGGTCAGCGGTCCCGTGGTCGGCGCACAGAAGGCCATGGCGCGTGCCAAGAAGCTTGGCAAGGCGCGCATGATGGTCATCAACCAAATGGATCGCGAGAACGCCAACTTTGACAAGGTCATGGATGCGGTCGGTGAGTTGTTCGGGCCCAGCGTAGTGCCCATCCAGCTGCCCATCGTTGAGGGCGGCGCGTTCAAGGGCTATGTGGACATCGTTCACATGAAGGCCTATCAGTTCGACGCAAAGGCTGACAAGGAGATCGAGATCCCCGCGTCCTTGAAGGACAAGGCGCAGTCCCTGTACGAGAAGCTCACCGAAGCCGCCGCCGAGACCGATGAAGAGCTGATGATGAAGTATTTCGACGAGGGCGAACTGAGCCGCGAGGAGATCCTGCAGGGACTTTCCAAGGGCGCGCTTGACGGCGAAGTCACTCCCGTTGTGTGCGTGTCCGCCGTCAACAACATCGGCGTTCGCGCTCTGCTCAACGACATTCTCAACTACATGCCCAGCGCTGCGGACGCCAAGCTGCCCACCGCCGTCAATCCCAAGACGGGCGATGCGGTCACGCTCAGCCGCGACGGCAAGTTTGTCGGCATCGTTGCAAAGACGATCAACGACCAGTTCGGCAAGTACAGCATCGTAAAGGTGCTGCGCGGCACGCTGGACATCAGCGTAAGCCCCTACAACGTGACCAGCGAGAAGAGCGAGAAGCCCTCCGCGCCCTTCCTTCTGCGCGGCAAGAAGTCCATCGCAGCGGAGCGTCTGCATGCAGGCGATATCGGCGCACTTGCAAAGCTGCAGACGACCAACACCAACGACACACTGTGCGATGCAAGCGACATCGTGCTTGTGACGCCCATCGACTTCCCTAAGCCCTGCATCTATCTGGCTGTCACCGCCAAGAAGCAAGGCGAGGACGACAAGGTCATCTCCGGCCTCAACCGCATCAAGGAGGAGGATCCCTCCATCGCCATCGAGAAGAACCCCGAAACAGGCGACGTATTGATCTGCGGCTTGGGTGAGATGCACATCGACGTGGTCTGCGCAAAGCTGCGCAACAAGTTCAATGTGGAAGCTCAGCTTTCCGACCCGCGCATCCCGTATCGTGAGACCATTCGTTCCATGGCGGAAGCAGAAGGTAAGCATAAGAAGCAAACCGGCGGCAGCGGCCAGTTCGGCGTTGTTCAAATGCGCTTTGAGCCCACCAACGACGGCGGAGACTTCGAGTTCGTCAATGCCATCGTAGGCGGCGTTGTTCCCAAGGAATACATCCCCGCAGTCGAAAAGGGTCTGCGCGAGGCCATGGTGCATGGCGTATTGGCAGGGTATCCCATGGTTGGCATCAAGGCCACGCTGTATGATGGCAAGTACCATCCCGTTGACTCCAAGGAAGTCGCGTTCAAGAGCGCTGCACGCCTGAGCTACAAGGCAGCTTGCGCCAAGGCGGGTCCGACCCTGATCGAGCCGATCTACGCGTACCACATTCTGGTTCCCGCAGATTGCGTGGGCGACATCATTGGCGACCTGAACCGTCGCCGCGGCCGTATGCTGGGCATGAACCCCACCGAGGACGGCACCATGATCGAGGCCGAAGCGCCGCTGAGCGAGATGTTCAAGTACGCGACCGACCTGCGCAGCATGACGCAGGCGCGTGGTTCCTTCACCAGCGAGTTCATCCGCTACGAGGACGTGCCGGGCAACCTCTCGCAGAAGATCATCGAGCAGGCCAAGCACGAAGACGAGGACGACGAATAAAACTAATGAACGTTTGCGGAGGGGGGCTTTGTTGCTCCCCTTCGCTCTATATTTATAGAAAGGCAGATCTAAGATGGAACAAAAGGAGTATACGGAACGTCGCTTTGCGTATCATAAGGGGACAAAAACGCGTCTGCTTGCATCAATCCTCATTTGCCTTGCGGCCTTTGTGGTGTTGGCGGTGATCGCTTGGAACAAGCGCGATTCGGACAGCGGCTACTTCCTGTTTGTGATCCTCTTGGCGGCGGCTGTGCTGCTCATCTGGGAGTGCGCGGCCATGCTCAAGTTCCTGCGGCGCCTTACGCACAGCTATCTGTTGATAACCCCCGATCAGGTCAGCGGCATAAGCTGTCCGCAGCGCGGCGCTGCAAGCCCCTTTACCGTATCGATCGACGAGCTGACGAGCGTAAAGCGCACCGTCCTTCGGATCGAGATGATGCAGTTTCCCACCTTGGAGCTGACGGACAGCAGCGGCAAACGCTACTGCATACTCCCGCTTGAGAACGCGGAGGAAGCGTTCAACATCCTAAAGGATCGCTAACGGAGTAAAATATAATGCAGGATCGAATCGCAAGCGCCAAGGCTTTTTTGCTGAAGAAACTGGACGAAAACCCCCACTTTCAAGAGCGGGAAGCGGAGAAGGCTTACCGTATTGAGCACAGCTTTCGCGTTGCAAATCTGGGCGAACGGATCGCAAAGGCGCAGGGCATGGATGTTGAGACGATGGCCTTAGCCTGCCTGCTGCATGATGTGAGCTACTGTGAAGAATTTCAAAGCGAAGCGGACTGGCTGGAGCACGGCAGACGCGCCGCAGCCATAGCCCGCCCCTTTTTAGAGACGCTCGATCTACCCGAGGACACGATCCACTCCATCTGTTACGGTATTGCCATCCATGTGGACGACAAGGCGGATTTTGAGGGTGAGCGCACACCCTTTGCTCTTTCGATCGGCGATGCGGATAATTTAGATCGCTTTGATGCGTACCGCGTGTATGAGGGCTTGGAGAAGAGGGGGTACAGCGCATTCACCATCGAGCAGAAGAGAAGCTACGTGGAGCAGAGCCTGCAGCGGTTCGAGAATTATTCCAAAATGCAGCTGGCAACGCCCTTTGCGACCAAGCTTTGGCGTGAACGCATCACGTTCTGCAAAACATTCGTTGAACGACTGCAAGCGCAGCTTGTCAACAGCGACTATCCCCTTTGTGCAGCGGGAACCGCCACCGAAAAGACAGCGCTCTAAAAGGAACCTTTTTAGCAAAAACGGAATAGCATGGTATAAGGCGACAACGAAAGATCGCCTCTTGGAAGGGAGGGGATCCAATTTGCGTCTAAAAAAATCAAAAACTACAGAAACGCAGAGCAAGAAGCATCATCCGAAACTGTATTTGATCTTGACTGCGTGCGTACTTCTGCTCGTGGGTGCTTTTTTATATGTAAACGCCAACCTGCGACCCGTGTTGGTGGGACTGTCCACCGCACGCGTAGAGTCGGCGGCGGCACGCGCCATGAACGACGCCATCTTGGACATTTTGAGCAAGGACGACGCGGCGGATGCGCTGCTGACCATTTATTCCTCCGACCAAGGCGTATACTTGCTGCAGGCCAATTCGGGAAAGCTGAACACCGTTGCCGCAGGCTGTGCGGACGAGGCGCAGACGCGCATTGCCCAGATGGGAGAGCAGGGTGTGTCCATACCCATAGGCACCCTGCTGGGCATACCGCTGCTTGCGGGCAAGGGGCCCTCCGTGACGATGAAGTTCACCCCTGCAGGCGCTGTGCGCTCCGCCTATGAAAGCGAATTTCGCCAAGCGGGCATCAACCAAACGCTGCATCGGATCACCCTGAAGCTGACGGCCACCGTTCGCATCATATTACCCGGGGAATCCCACACCATCACCATCACGGCGGAAGCGCCTATCTCAGAGAATGTCATCGTCGGCGGCGTACCCGATACCTATACCAACGTAGAGGATCTGGACGATGCGCTGAACCTTCTGCCTACGGGTTAGAGTACATTCACCTGACAGCTGCGCATTGCGTCCAAGGCGTTTTGATGCGCGGCAGGCGTTACGCCTGCGCAGGCTGTGCTGACGACGGAAACAAGCGTCTCAGGGAAGGCGGCCTTCAAAATTAGAGCGTTCGATATGACGCAGATATCCGTGCAAAGCCCCACAAGCTCGATCTGCTCGATTTGACCCAAGCCGCGGATCAATGTGGGCAGGGCAAGGGAACCAAAGCTCCCCTTGTTCAGCAAAGAAGCGCCTTCCGTGTCCATTTCACGGTGGAGCTGCCAGCCCCAAGTGCCTTGAATGCAATGCGGCACGGGTAATAAGCGCCCCTCCTGCGTGGAGAGGTAGTCATCCCCGTGCGTGTCGCGGGTAAACACCACGCTTGCACCCTCCGCATGTGCGGCACGAATGCACACGGCAACGCTAGGCACGATCGAGACAGCTTCTGCGCTGCCCAAAGCGCCGTCAATAAAGTCATTTTGCATGTCCACAACGACCAAGACCTTCATACCAAAACCCCACTTTCCATATCGTCTAAAACGATTGTAGTTCCGACTTTACCCAAATGCAAGCTGTTTTACCGACAGCTACAGAGCTTTTTTCCGTGATGGCAGCTGCGCCAGAAGGATCGCCGCAAATAGAACGATGCAGCCCAAGCCCTCCCGCAGCGTGAAGCTTTCGTTTAGCAACAGCCAGCCAAACAAAGCCGCAAACGCGGATTCCAAGCTCAAAAGCAAAGCCGCCACAGAGGGGGACAAGCCCTTCTGCCCAAGGATCTGCAGCGTGTAGGCGACCCCGCAGGACAAGAAACCCGCATAGCAAAGCGGCAGCCAAGACAGCAACAGCGCGTTTAGCGTGGGCTTTTCAATGCAGAGGATCGGTATGAGGGAGAGAAGACCGCAGACCAAAAATTGCAGGAAACTGAGCAAAAAGGGGTCTACGGAATCCACAAAACGATCGATGGCAAGGATGTGCAGGCTGAACAGCAGTGCGCACAAGAGGATCATTCCATCGCCGCGATTGAGCGCCCATCCGTCGGACATGCAAAGAAGATACAGCCCGACCAAGCCCAACGCCACAGCGATCCATACGATGTACGGCGGACGGCGCTTTGTGAAAAGCCCCAGCACGGGAACGATCAAGATGTAGCAGGCCGTCAAAAAGCCTGCCTTACCTGCTGTTGTGTACTGAAGACCGATCTGCTGGATGCTGCTTGCAAGGAACAGCAGCACGCCGCAGAGCAGGCCGCTGAGGATAATCTTTTTAGCGGAAGCGCGGATCGCGTTGACAGCGGGATGCTTTCTGCGCCACAGACTGCGAATAAGCAGATACAGCCCCAACAGCGCGGCACCCATCAGGCAGCGGACGCCATTCAAACTGAACGGTCCGAGGTATTCTAAGCCCGTTCGCTGTGCAACAAAGGCGCCGCCCCAGATCAATGCGGCGCCGATCAAACAGAGTGCGGAGGATACTTTCTTATACATGGCTTATAAGGCGGGCTCCAGCTTGACCGTCCAACGAAGGACTCTTGCAGCATCGGCGGCGTTGACGCCCACGGTGCCATCGATATCCGCATTTTTTTGTCCCTGAGCGGAGAGCATCTTTATGTGAACGGTGTCACGAAGGATCGCCGCCGCATCGCCTGTGTTGACAACGCCGTTGCAGTCCGCATCGCCGCGCAGCAGCGGCATTTCATCGTTGATCGTTACGTTCAGTTCCTCTATAAAGACGGTCGTCAGGCCATCGTCACCGAGGATCTCGACCTGAAGCGTATAGCTGCCATAGGCGGTGGGCGTCCACAGGAAGATGGAGCTGCTGCCTTCATACAGCAGTGTTCCATCGGAAAGCAGGAAGCGATAGGAGCTTCCGCCTGCGGCGCTCAACGTGACCGTCTTGCCCATGTTGACGGAGGAAGGGGAGACGCTGAAGCTTGCGTAGGGATTCTTGGGATAGCTGCTTTCGAAGCTTTCATCCGAAGCGATGAGGTTTACGGAGAAATAGGTCTTTCCCTCAAAGACACAGCACCCTACCCCAAAGTATAGGTAAGCGCTGTCGCTCAATATCCCGTTTGCTTCGGTATCGGCAAGCCAGGTGTCGATGAGCGTGGCCGCATCCGTGACCGTCCCGCCTGCGATCAGCTCGCCTGCGTAGCTGTAGCTGACGCCGCTGAGCACACTTGCCCAGCGGGAACCATCGGGACGGCCGTGCGTGAGGTAAAAGCGCAGCTCCTCGGAACGGGTCTGCGCACACTCGCTCATGGCGTTGGTGAGCTTGAGGAGGGACAGGCCGTTTTCATGGCGATATATATTGATGCGATAGGCCAACAGCTCGGCCAAGGCTGTGCTTTCGGCCGTGGCCATGGACTCGCGCAAATAGCCGTAGGCGCCACTGCTGTAGGAACTGAAGGTGCCGTCGGCAAGCTCTGCACGAACGGCGTAGGAATAGCGTTCGTTCTTTTCGGCGCTTGTGTCCGTGAAGCTTGTCTCGCTCGTTGTGCCCAGCTTCGCAGTGGTGTCAGCGGAATACGCATAGCGCCAGATCTGATAGCTCACAGCCTCTCCGTATGCGATCCAGCTGAACACAAGCGAATCGCCCTCTGTACAAACGCTCGTTCCCGTGGGATAGGCATACAGGTCGCCGCCTGCAACGGCACAAAGCGCATTTGTCAGCTCCAACTGTGTTTGCCGTCCCTGACTGTACGAGTGGATGACGCCATCCGCACCGCTCACGATATAGCTCATAGGCAGATAGGCGCCGGGGAAGGTCTCTAAATTCGCAGAGCGTATGAACCAGTCTCTTGCGCGCTTGCTGTTGCTCTCAGCGGCGTCCTCCGGAACAAGAAGGATGTTTGCAAGCGCGTTATCGGAAGCGTAGCTTTTCAGTGCTTCCGCCGTCACAGCGCTGTCCAACTCAAAAAATATGGCTGTTACGCGGCTTTGATCGATATCACGCATCAGCTTGTCCAACGCCTCTAAGGTAAGCTGCGTACCCGCGCCGCTGATCACTCTTCCGTATAGGATCACAAGGGTCTTGTCCGCGTAATCGGAAAGCGCATGGGCAGCGCCGTCCGCATCCGTAAAGCTGAAATCCTCGGTGCTGACCGAGACTGCCGTAAGCTCCGCAAGGGAAGAGGAGGCGGGGAAGAGTGCCGCAAGGCAGATCAAGACGAGTACAAGTGACAGAAAACGTTTCACGATACACCTCCGTAATCTTTCAGTACAGTATAACATGTTTGGGAACGATTGACAGCCACATTTCTGTAAACTATACTAAAGAACAGAGAATTAAGGAGGATCGTGAAATGCAGATACGCGAATTGGGCAGGACGGGACTTTGCGTAGGGAGGCTTGGCCTTGGCGGCATACCGATCCAACGCACGAATGCCTCGGCAGCTGTCAGTCTGCTTAATACGGCGGAGAAACAGCAGGTCAACTTTATCGACACGGCAAGGGGGTATTCCGTCAGCGAGAGCTACTTTGGCGCAGCGCTGAAGGGGCGGCGGGATCGCTTTATCATTGCGACAAAAAGCATGGCAAAGACCAAGGCAGACATGGCACGGGACATCGAGCTGAGCCTCAATACGCTTGGTACGGAGTATATCGACCTGTATCAGCTGCACAATCCTTCGCTGCAGTCGCTGCCTTTAGTGTTTGGCGAGAACGGAGCGCTCAGCGCGCTGCTGGAAGCAAAAAAAGCAGGAAAGATCGGGCACATCGGCGCAAGCGCACACGAAACGGCGGTCTTTGAGCGCTTGCTCGACAGGGAGGAGATCGAGACGATCCTCTTTCCCTGCAACCCCATCGAAACGCAGGGTGACGCATGTATTGCGTCCTGCGCTGCGCGGGGCAAGGGCTTCCTTGCCATGAAGCCGCTTGCGGGAGGTGCAATACAGGATGCATCCTTGGCCATACGGTATCTCATGAACCGCCCCGCAGTCGATGTGATCCTGGTCGGCATGGGAGACGCAGAGGAGCTGACGAGAAATGCGCAAGCCATGAACGACCTAAGTCCGCTCAGCAACGATGAACTAACTCGCATCGAACAGATCCGAAAGGAATTGTCGGGTGCGTTTTGCAGGCGCTGCGGCTACTGCGCACCCTGCGCACAGGGCGTTGATGTTCGCGGCGTGCTGCTGTTTTTAGCGTACCATGAGCGCTATGATCTGCATGATTGGGCACAGTCCCGTTATGACTGCCTACCCGTTAAAGCAAGCGCCTGCGTAAAATGCGGAGCGTGCGAATCGCGCTGTCCATACGGCCTGCCCATTCGGGAGATGCTGGAGCGTGCAGTCAAAGCCTTCGAAAGCAATTGATCCCCCTGTCGGAGCGGGCAGCGCCCCGACGGTCGCTCATTAAAAAGAACAGCCCCGCTCCTATTCAAGGAGCGGGGCTGCGTTTTCGTTAGGAAGGATCAGACGGGAGCGGGAATGGTGGCTCCGCCCAAGATGAACATCTGCACAAGCGACGCGTCTGCACTGTTGACATTGCCGGTGCAATTGACGTCGGCTACGATCAGGCCGATCGCATCGATCACGGCTGCACTGTTGCCCAGCACATAGCCCTGGATCAGCGCTACATCCGACGAGGTGACCAGCCCATCGCCGTTAGCGTCGCCCCAGAGGCGATAGCCTGCGGTCACGGTGTAGTCCTCGGTGATGGCCACATCCGTCAGGTCGATATCCCAGTAGGCATAGTAATCTGCGCTCTTAGCGGGCACCGTGGGGATGGTGGTCAGGGTCTCGCCGTTTGCCACGTTGTAGGTAAAGACCGTTTCGCCGTTTGCCACGAAGGTGATCGTCCAACCCGTTGCGGGCAGAATGACGTCATGGTGTGCGCCGCACACGGAGCAGGTGTAGGCCTCGATGCCGGTGTCGACAGCGGTCGGTACAACATCGCGGCTCGTGTCGCGGACATAGTCGCAGTCGCCGCTCTGGATCTCACCGCAGACGGTGCAGCTGCGGCTGTGGGTGTCATCGCCGTTGCTCGTCCAAGCGCCCCAAGTATGACCCAAGGCGTCAACGTAGGTATCCACGGTGACATAGCCGCAGACCGTGCAGGTATGCGTGGTGTAGCCCTGTGCCGTGCAGGTGGGAGCCGTCACAACATCGTTGTACGTGCAGTCCGCAGTTTCCTTCTCGTTGCAGACAGAGCAGGTACGGGTATGCGTACCATCGCTGTTGCTCGTCCAAGCGCCCCAAGTATGACCAAGCGCAGCAACATAGCTGTCCACGGTGACATAGCCGCAGACCGTGCAGGTATGCGTGGTGTAGCCCTGTGCCGTGCAGGTGGGAGCCGTCACAACATCGTTGTACGTGCAGTCCGCAGTCTCCTTCTCGTTGCAGACGGAGCAGGTGCGGCTGTGCGTACCATCGTTGTTGCTCGTCCAAGCGCCCCAAGTATGACCAAGCGCAGCAACATAGCTGTCCACGGTGACATAGCCGCAGACCGTGCAGGTATGCGTGGTGAAGCCCTGTGCCGTGCAGGTGGGAGCTGTCACAACATCGTTGTACGTGCAGTCCGCAGTTTCCTTCTCGTTACAAACGGCGCAGGTGCGGCTGTGCGTACCGTCATTGTTGCTGATCCAAGCGCCCCAAGTATGACCCAAGGCGTCAACGTAGGTATCCACGGTGACATAGCCGCAGACCGTGCAGGTATGCGTGGTGTATCCCTGCGCAGTACAGGTTGGAGCCGTCACAACATCACTGTAAGAGCAGTTCTCTGTTTCCTTCTCGTTGCAGACGGAGCAGGTGCGGGTATGCGTACCATCGTTGTTGCTCGTCCATGCGCCCCAAGTATGACCAAGTGCAGCGACATAGGTATCCACCTTCACATAGCCGCAGACCGTGCAGGTATGCGTTGTGTAGCCCTGTGCCGTGCAGGTGGGAGCCGTCACAACATCACTGTAAGAGCAGTTCTCAGTTTCCTTCTCGTTGCAGACGGAGCAGGTGCGGCTGTGTGTGCCATCGCTGTTGCTTGTCCAAGCGCCCCAAGTATGACCCAAGGCGTCAACGTAGGTATCCACGGTGACATAGCCGCAGATCGTGCAGGTATGCGTTGTGTAGCCCTGTGCCGTGCAGGTGGGAGCCGTCACAACATCGTTGTACGTGCAGTCCGCAGTCTCCTTCTCGTTGCAGACGGAGCAGGTGCGGCTGTGCGTACCATCGTTGTTGCTCCTCCAAGCGCCCCAAGTGTGACCCAGTGCAGCGACATAGCTGTCCACCGTGACATAGCCGCACACGGTGCAGGTATGCGTTGTGTAGCCCTGTGCCGTGCAGGTGGGCACTGTCACAACATCGTTGTACGTGCAGTCCGCAGTTTCCTTCTCGTTGCAGACAGAGCAGGTGCGGCTGTGCGTACCGTTGCTGTTGCTTGTCCATGCGCTCCAATTATGGCTGCAGCTGAACACCGCTTCCACGGTGGTATCTGCATCAATGATGAAGCTGTAACCGCTTGCAACACTTGTGCCGTTGACGGTCAGGGACGTGAGCGTCCAATTGCTTGCGGGGGTGGCGGTCACGGTCAGCTCAACGCCTTCCTCCACCGCAGAACCGCTTGCATAGTTGGTGCTGCCATCGTTGACCGTGACCGTGCCGCTGCCGGTTGCGGTAATGGTCAGGGTATGGGTCGGGATGGCGGAGAAATATGCCACAACGATCGTATCGCCATCCATGATGAAGTAGCTGCCGTTCTCGACGGACTCGCCGTTTACGGTAATGTCCTTGAGCTCGTAGCCGTCCGCCGCCGTGGCGGTGACAAGCAGCTCAATGCCCTCTTCAACGGAGGAACCGTTCATGTAGACGTCCTCGCCATCACTGATGACCACGCTGCCGCTGCCCGTTTGTTCAACGGTCAAGGTGTAGTAGGTCAAGGGCGTCGGTGTAGGCGTAGGTGTAGGTGTAGGCGTCGGGGTATCCGTGGCTGCGGCTGCATTCTGCTTATACAGGTAGACAGGCGATTCGCCGCTATTGTAGCAAGCAAAGAGCGCGCTCGTTCCGTTCAAGCGAACAATGTTGCGGCTGGTCTTGCCGGTGTTGGTGATCACCGCCGCGCTGTCGGAGAAGGCGATCGTCCAATAGCCATAGCTTGTCAGGGTACTGAGCGTCACCATACGGTTGGAGGAGGTGCTGCTGTTCGTACCCAGATAGCTGCCTGCGGCGCTGCCCGTTTCAAAGGTCCAAGCGCCGGTGGAGCCGCTCAAGGTCAGAACTTCCGCCGTGCTGTCGGACACGGTGATGGTCGCGGCCGCCGTGCTGTAATCCGTCAGCTGGGCAGCGCCTCTGTTGTTGCTGCTCTGCGTGGTGTTGAGCACCCAAACGGTGCCCGCCGTGCGAACGCCCACGATGAGGTACTTGCCGCCTGCGACGAGGTCATTCGCGGAGGTGACCAGCGTGTAGGTGGTGCCGTCGCCCGCAGGCGTGGGAGTAGCGGTCGTGGTGGGGGTATCCGTAGGCGTCGGGGTGGGCGTATCCGTCGGCGTAGGCGTCGGAGTGTCCGTAGGCGTCGGAGTGTCCGTAGGCGTGGGGGTATCCGTTGGCGTGGGCGTCGGCGTCGGTGTGGGCGTCGGGGTATCCGTGGCTGCGGCTGCATTCTGCTTATACAGGTAGACAGGGGACTGTCCGTTTGCGTAGCAGGCGAAGAGCGCGCTGGTGTCGTTCAAGCGAACGATGTTACGGCTGGTCTTGCCCGTGTTGGTGATCACAGCCGCGCTGTCGGAGAAGGCAATCGTCTAGTAGCCGTAGCTTGTGAGGCTGCTGAGCGTTGTCATAAGGTTGGATGAGGTGTTGCTGGTCGTGCCCAGATAGCTGCCTGCGGCGCTGCCCGTTTCAAAGGTCCATGCGCCGCTTGAGCCGCCCAAGGTCAGAACTTCCGCCGTGCTGTCGGTCACGGTGATGGTCGCTGCCGCTGTGCTGTAGTCCGTCAATTGGGTAGCGCTTCTGTTGTTGCCGTTCTGCGTGGTGTTTAGTACCCAAACGGTACCCGCCGTGCGAACGCCCACGATGAGGTACTTGCCGCCTGCGACAAGGTCATCCGTGGAGGTGACCAGCGTGTAGGTGGTGCTGCCGCTTGCGGCGGTCGCGGTAGCGGTGGCAGAGGCCGCGGCGGTCGTCGTTGCTGTCGGTGTGGAGGTGGAGGAGGAGCCGGAACCACTCGAGGGCGTCTGATAGCCCGAGGGAACGGTCTGTCCAAACAGCTTCCAAGCTAATTCGGGATAGTCGATAAAGACGTTGCGGTTGCCGTTGATGTTCTGCACAACGTCGTTGCGTCCCATCTCCCAAGTGTCAACGGGATCAGACTGCATCCAACTCAACAGCAGCGTGGTGCTGGTGATGACGTCGGTCAGGTTGGTCTCTCCCCAACGCACATAGACGTACAGCAGGATGCGCGCAATATCGCCCTTCACGTTGTCGTTTGGCTCAAACATACTTGAAGTATACTTGCCGAAGTAGGTACTGGTACCGCCGCTGACCACGCCGAAGGGCGAATTGCCGCGTGCGCTGTTGGCTGCAACGACGGTTGGCCGCAGGTGATGCAGATCGCTGCCCGCGTTGCTGGTGGTAAAGCTGCCCAAGGACTGCGGCCATACATGCTCACGGTTGTAGGTTGTGCCGCTGTCCCAAGTGCTGCTGACCGAGGTGTCCGAGTAGAAGGTAGTCAGCGTGGAAGAATTGCCCTGCTCACAGTCGGTATTGCCGTAATAGCTCGTTGTGCCCGCATACGAAGTCGTGTTCGTGTGCGTGCTGGTCATCATGGACTTAAGCTGCGTATACAGCGTGCTTGAGGTCGTCGAGGACGAACTGCCGCTGTAGCCTGACAGGGTGCTGTAGGCGTAGCTGCCCGTATAGAATGCGGTGGCTTGGTCGGACAGCTTTGTGCAGACAACATCGCGAATGCCGTAGTTGGCGCTCACGGATGTACCCTGCCCGGAGCAATCTCCCGAGGAAACGGCGGCAGAAGCGCTGCGCGCGGTCATCGGAAGAAGACTTGCAAGCAAGCCCAAAGCCATAACAAAGGCGACAAGCTTGCGGATACGGGATCTATTCATATTCCTTCTGTTCCTCCTATTTCGGCAAGCGCACAAAACGCATTAAAAAGCCGCTCATGAAAAGCGGCAAACGCTAAGCGGACACTCGTCGATTTTTCAAATATAGTATACAAGTATGTTGATTTATCGTCAATAAAAGCAGGTAAAAAAATACATTGTCTTATTATGAAGGAAGGAACGAAAGGATGTGCGGATCCGTTTTGCTTTCATTTAAGAAAAGAGCACAGCGTAAGCACAAAAACAGCACAGCATTTGAAAAATGGGAAATATATTTTTGGGAACATCCGTAATTCTGCAAGATAGGTTGCCCAAAGCCTTTTTGCGTGTTATAATGCGGGTGGAAGTACGATAAGTGAGGTTATTATGTATACAGGCGCAGGCATCATTAAGATCTATGCGGGGCGCACGGGACGCCCGTTTGCACAGCGGATGTGCAGCTATCTTGGTACGCAGCTTGGGGATGCAGAGACCATCATGTTCCCCGAAGGCAACATCTTTGTTCGCGTCAACGAGTCCATTCGCGACAAGGACGTATACATCGTGCAGCCCATCGGTGCGGAACCCAACAACGAGTTTACAGAGCTTTTGTTTTGGATCGACGCCTTCAAACGCTCCAGCGCTAACTCCGTAACGGCTATCATTCCGTATTTTTCCTATGCCAAGGGCGACAAGAAGGATGAGCCCCGCGTTTCCATCCGCGCACGCGTGTGTGCGGACTGCATCGAGGAGGTCGGCGTGGATCGTGTGATCTTCATGGATCTGCATTCGCCGCAGGTGCAGGGCTTCTTCAAGAAGCCTGTGGATCATCTTACCGCCAAGCCGCTGCTCTGTGAGTATTTTCGCCGTCTGAATATGATCGACGAAGATTTCGTTGTCGTTTCACCCGATGCAGGCAGCGCCAAACGCGCACATCTGTTCGCCAACGAGTTCGAGTGCTCGGTCGCCATCGGCGACAAGACCCGTTACAACCACAAAGACGACGCTAAGATCCTCAACATCATCGGCGACGTCGAGGGCAAGAACTGCTTGGTAGTGGACGATTTTTCCATCACAGGCGGCACGCTTGTAGATGTTGCCCGCGGCCTCAAGGAGCATGGCGCCAAGCGCATCTTTGCGGCACTTTCTCACAATGCAATGAACGAGGACAGCATCAAGCGAATCGAGGACAGCCCCTACGAGTTCCTTGTCACCACGGACACGGTGGAGTGCCCCGCAGCGCGCCGTTCACCCAAGATCCGCATCATCTCGGCAGCGCCCCTGTTTGCACAGGCGGTGCGCATCATCCACGACCGCGCACCCATGAGCAAGCTGTTCGACAACCGCCTGAACTCCCGCCTGCTGGACATGAGCTTTGCAGAGCAGCCGAGCCTATTGGACGATTAGAACATATTTTCATTTTTTAGCCGCCGAACCCCGCGTTCGGCGGTTTTGTTTGCATTCTTTTCAACATTGAGGGGGCTTTTTGTTTGACAAGGCGGCAAGCTACAGCTATAATTAGAAACGTCATAATTGGACAGTAATGTCCCGAATAAATCAGGAGGCAAGAACAATGGCAAAAACCATGACCATCGATGGCAACACCGCTGCCGCGCATGTCGCATATGCGTTCAGCGACGTTGCTGCCATCTACCCCATCACGCCTTCCTCGCCGATGGCGGAGGTCGCGGACGATTGGGCTGCAAACGGCAGGACCAATCTGTTCGGACAAAAGGTCCACATCGCCGAGATGCAGAGCGAGGGCGGTGCGGCAGGCGCCGTACACGGTTCCTTGAAGGCGGGTGCGCTGACCACCACGTTCACCGCGTCACAGGGCCTGCTGCTGATGATCCCCAACATGTACAAGATCAGCGGCGAACTGCTGCCCGGCGTATTTCACGTTTCGGCTCGCGCCTTGGCAGCGCATGCGCTGTCCATCTTTGGCGATCACAGCGACGTCATGGCCTGCCGTCAGACGGGCTTTGCCATGCTTGCAAGCGCTTCCGTACAGGAGGTCATGGACTTGGCGCTGGTCACGCATCTGTCGGCCATCAAGTCGTCCGTCCCCTTCGTACATTTCTTCGACGGCTTCCGCACCTCCCATGAGGTCCAGAAGATCGAGCTGATCGATTATGCGGACATGGACAAGCTCTTGGATCGCGATGCGGTCGCACGCTTCCGCGCACGCTCCATGAACCCCGAGCATCCGCATCTTGGCGGCACTGCGCAAAACCCCGACATCTACTTCCAAAATCGCGAAGCTGCCAACAAGTATTACGACGCCATCCCCTCGCTTGTGCAGGATTATATGGACAAGGTCGGCGAGCTGACGGGTCGTAAGTACCATCTGTTCGATTACGTCGGCGCACCCGATGCCGAAAAGGTCATCGTGCTGATGGGCAGCGGTGCAGACGTAGCAGAGGAAGCGATCAACTACCTCAACGCGCACGGCGAAAAGCTGGGCGTTTTGAAGGTTCGCCTGTATCGTCCGTTCGCTGCGGATAAGTTTGTCGCGGCGATCCCCGCAAGCTGCAAGAAGCTGGCCGTTTTGGATCGCACCAAGGAGCCGGGCTCTTTGGGCGAGCCGCTGTATACCGATGTGATCGC
This sequence comes from uncultured Oscillospiraceae bacterium, assembly GCA_964490325.1. Lineage (GTDB taxonomy): Bacteria > Bacillota > Clostridia > Christensenellales > CAG-138 > DAOPJM01. Next base: position 116,600 of record CAZBBX010000003.1, read on the forward strand.
CGCGCTCAAGGAGCTTGGCCGCGATGGGATCACCGTGGTTGGCGGTCGTTACGGCTTGGGCAGCAAGGAGTTCACGCCCACCATGGTCAAGGCTATCTATGACAACCTGGACAAGGACGAGCCCAAGAACCATTTCACGGTGGGCATCGTTGACGACGTGACCTTCACCTCCCTGCCCATGGGCGAGCAGATCAATGCCGCGCCTGAAGGCACCATCGCCTGCAAGTTCTTCGGTCTTGGCAGCGACGGCACCGTAGGCGCCAACAAGAACAGCATCAAGATCATCGGCGACCATACCGACATGTACGCGCAGGGCTATTTTGCTTACGACAGCAAGAAGTCCGGCGGCTTCACCGTGTCGCATCTGCGCTTTGGCAAGAAGCCCATCCAGTCGCCCTACCTGATCGACTGTGCAGACTTTGCAGCCTGCCACAATCCTTCCTATGTAACGCGTTATGCGGTTGCGGACGGCATCCGCGAGGGCGGCGTGTTCCTGCTCAACTCACCTTGGACGCTTGACGAGATGGAGAAGGAGCTGCCTGCTTCCCTCAAGAACGCCATCGCCAAGAATCATCTGCGTTTTTACAACATCAACGCCATCAAGCTGGCTCGCGAGGTCGGCATGGGCGGACGCATCAACACCATCATGCAGGCCGCCTTCTTCAAGCTGGCCAACGTCATCCCCGCAGAGGATGCGCTGAACTACATGAAGGCTGCCGCCAAGAAATCCTACTCCAAGAAGGGCGACGAGGTCGTACAAAAGAACTATGCGGCCATCGACGCAGGCATGAACAATGTCGAGGAGATCAAGTATCCCGAAAGCTGGGCTACTACGACCGAAGGTGCGCCTGTGATCCATGTCACGGATGATCCGTACTTCCTTGAGTATATTCATCCCATTTTGGCGCAGGAAGGCGACAAGCTGCCCGTGTCCAAGATGACGCCCGACGGCACCGTTCCCACGGGCACCACAAAGTACGAGAAGCGCGGCATCGCCGTTGACGTACCGCAGTGGATCCCCGAAAACTGCATCCAGTGCAACCAGTGCTCCTTGGCCTGCCCCCATGCGACCATTCGTCCCGTTCTGCTCAACGCGGAGGAGGAAGCGGCAAAGCCCGAGGGCTTCGTCACCAAGAAGGCCATCGGCAAGGAGCTTGCGGGACTTAGCTTCCGTATGCAGATCTCGCCCTTGGACTGCACGGGCTGCGGTAACTGCATCGATGTTTGCCCCGCGAAGGTCAAGGCACTGAAGATGGCACCCGCCGCCGAGCAAATGAATGAGCAAAAGAACTGGGACTTTGCAGAAGCGCTGCCGGAGAAGCAGCTTGACGTCAACAGAAAGACCGTCAAGGGAAGCCAGTTCCTTAAGCCCCTCTTTGAGTTCTCAGGCGCCTGCGCAGGCTGCGGCGAAACACCGTATGTCAAGCTCATCACCCAGCTGTTCGGCGATCGTATGGTCGTTGCCAATGCAACGGGCTGCTCGTCCATCTATGGCGGCTCCTCGCCGACCTGCCCGTATACCAAGAATCAAAAGGGTCAGGGCCCCGCATGGGCAAACTCCCTGTTCGAGGACAACGCAGAGTTTGGCTACGGTCTGAACCTTGGCAACAAGCAGCGCCGCGCCAAGCTTGCCGACACCGTCAAGAAGCTCATCGCCGTCGAGTGGTGCCAAGCGGACATCAAGGCCGCAGGCGCAGAATGGCTCGAGAAGATGCACGATGCGCAGGGCTCCCGCGAAGCGGGTGAAAAGCTGCTGGCGGCCTGCAAGGACGGCGTAGACGTCGATCTGACGGGCACCGAGTGGGAAAAGGACTGGCTGGCAAACGGCAAGAAGTGCACTTGCGGCGCCTGCAAGCTCGCGTATGAGGTCATCGAGAACGCGGATCTGCTGACTAAGCAGTCCATCTGGATCTTCGGCGGCGATGGCTGGGCGTATGACATCGGCTACGGCGGACTGGATCATGTCCTTGCCATGGACGAGGACGTCAACGTGCTGGTCGTGGACACCGAGGTGTACTCCAACACGGGCGGACAGGCTTCCAAGGCTACCCCGACCGGACCGATCGCAAAGTTCGCGGCAGCGGGCAAGCGCACCAAGAAGAAGGATCTGGGGCTAATGGCCATGAGCTACGGC
>CAZBBX010000004.1:0-41819 GCA_964490325.1 uncultured Oscillospiraceae bacterium
AAACCGCCGCGCATGTCGCCGGTATTAGCCGTCAAAGACGGCTTCGCCAAAAAGCGCACGCTTTTTGACGAGTCTGCTGCGGCAGGGCTTCTCTTGCCCCTTTGGAGACCCAAAGCGACAAGCAAGGTATCAAAACCGCCGCGCATGTCGCCGGTATTAGCCGTCAAAGACGGCTTCGCCAAAAAACGATGTTTTTTGACGAGACTGCTGCGGCAGGGCTTTCTCTTACCCTTTTGGAGACCCAAAAGGGCAAGCAAGGTATCAAAACCGCCGCGCATGTCGCCGGTTTTGATGGATTGGATGGCTGTTCCTTTGCTTGTTCCGTTGTCGGATCGACGGAGCGATCCGACGGTCGCTTATGGTTGTTCCTTTGCTTTTCGCGTTGTCGGATCGGCGAAGCGATCCGACGGCGCCTGATTTTGATAAATTGAAAGCCGCCCCGATTTCGGAGCGGCTTCATTCTTCCAATTTCTCATGGATTAACGGGTCAGTGCAGGCTCAGACCGTACTTTTTACACAGAGCAAAGCTCTTTTCGTAGTCCTCCACGCAGTGCGCATCGCTGGCGATGTGCTCATACAGCCCCTTTTGCAGCAGGCGCTTGGCGCAGCGATGTACGCCGGAGAGCGGCGGAAACCCCAAGGCGTCCAGTGAAAGCACAAAGGCGCAGTCCAGCTCCTTGTAGCGCTCCGCAACGGCGCGGCTCTGCTGGATCTCCAAGACGCGTTCGGGATGCGCCAGCAGGATCTCCATGCCCGCCCGCTGCAGGTCGGCGATCAGCGGCTCGGTGTCGTACACAAGGGAACGGGAGGAAAGCTCCAAAAGCAGTACGCCGTCCTCCGCGCAGAATTCGTTTCGGTAGTTCTTGATCTCCTCCTGCTCCAGCTCATGGATGTTGAACTCACAGCCAAAGTGCAGCGTGACGCCCAATTCCGCAGCCTGCGGCAGCAGCGTCTCATAGGCGGCCTTAGCGGCGGCGCGATCCCGCCAGCGTCCGCGATAGTGGGGCGTTGCAACGATCTGCGTCACCCCGCCTTTCGCCGCAGCGCGCAGCATGGCAAGCGAAGCGTCAAGATCCTGCGCCCCGTCGTCCACGCCGTACAGCAGATGCGAATGACGGTCGATCACGCCTGCGCGTCCTCTTCCGCCGCGGGAGCGGGTTCGCCCTTCCTGCGCTTGCGCGGCTTCTGCTCAAGCTGCTCCTGCTCCTGCTGCTGCTCCTTCTGCTCCTTTTTCTTGTCCTTGTCGGAGTAGCGGCTGTAATAGTAGTAGTAATGCCCCGCCTCGGCCTCGTTGACGCGGTTCATCACAACGCCAAGGATGTTGGCGTTGGCCTTCTTGAGCTGCTCGACCACCTGCTGCATCAGCGTGGCCTGCACGCGGCCGGGCTGTATCACAAGGATGGTGCCGTCGCACTGCGAGGCCAGCAGAGCCGCTTCAATGAAGGCGCCGAGCGGCGGCGTATCGAACAGGATGATGTCAAAGCACTTCCGCGCCTCCTCCACAAAGGCGGCAAAGCGGCGGGAGTTGACAAATTCGACGGGGTTGGTGATCTTACCGCCGCAGTCCATCAGGTACAGTCGCTTTTGCCGCGTCTCGACGGCGGCCTCCATGACGGTGGCTTCGCCGTAGATGACCTGCAGCGAGCCGAGCGGGGGATGCTGACGGAACAGGTTGGCGAGCATGGGGCGGCGGCAGTCCGTTTCGACCAGCAGCACGCGCTTGCCTGTTTCGGCAAAGGCAATGCCCAAAAAGCAGGTGATGGAGGTCTTGCCCTCACTGGCGGTGGGGCTGGTGATGACGATGGTCTTCAGAGGCGTGTCCAGCCGCGAGAACAAAACGTTGGTGCGCAGGGTCTTGACGGCTTCGCGCACACTGGAACGGGTCTGGTAATACTTATCGACGATGTTTGCCATTTTGTGTCTCCTCCTACTTGTCGAAGCGCGGGATCTTAGCCAACACAGGAAGCTGCAGCAGCTTCTCCACGTCCTCCGCCGTGCGGATGGTGGTGTTGAGCATCTCCACAAGCAGCGCAATGGCAATGGCGGCAGCCAGACCCATCACACCGCCAAGCAAGGTGTTGCGCAGCGAGTTCGGCCCCGAGCGGTAGCCGGCGCAGGCAGGCTCGATGGTGCGGATGTTCTCGGTCTGCAGGTACTCCTTGGCGTACTCGACCGAGACCGTCGTGATGGCCTGCACCGCCTTTTCCGCAAATTCGGGCTGGGAGGAAACGACCTGGATGCGCACGACGCGGGTGTCGGTCTGCTTGGTGACGGTGATCTGGCAGGCGTTCAACGCGCCAACGGTCACGTTCATGCGGTTGGCGGCCTCCAAACGAATGGGCGAGGTGCCGGCGATGTAGATAAAGTCGTTGATGACCTCCTCGCTGGTGGTCAGATCGCCGCCCGTCAAGGTTTCGTCGTTCTGCTGATGAAAGACCAGAATGTCCGCGTAGGAGGTGTACTCCACCGTGGCGATCTGGTAGTTGTAGAAGGCGCTGGCCATCAAAGCTACCAGCGGCAGCAGGATGATGAGCAGGATCCATTTGCGAAAGATGCGCAGAATGTCGTTTACGTTCATGATTTACCCTTCCCTATAGCATTTTCATTCGTTTGCGAACGACCAGTGTGATGATGACGGCAGCCAGTATGATCGGCACGGCCAGACCAAAGATCAGGATGACCTGCCACTTGACGCCGCTCGTATTCGTCGTTTCGGAGGTGGGATTATACACCAGCTCGTCCCCGTCCGCGGCGGTCTTCAGCTTGGTGGCGTACATGGTCTCGGTCAAAAACGGCGCGCCGTTGTAGTTGACGGTCACGTCGATGACCGCGTCGCCCAAGGCGAGACGGTCGGCGGGGGTGGCGGTCAGACTGCCCGTCACGTATTCAATGGAAAACTTGTTAAAATTGTTGTTCGCGTACAGTTCGGTGAGCAGGGAGAACATGGTGGTGTCCACGCTGTACAGCCGCCCCGCGTCGGTCAGGCCAATATCGAGGGCGGGGATGGTGCAGCCGTCGGTGTGCTCGCTGTAGGTGCCGTTGCAGTACGGACAGCTCTTGCCCTGCATCAGGTATTGGAACAGGCGGCGATAGTAGATGATGGCGAAGTTGTCCTCGCCCTGCGTCAGCAGCTTGAGCGCCTCGTTCACACAAGCGCCCTCGGTGGATACGGCGATGAGGAACAGCTTGCCGTTGATGCCGCTGTCGCCGGAGGTCTTCCAAACGACCTGCTTGCTCAAAGCCATCGCGCACAGCTTGCCCTCGCTGTGGAAGGCATAACCGCTGATGTTGCGGTCATAGGCGGGCGAGACACGGTTGCGCGGATCGTTTGCATCCTGCACATAGTCAAAGCTCCCCTGCTCCAAGCAGCCGATCAGATAGTCGGTGTTGCCGATCAGCGCGCCATAGTCCGCGTTCTTATACAGCGCGTACAGAAGGCGTACCGTGTCGGAGGCGGTCGTGACCTGCCCCGAGACGTAGCTGCCCAGCGCGTTGCGATACTCTGTGCCGGTCATCTTGAGGCGTTCGGCCTCCTCGTTCATCAGGGCGGTCATGAGGATCAGCTTGTCCCCGCTCATGGATTGTCCGCCCGCCTTGGTCACAACGGCGTCTGACAGCACCGCCGCCGCGTCCTGCGCCTCGCACAAGAACATGGCCGCGATCAGCTCCACCACACGCGGCGTTTGTCCGACCGTGAGGCCGATGGACTTTGTGAACGTGCCGGAAAGAGTCTCCTCCGTCACGCTGACCGTCTGAAAGGGGTTTAGGTATTGCAGGGCCACCTGCACGCTCATCAGCATGGAGACGCCGCCGCCGCAGGCAAAGGCGACCTCGGAGTTTTTCTCAAATAAGACGTCCTCGCTTTCGGGGTTGAACAACAGGACGCTTGCAAAATAGTCCGAATAGCTCGTGTCAAAGCTGAAGCCCTGATGCGTATAGGCATGACGAAAGCTGTCGGGCAGGGTGTCGTCCGCTTCGGTATCATCGGCAAATGCGGTGGGTGCGAGCGGAACGAGAAGCAGCAGCGCCAAAAGCGCAGCGATCCATTTTTTCAACATCGATCCCTCCTTAGCCCCAAACCTACGGGTTGAAGGCAAACTGCAAGGCGCCGCGTCAAGCCCGTAGTCTCGCCGCCTTGCGCAAAATACAATAAATTATTATACCTTACTTCGCAAAGACTGTCAATCGAAACCAAAGGTCATACAAGGCTTTCCCGATATTTTACAATACGCACCGGTTTAGCGGAGCGTCCAAACAGCGGAATACAGGCAACGCCGTACAGGGTTTTGCCGCGCACACAAAAGCCCGAATGCAAGACTTGCGCTGATAGGAAACGGTCGGCGTTTCAGCCCACGCCATTTAAAAACTTGGTGACTTCGTCGATGGTGGGAATGGCGGCTTCGGCAACGGCGCGGCGCATGGCTTCGGCGGGGACGGCGTAGCTCAAAGCCTAATGGTCGGCGCTTCAGCCCACGCCGTTTAGAAACTTGTTGACTTCGTCGATGGTGGGAATGGCGTTTGCAGCCCCGGGTCTTGTCACGGCGATGGCTGCGGCGGCAGCGGCGCGGCTTAACGGCTGCGGCGGCGTAACGATGGCAGCGGCGCAGAGCCTCGGCAGGAGTCAGCTTGGCTCAAGATCCAACGGTTGGCGTTTCAGCCCACGCCGTTTAGAAACTTGTTGACTTCGTCGATGGTGGGAATGGCGTTTGCAGCCCCGGGTCTTGTCACGGCGATGGCTGCGGCGGCAGCGGCGCGGCGCATGGCTTCGGCGGGGGACAGCTCAGCGGCAAGCCCCGCTGCAAAGCAGCCGATGAAGGTGTCGCCTGCGCCTGTCGTGTCGGTCGCTTCCACACGGAAAGCACTTTGGAAGATCTCCTCGTCCCCGCAGCGCCAGTAGGCGCCGTGACTGCCCTGCGTAAAGAGGATGGCGGCATGGGGATAGGCGCGGCAGAGGGCGTCCAGACCGCCGGGCGCAAGCGCCTCCGCCTCGGATTCGTTGACGGTAAGGCAGCTCAGCCCGTCCAGGGGCAGGGAGCGGACGCTTTCACTCATGGGCGCGGGGTTTAGGAACACGCGCAGCTTTTTTGCATACGCGGCGGGCAGCAGCTCGGCAAGGCCGCTGCACTCGTTTTGCAGCAGCAGGATGTCGCCCTCCCGCGCCTCGGCAAGCAGCGCCTCCGACAGCTCTGTTGGCAGCAGTTGGTTTGCACCGCCCAAGATGACGATGGCGTTCTCGCCCTTGGGCGTGAGCTGAATGACGGCGTGACCCGTGGGAGCGTCCAGTACGCGGATGAGGTGGGTGTCCACACCGCTGTCCTGCAAAAGTTGAAGCAGCGGTTCACCGTCCTTACCGACGGCTCCCGCATGCAGCACCGCAGCGCCCGCTCTTGCAGCGGCTACGGACTGGTTCAGCCCCTTGCCGCCGCAGTGTACGGTCAGGGCGGAGGCGGACAGCGTCTCGCCCGCACGGACGAAGCGCGGCACCGTATAAACGTGATCGAGATTGAGCGAACCTAAGCAAAAAATGCGCGTCATCAAGCGTACCCCATACTTCCCAATATACTATATTTCAGTATAGCACGCTGCTTTTCCAACGTCAAACCGCATTTGAAGTCCTTGGCAGATGCTTGGCGCGGCGCAGAACAAAATTTCGGCTATTCCGCCGCCAACGGATCGTACAGCTGATAAAAGCAGTCGCAGCTATGATAGCCACCGTAATCTTTCCAAACGACAAAGCAGCAGGTATCCATAAAGTATACCTGACCCTCCTCGGAAGCACACAGTCCGTCATATCCGCAGTACGCATAGAAGCAGGAATCGTCGCTTGCCTGATAGCTGCCTGCAAGTTGGGTATCCAAGGGGAAGCAGCCCTCATAAAACAGCAGCTTGCCCGTTGCACGGTCATAGCTTGCGTACGCATCCACATAGGAAAAGCCCCAAAGAGGCGTGGAGTAATCGTACTCGTTGTGCAGCAGCGTAATGGTATCGGCTCCATAGATGACGTACACACCAAAGTAGTGACTGTTTGAATCGCCAAAATAGTCTCGAAACTGCAGGCCGTTTTTCAGGCAGTACAGCTCTGCATACTCCAACGGCAGCCCCAGATACAGCTCTCGATCCACATAAGAGCGAGAGAAGGCAAGACTCTCTCCAACGGTGAAGGGGGCATCACCGGGGACCTTGGTCACAAGCAGCGCAGAGGCAGCGGTCGCGTTCCAGACGCCATAGTGTGCAGACTGCATCTGCCCATACAGATAGGGCAGGTATTGGGTCACGCCGTTTTCCCGCGTGGTCGTTGCCAACAGAACGTCACTGCCGCCAAAATTCCACAGCACCGCATAGGTCATCTCGGCAGACCCTTGATCGAGCCAATGCCGCTGCCTGATACTGCAGCGCCCCTGCGCATCGACTTGCAGGCGAAGATCATAGCTGTTGTCGTCACTGCGCCAAAACCAGTCGGTATCCAATTGCAGGGCGGGATGACAGTAGTAATCGGACAGCGGCTCACTTTGCGGCACCGTAGACGGCATCTCTCCGCGCAGAAAGGTATACGTGGGCAGCGCACCGCCAAAGACGCCAAAGACGTCCTCGGTGAAGCAGAGTCGGCAGCTGTCCTCGGTATAGCTGTACGCTGCCGAAAGGGCAGGCACCGACAAGAGGACATCCCCGTCGTAGGTGGCGCGAAACGAGATGCAAAAGCAAACGCTTGCAGCGTCTTGTGAAAACTCCATGTGATAGACCTGTCCGTTCATGACAGCATAGCAGTCACCTGCAGCGGGAACAACAAAGTGGTTGCTCCAAGGCTCCGTCTCCCTCGCCCAATAGGTTCCCCCCTGCAGATAGGGCGGCAGGCTGTTTGGATCGGCATTGTTCACAGCGATGGTCGGGGCAGGGGCGTCTGTAGGCAACGGGGTCGCTTTCTGCGTATCGGCCGTGCTGCTGTCAAAGGCGCTTGCCACCACGGCGTCCGACGCCACAGTCTCGATCACGGACGATGGATCCTCCGCTTGCGGTGTACAGCAAGCAAGGCAAAGAATGCTGAAAAGTAGGATGGCGTTGGAGAAAGGCAGTCTTTTCATCTTGACCCTCCCGCAAAGATAGAAGTGCAAATACGATCCCATACTTGTATCGTAATAAAGGAATGCGTCAAAAAAGTTTGGAATTTGTAAAGCTTGACGGCACAGGCGGCGCAGGACGGGAAAGAGCGGCCGAATGCTTGCTTGCCGCTGCATCGGTGGCTCCCGCGCCGAAGGCGGAGAAAAGAGAACGCCTAATAATTCTACTTTGGCAGGACGGCGGCGGCGGTCAGCAGGAACACACGCTCCGCTCCCGCTTTCTTCAGGGCGGCGGCGCATGCGCAGGCGGTCGCCCCTGTGGTGATCACATCGTCCACCAGCAGGATCCTCAGGCCTTGGCAAAGCGGCGCGGCGGTAAAGGCGCCCTGCAGATTGACGCGGCGCTCCTCGGCGTTTAGCCCCTTTTGCGGAGCCGTTCTGCGCGTTTTTTGCAGCAGCGCACGGCACATCGGCAGCCCCTCGGCCTTACACAGCAGCTCGGCAAGCTGCTCGCTTTGGTTGAAGCCGCGCTTTCTTAGGTCGGCGGGGTGCAGCGGAACGGGAACGACCACGTCCACCTGCCAAGCCTTGGGCGGGTGCATGAACTGTACAAAGAAGCGGGCAGCGGCGCTGTGACTGTTGCTTTTCCAGCGGAGGATACAGTGGCTCACGGAGCCCTCGTAGGCAAACGCGGATGCTGCGCCGTCCAAGGGCGCATAAGGCGGAGTGACGGGACAGACGCGCAGACGCGTTCTGCATTCCTCGCACAGACCCAAGGCGTCCACGGGGCGGTAGCGTTCACATAAGGAACAGGAAAAATCGATGGGAAGATACAGATGTTTTATATAGGAAGAAAAGCTCTCACGGGACAGACCCGTCTCGTCGACGGTGTAGGGCAGATGCGGCGGAGACGCTTGCATGGCTCAGGGACAGAGCAGGCGAATGCCGTTCTGCTCGATCACGTTTTGGTAGCGCGCATCGGGCTTGCGGTCGGTCGCCACGGCGTAGAGATCCTCAAAGCGGCAAAAGCTGAGGAGCGCGTTGTGGTCGAATTTACTGTGATCCGCCATCAGCACCACACGCTCGGAGCGGCGGGTGACGGCGCGCTTGACCTCCACCTCGAAGAAGGTCGTGTTGGACAGGCCGCCCTCCAAGGAGACGCCTGTTGCGGCGATGCACACAAGGTCGATGGCCATGTGCGAGAGTGCTTCCAGCGTGCTTGCGCCCACAAAGGAGGCGGTGGAGCCGTTGTACAGCCCGCCCAGCGCGATCACGCGCAGCGAGGGATACTTGGCGGCCTCGTACAGCGCGGTCAGGCTGTGGGTGATGACGGTCACGTTTTGTTTGTCGGCAAGGTAGGGGAGCAGGCAGGCGGTGGTGGAGCCGGAATCCAAGAAGATGCTCATGCCGTCCTCCACCAAGTCGGCGGTGAGGCGGCCGATGAGCTGCTTTTCGTGCGCAAGGCGTTCGGCACGGGCTGCAAAGGGCTCGGGCTTGACGCTGCCATTGGCGGTGACGCCCCCGTAGACCTTGGTGATGGTGCCCCGTTCGATCAGATCGATCAGGTCGCGGCGCACCGTGTTCGTGGAGATGTGAAAGACCGTAGCCAACTCCTCCAGCGAAGCCGTACCATGCTCAATGACGTATTGCTCCATTGCGTTCAGGCGATCTAATCTCATGCCGATTCCCTCCGATTATTACGAACATCATAGCACAGTCGCCTAAAAAAAGCTACAGCTTCCGCAAAAAATATGGATCAGATTCTAAAAATATCCCAATCAGATCATAAAGGCAAAAGGAATTTTCACAAATATATTGCACACAGTTGCCCATTGTGCTACAATCAAAACAGTAAATTACAAAAAGATACCCAACAATCATCCACAGATGACAAAAAGGTATCAAATAGCAGGAGGTTTTCTATGAACAGGAAGATCCGAGTCGGCGTGGCGGGCTACGGTACGATCGGGCAGCGCTTGGCAGACGGCGTTGCGCTGCAGGGCGACATGGAGTTGGTGGGCGTGGCGGATCTGGCGCCGACGCTGGCGATCCGTGCGCTTCGGGAGAAGGGCATGCCTTACGCGCTGTATCTGGTGGCGGGGGCGGACAAGTCCAAGTTCGACGCGCTGGACATCCCCGTGGCGGGCAGCTTTGACGAGCTGCTGGACAAGGTCGATATCATGCTGGATTCCTCGCCGGGCGGCGTGGGTGCAAAGAACAAGGAGCTGTACCTGCAAAAGGGCGTCAAGGCCATCTTCCAAGGCGGCGAGAAGAACTCCGTTGCGGACGTGTTCTTCCATGGCTATGCCAACTACGAAAAGGGCTTGGACAAGGACTATCTCAAGCTCACCAGCTGCAACACCACGGGTCTTATCCGTGCGGTGGACTGCTTGGATCGCGCCTACGGCATTGAAAAGGTCGCCATCACCATCATCCGCCGCGTGGCGGATCCGGGCGACTACCATCGCGGCCTCACCAACGCGCTGCAGATCGACAAGGCGCCCAGCCATCAGGCGGTGGATCTGATGACCATCATGCCCCATGTGCAGGCGACCGGCATCCTTGTGCATACCCCCGTCACTCACGGCCATATCATCACTGTGGTGGCAACAGGCAAGCAAAAGATCACAAGCGACATGGCGCTTCGGGAGTTTGAAAAGCATCCGCGCATCCGTGTCGTGTCCATCGATGAGGGCTTTCTCGGCAACGCATCGCTGTTCAAGTATGCCCGTGATCTGGGCAACCCCCGCGGCGACATGTACGAGATCGGCCTGTGGTCGGACAGCATCGTCGAGAGCGGCAACGACATCATGTTTGCCATCAACATCCCGCAGGAGAGCGTGACCATCCCCGAGACGATGGACGGCATCCGTGCGGCGATGCACATGCAGGATACCCGCGAGGAGGCCACTGCCGCCACCAACCGCTATCTGCATATCGGCGCGTTCAAGGCGCAGAGGTAGGCGTATGCGCTTTGGCATCCGCACCTTGGACGAGCTTGACGTGGCGGGCAGGGTCGTGCTCTGCCGTGTCGACATCAACCAGCCCGTGGATCGTGCAGCGGGAAAGCTCAAGAGCATCAACCGCATCCGCGCCTGCGTGCCGACGATACGCGAACTGAGTGAGCGCGGCGCGCGCGTGGTGCTTTTGGCGCATCAGGGCAGCGACATCGAGTACAAAAATTACTACACCACCGCACCGCACGCCAAGGTGCTCAGCGAGCTTATGGGCAAGCCCGTCGCTTTTATCGACGATGTGTGCGGCCCCGCGGCGCGGGAAAAGATCCGATCGCTTGGCGACGGGGAGATCCTCCTATTGGACAATGTGCGCTTCATGGCGGAGGAGCAGACGCTCTTTGAGACCAAGCTGCAGCTCACGCACGAGCAGCAGGCCAAGACGCAGGTGGTCGAAAAGCTGGCGCCCTTGGCACAGCTGTACGTCTGCGACGCGTTTGCGGCGGCACACCGCGACCAGCCCTCCCTGTGCGGCTTTGAGCAGCTGCTGCCCTCGGCGATGGGACGGCTGTTTGAAAAGGAATACTGCGTCGTGTCCGAGCTGATGGAAAGCCCTGCCCGTCCCTGCGTGTTCGTGCTGGGCGGCGCCAAGATCGCGGACGCATTTATGATGATGGAGACCGTTTTGAACAACGGTACGGCGGATCGCGTGCTGGCGGGCGGCTTGGTCAACAACATCCTGCTTGCGGCGGCGGGTCGCAGCATCGGCAGGGCGAGCTTGGACTTCATCGAAAAGAGCGGCTACTCAAGCTTCATCGACAGTGCCAAGCCCCTGCTTGCAAAGTATGGGAGCAGGATCGAGCTATCCAATGATCTTGCCTATGTGCGGGACGGCAAGCGCGTTGAGGGCGAGGCGGACGCAATGCCCTCCGACGCGGCGGCCACCGATATCGGAACAAAGAGCGCCAAGCGCTATGCCGCCATCATCAGGGCGGCCAAGACCGTGTTCGTCAACGGTCCCATGGGCGTGTTCGAGTCCGAACCGAGCGCGGAGGGAACGCGGCTTGTGTGGGAGGCGTTGGGCGACACTGCGGCGTACACGGTCATTGGCGGCGGCGACAGCATCACCGCCACGGAGCAGTACGGCCTGAGCGAGCGCATCGGCTACATCTGCACAGGCGGCGGCGCACTCATCCGCTTCCTGACGGGGGAGGAGCTGCCCGTGGTCAAGGCGCTGCGCCATGGTTCAACGATCGAGCAAAGGAGCTGAACGGATATGGAGCTTGCGGTAGGCTTTGGAACGGGGGAGCAGCGCTTCACCGTACCCGATCAAAACCTGATGGGCGTTCTGACGCCAAACCCCGTCAAGCACGGGCTTACGGGTGAGGCGGAGGTACGGCGCGCCCTAAGTGCGCCCATCGGCGCCGAGCGCCTGCGTGAGCGGGTCAAGGCGGGGCAGCGCGTTGTGATCGTCACAAGCGACCTGACCCGTCCGCTTCCAAGCTATAAGCTGCTGCCGCCCCTCTTGGAGGAGCTGCACGCAGGCGGCGTTCGGGACGAGGATGTCACTGTGGTTTTCGGCTTGGGCAGTCACCGAAGGCAGACCATTGCGGAACAAAAAAGGCTGGTCGGCGAGTCGGTGTTCAACAGCATCCGCTGCGTGGACTCCGATCCCGACGACTGCGTGGACTTTGGAACGACCTCCCGCGGCACACGGGTAGAGATCGACCGCCGCGTGGCGGAGGCGGAGGTACGCATCCTCTTGGGCAACATCGAGTACCACTACTTTGCGGGCTACAGCGGCGGCGCCAAGGCGCTCATGCCGGGCGTGTCCACAAGGGAGGCCATTCAGCAGAACCATCGCAGGATGACGGACGCGGCGGCGGTGGCGGGACGCATCAAGGGCAACCCCGTGCGCGAGGACATCGAGGAAGCGGCCGCGCTGGTGGGCGTGGATTACATCGTCAACGTCGTGCTTGACGAGCACAAGGAAATCGTGTATGCTTCGGCAGGCGAGGTGACAATGGCGCACCGCGCAGGCTGTGCGTATTTGGATACGCTCTATCGCAAGGAGCTGAAGGCGCGGGCAGACGTTGTGATCGTTTCCCAAGGCGGCGCACCGAAGGATCTGAACCTCTATCAAACGCAGAAGGCGCTGGACAACGCCAAGCACGCGGTCAGGGACGGCGGGATCATCATTTTAGTCGGCTCCTGTCGCGAGGGCTTGGGCGAAAAGCACTTTGAGGCGTGGATGACGGAGGCGGACAGCCCCGCAGCCTTGATCGAACGCATCCACCGCGAGTTCGTCTTAGGCGGACACAAGGCGGCGGCGATCGCGTTGGTGCTGCAGCACGCAAGCGTCATTTTGGTCAGCGAGCTGGCGCCCGACTTTGTCAAGAGCCTGTTTTTGGAGCCGCAGCCCACGGTGCAGGCGGCCTTGGACGAGGCCTTTGACCGTCTCGGCGCAGCGGCAAGCGTACTGGTCATGCCCTACGGCGGATCAACGCTGCCCTGCGTGACAGAATAGTTTTCAACTGAAACGAATAAGGAGACAAGCATGGATTACGCAAAGGAATCGCTTCGCCTGCATGGCGAATGGAAGGGCAAGATCGAGGTGGTCGCCACGGTGCCCGTCAAGAACAAGGAGGATCTGTCGCTGGCATACACCCCCGGTGTGGCGCAGCCCTGTCTGGAGATCCAAAAGGACGTCGATAAGTCCTACGAGCTGACGAGGCGCTGGAACCTCTGCCTGGTCGTCACGGACGGTACGGCGGTGCTGGGTCTGGGCGACATCGGCCCCGAGGCGGGTATGCCCGTCATGGAGGGCAAGTGCGTCCTGTTCAAGTCCTTCGGCGGCGTGGACGCTTTCCCGCTGTGCATCAAGTCCAAGGATGTGGACGAGATCGTCAACACCATCTACCTCATTTCGGGCAGCTTCGGCGGCGTGAACCTTGAGGACATCGCTGCGCCCCGCTGCTTTGAGATCGAGCGCAAGCTCAAGGAAAAGTGCGACATTCCCATCTTCCACGACGATCAGCACGGCACGGCGGTCATCACGCTTGCGGGGCTGACAAACGCCTTGAAGGTGGTGGGCAAGAAGAAGGAGAACGTGCGCATCGTCGTCAACGGCGCGGGTGCGGCGGCTATCGCCATCACGCGGCTGCTGCTGTCCAACGGCTTCCCCGACATCACCCTTTGCGACCGCAGCGGCGCCATCTACGAGGGACGCAGGGAGCACATGAATCCCATCAAGGAGGAAATGTCCCGTGTGACCAACCCGCAGAAGCTGTCGGGTTCTCTCAAGGACGTCATCGCGGGGGCGGACGTGTTCATCGGCGTTTCGGCGCCCAAGATGGTCACGGCGGACATGGTGCGCAGCATGAACAAGGACGCCATCCTCTTTGCCTGCGCCAACCCCACGCCCGAGATCTTCCCCGACGAGGCGAAGGCGGCAGGCGCGGCTGTCGTGGCGACAGGCCGCAGTGACTTCCCCAATCAGATCAACAACGTCTTGGCGTTCCCCGGCATCTTCCGCGGCGCGTTCGACGTGCGCGCAAGCGACATCAACGACGAAATGAAGATCGCGGCGGCGCACGCGTTGGCGGGGCTCATCAGCGAGGAAGAGCTGAACGCCGACTACATCATCCCCGCCGCGTTCGATCCCCGCGTGGGCAAGACCGTGGCGGCAGCCGTGGCAGAGGCTGCGCGCAGGAGCGGCGTAGCGCGCATCTAAAGTCCGAGAAAGACCTTGGTTTTAGTAGGACTGCCGTCGGATCGCTTTGCCGATCCCACGGCTACTTTTCATACGGTATACAGGCATGAAGGGGGCGTGAAAATGGACAAAAAGAGAAAGCACGAACTGGAGCAGTTTGCTCTTAGGATCCGCATCGGGGCGCTGGAGGCGTTTGCGGCGCGGGGCTTTGGTCATGTTGGCGGCTCCATGAGCGTGTGCGACGCGCTGGCGGTGCTCTACGGCAGTCAGATGCGGATCGATCCCAAGGATCCGACCCGCCCCGACCGCGACAAGCTGGTCTGCTCCAAGGGACACGCAGGCCCCGCGGTGTACGCGGTGCTGGCGCTCAAGGGTTACTTCCCTTACGAATGGCTCAAGACTCTCAATCAGCCGGGCACCAAGCTGCCCAGCCACTGCGACCGCAGCAAGACGCCGGGCATCGACATGACCACGGGTTCCCTTGGGCAGGGAACGTCCTTGGCCTGCGGCATGGCGTTGGGCGATCGGCTCAAGGGCTATGACGACCGCATCTTTTTGATCGTCGGCGACGGCGAGACCAACGAGGGACAGGTCTGGGAGGCGGCGCAGTTTGCCGTGGCAAAGAAGCTGTCCAACTTGGTTTGGCTCATCGACGAGAACAAGAAGCAGCTGGACGGCTTCACAAAGGACATCCTGCCCACGGCGGAGCTGTCGGAGCGCTTTAGGGCGTTCGGCTTCGACGCCGTGCGCATCAAGGGCGACGAGGTGGAAGCCATCGATGCGGCGCTGGAGCGCACCAAGCAGGGCGGCGATAAGCCCTACGCCATCGTGCTGGACACGGTGAAGGGCGCAGGCATCCCCGAGGTGGAGCAGGCGGCGGCCAATCACGGCATGACGCTGCCCCGCGAGACTTGGCTCAAGTATCAGGATCGGCTCAAGGCGCGTCTGGACGGCGCAGAGGAGGGGGCGCAGCATGGAGATTGTCTATAACGGAGAGATGGAGACCCGTCCCTTTACCAAGATCCTTGGCGACACCATCCCCGCCATGTGCGCGGCGGATCCCGCCGTGGTCTATCTGGACGCGGATCTGTCAAGCTGCATCAAGCTCAGTACGTTCATTGCGGAGCATCCCGACCGTGGCTTCAACTGCGGCATCTCCGAGGCAAACATGATCGGCGTGGCCTGCGGCTTGGCGGCGGAGGGCTTCAAGCCCTTTGCGCACACCTTCGGCCCGTTCGCATCCCGCCGCGTGTTCGATCAGGTGTTTTTGAGCGCGGGCTATGCAGGCAACGACATCACCGTCATCGGTACCGATCCCGGCGTGACGGCGGCGTTCAACGGCGGCACGCACATGCCCTTTGAGGATGTGGCGCTCTATCGCACCATTCCCACGGCCACGGTCATGGACTGTACGGACGCCAACATGCTCATTGACCTTTTATGGCAGGCCAAGGACCGAAAGGGCGTCAAGTACATCCGCGTGGGGCGCAAGTTCAACGCCAAGGTCTATGCGGACGGTTCGCATTTTGAGATCGGTAAGGGCATTCCGCTTAGGGAGGGCAAGGATCTGGTCATCTTCTGCTGCGGCATCATGGTGCATGAGGCGCTGCAGGCGGCAAATAGGCTGCATGAGGACGGGATCGAGGCGGCGGTGGTGGATCTGTTCACCATCAAGCCCTTGGACGCCGAGCTGGTGCGCGCCTATGCCAACAAAACGGGACGCGTGTTGGTCGCGGAGAATCACAACCGCATCGGCGGCCTGTACAGCGCGGTCTTGGAGGCGCTGGCCTTGGAGCGCGGCACGGTCGTTGGCTATGTGGCGGTGGAGGACGAGTACGGCGAGGTGGGGCCGCAGGACTACCTGCAGCAGCGCTTCGGCCTTACAAGCGAGCATGTGGAGCAGGCAGCCCGCGAGCTGCTGCGGATATAGGGGAACAGCGCCAAACGGCCGTGCTGAAATAAGCCCCCCGCTTGACGAAGGATCCGACAACTGCACAGGAGGCAGAATATGGAATTCGGATTGGTCATCATGGGTCTGGGCGTCCTTGTGGCGGCGCTGGGCGCGCTGCTGCTGTTAAGGGCAAACGCCATCTTCAAGCTGCCGCAGTACAAGGGCGTAGTGGGACATGTGCTGGAGCTGAGCCGCAACAAGACAAAGATCAAGGTGCCAGTGGTACAGATCGAGCGGGACGGAACGGTCTACGCCCATCAGGCGGCGGCGGTCAACGGTACGCTTGGCTACCACGAGGGGCAAAAGGTCACGGTGCGCTTTGACGCAAAGCACCCCGACAAGCTCTACTTGGAGGAGGACTGCACCAAGCGCGGCACAGCCGTCAAGACGCTGATCGTGGGGATCGCCATTTTGGTGATCGGCGTGGTGCTGCTGCTCGTCAGCGTACTGTAAAGCAGCCCCCGCAGCAAAGCTTCCTATCGTTTCAGCGGCGCCGCCTGTCAGACGGCGCTGCTTTTTTGCGCCTTTTCGCAAGCGCATAGAATTCCGCTCTCTATGCTTATATTTATTCCTCCATGTATAAAACGTATCAATGCGCGCTTTTCTTTTCCTGCACGCATCAATTTAAGGATAAATAAGGCTTGCACCAAGTAAAGCGCCCGACTCCCCGCCATCGTATGGGGACGTCAAGAGCAAGGATCGCCGCCGCCGCAAGACACAATATGGGTAGAAAACGTGGTATATATTCCGCTTCTTCACCCTGCGGAGACTGCGCGAAGGAGGAAAATTGGCAGTCCAAAAAATATATATAGTTATAATATTAAATCATGTAATATTGGTATGGACGAATGGCAAAATATGTCTTGCAATATCTTGTAAGGCGTGATAGGATTCTGTAGAAATATGCCGAATAAATATCCAAGCATAGGCGTTTAAGAGGAGGGATGGAAATTCGCAGAGGACTTGCGCGGGCAGGAACGGTCTGTCAACTGCAAGTATGCAAGGATTCCCCAAAAAACATGTGAACAGCAACGCACGTTTTCTTGTTTGTCGAAAGCGCCTCACGGCTGCGTTCGACCAATAAAAGCTATGCATCTTTAGATTTCAGGCACAATACTTGGTTTTATATAACTTCACAGAAAGGCTCATTAGGAGGTATACTTCTATGAAACGGACAATCAGTTTTCTGCTGATCCTACTTTTGCTCACGGCTCTGCTTCCCGCAGCTGTTGGCATGGCTATACCCGGCGAACCAGCGGCAGAGGAGATTTTAACCTTGGCGTCTATGATGACCATGTTAGAATAACGCGATATACTGGCCAAGCAGTAGATCTAGCAATCCCATCAATCATGTGCTCTCTTCCCGTTACGATCATCGGTAGTTCGACTTTCTCAAGTAAAAACAAGCTTGTGACCGTCGTTATTCCGAGCGGCGTGACTACAATCGAGGCTACGGCATTTACAAGCTGCAGTAGTCTCGCAAGGATAACGATCCCGAGCACCGTGACGTCGATCGGTCAAAATGCAGTCAAAGACTGTACTGCTTTTACAAGTGCAGTCTTTATGGGTGCGCCGCCAACAACGGTAGGGCAAGGCATGTTCTACAACTGCGCTTCGGGCTTTACCATTTACTACAGTCCGGAGTACGCAACCGAGTGGGCGCCCAACGGCGAGACCACTTGGACAGAGCCGGTCACAAACGGTCTTACCTATAACATCCTTCCCTTACCGACCAAGCCCCAGCTGCTTGGCGCGCAGGCCTATACCGATGGATCCAAGTTCCGCTTTGCTTTCGAGGTCGATGTGAGCGATCTGCAGGCGGCGCTGGTGCCGGGCGACACCTTAGAGATCGGCTACCTTGCTCGTTCCAAGACGAACTATGACGCCGATACGAGCAAAGCGCTCAACTCGTACACCCTGCCGATCATCACTTGGACGGCGGAGATGGATGCAGCGGAAACCGGCACGGCGCTCAAGGATATTCTGTACACCGCCTACTACGCAACAGGCATGCGCATTCTTGAAGCGGATGCCGACAGCATGACCTTTGCCCTGATACTCACGCAAATGACGAACTATCAGGACGTGAACATTGTGTTCTCGGGCTATATCAAAACGAGTCAGATCACCCTGCGCAGCGGGACGAAATACAACAGCATCACCAATGTGCTGGCACAGACGGCTTCCGTCGCGGTCGACTGAGGAGGACAGGAACATGAAGCAGTACAAAACACCAAAGCTCGCGATCTTCTCCCTTGACTTTCGTGATGTGATCACCGGCAGCGCAGGCTGGAGCGGCGGCGATGGCTCAACAGGCAACGGCGACGCCCCCGAGACCCCCGGCGAGGGCATGCTGGGCAACGAGAACCTGTTCGGACAGCAGTAAGCGATCACCCATACAAACAATCGACTTTATCACCCCAAAGAGGCGGGACATCCCCGCCTCTTTCCCGTGGAGCAAATAACGGCGCTTCCTACAGGGCGCGCCAATAGAGGCAGGCGGTCAGGGCGATCAACAGCGCCGTGCCGACTGCAGCGCCGAAGCGCCGCGCCTTGAGGCAATGGAACAGATACAAGCAGCCGTACACGACCCCCGCGCCGCCGATAAGCAACAGACCCGTCATCTCAGCCCTCCGTCCAATCCAATTCAACTATAAACGTGGCCGTCAAGCACCGATAGACCGCCGCAAAGTCCAGCGCCTCCCAAGCCTCGGTGTCGGAGTAGCGCAAAAGGTAGTGCTTCCCAAGGCCAAAGCTGTCCGCGCCCACGGCCTGCAGCGCCAAAAACAGGCGTGTCAGCTTGGCGGCAAGGAGCTGCTTGGCCATCTGACTCGCCTCCTCCTTGGACAGCCCCGCTGCAGGCGTTTCCAAGCGCGCCGTAAGGTACAGGGTCGCCGCAAAGCCTGTGCCCGAAAATTGAATGAGGGGCTTTTTTGCTTGCTTGACGGACAGCACCGCGTCCGAGCCGTTCTCCGTTGTAAAGCGCAGCCTGCCGCGGGAAAGATCCCCCCGCATCAGACGAACGAGCAGCGTGTTTTGCCCATCAAGCAGACCGACCATGCGGCCGCCCGCAAACACGGCGCAGCCCATGAGCGTGCTGTCGCGGTCACTCTCGGCCAACAGGGAGCCGCCCAGATAGGGATAGCTTTCCCCGCCCGTCAGATCCTCCCGCGTCAGCGGCTCCTCCGTGGCGGCAAGGTAGGCGACCACCTCGTCCTGCGTCTTGCTGTCCATGGCCTCCAGCAGCAGCGACAGGCTGGTGTCCACGATATACCCGCTGTCCTCGGCGTACAGGACGGTGTTGCTCTTCACCTTGGTCTGGGTGGGATCGAAGGCGGAATCCAAGCCCTCAAACAGCGCCGTGAGCGGATCCTCCCCGATGAGGACGCGCAGATTGCCGCTCAAGCGCAGCCCCGTATAGTCAAAATCCATCAGCTTTGGGATCTCACCCGCCTTCGCCGCCTTGCGCGAGAAGACGATCAGCGAGCAGCGGGAGAAGTCCAGCCGATTGTTCAGCCCCGCGGAAACGGCATCGATCGCCTCATAGATATCGTGCGCCTCCGCTTGAAATAGGATGGTGGAGCCTTCCTCCTCGCTGCTGCCCGCCGCGGGCAGGCTGCACAGGAACAGGTAGCGATAGGGCAGCACGTCCCCGT
This sequence comes from uncultured Oscillospiraceae bacterium, assembly GCA_964490325.1. Taxonomy (GTDB): domain Bacteria; phylum Bacillota; class Clostridia; order Christensenellales; family CAG-138; genus DAOPJM01. Next base: position 19,329 of record CAZBBX010000004.1, read on the forward strand.
ACTCCATGCCGACATCCAGCACAAAGCAGCGGTCGTCCACCGAGACCGATCGGATGCAGGCGCCGGACAGAAGCAGCATCAGCGCCATGAGCGCCGTAAGAACGCGGCCAAGCTTTCTCATATGGCGACGGCCAAGACCGTTGCGCCGCAGGAGAGCAGCACGGCGGCGGGGCGAATATCTTGCAGGCCAAAGCAGCGGCACCACAGCAGTGACGCGGCATAGGTCAAAAAGGAAGCGCCGCAGGCAGCTCCCGTGAGCCAAATAAACAGCGACAGCCGATCGGTGCGGAGAAGACCATAGCTTGGGCGCGGCGCCATGGTCAGCTCGTAAACGGGAAGGGTCAGCCTGCCGAGCGTCCGATAGTCGTAGGCAAGGCCGACGGCAAGCAGTGACAGTACGGCAAGGCCGCCGCCGATCCACAGGGCGGCTCGTCCCGCCTTCTTCAAAGCAGCGGGGCTTTGCGTTCCGCGCCCTACGGCAAGCAGGGCGACAAGAGCGGGCAGGCAGCGAAAAAGCGTACCGATCAGCTGCCGCGCCATCCCCGTAAGCCCCGCGCCAAACAGGGGGTACAGAGCGCTCACGTGGTAGCTTGGCGTACCCAGCGCCAGTACGAGCAGGGTCACGGGTACAAAAAGAAAGACGATTAGGCGGGACGAGCGTCCCACGGCCTCCATCCCCAGCCAAGCGGGCAGCAGCAGGCAGGGCAGCAGATACAGCGCCGTCACGCTGCGCGCCGTGTCGGAGAAGACATAGGTCTTCAGCGCGTCCAAAAAGGGAGAGAGCGTCTCCGCCGTGCCGCCGATGAGATACAGCGCGGCGGTGAGCATCACGATGCGCAGCGAAAGGGAGGGCATATCGTCCTCCGAAAAGCCGTGCCGTTCGATGAAGAACAGGGCGGCGTCCCAAAACAGCAGCAGCAGCAGGATGGCCAAGGGCAGGACGATCCACTGCACGTTGCCCTTAGCGTACAGGGAGCCGTCCACCGAAAACACGGCGTTGGAAAACAGGCACAGCCCCGCGGCGGCGGCGGCCTCCTGCATGCCGAATCGACCCAAGCGCAGATTCACCGTACCCCTCCTTCCCGACGCGGATTAAGGTAATCGGGCGGACGCAGACGGTTGCGCACGGAGCGCCGCAGCGAAAGTCCGCGCTTGGAGAGAGTATAGGGGGCGGCGGGGGAGAGAAAGGGCACGCCGAAGGACTTGAGGGACGCAAGCAGGCACAGCGTCAGAAGAAGGGCGACAGACAGCCCAAGCAGCCCGCCGAGCGCGGCAAAGACGCAGAGCGCGATGCGGTAATAGGCGACCGAGAGCTGCAGGCTGTAATCGGGCACGGCGTAGTTGCCAAGACCCGTCAAAGCCACGATAATCAGCGACATGGTGGACACGACGTTTGCCGCCACGGCAGCCTGTCCCAAGATCAGCCCGCCGATGATGCTGACGGTCTGTCCCGCCACACTGGGAACGCGCAGCCCCGCCTCCCGAACGAGCTGAAAAACTAACAATAGGAAGATAAGCTCCAGCCACAGCGGCAGGAACACCAGCGCACGGGAGGAAACAACGGTATGGATGACCTGCGCGGACAGCAGCCCGGGGTGGTGCATCGTAAGAGCGAGAAAGTACGCGGGAGCAAGCACCGATACCAGCACGCCAAAGGCGCGCACAAAGCGGATGATGGCGCCGACGGGACGGCGATGGTACACATCCTCGGCGGCGCTCAACAGCGTCCCCACGGTCACGGGGAGCACGAGCGCCTGCGGACTGCCCTCCACCAGCAGGGCAAGCTTGCCGGAGAGGATGGCGGCGGCGGCACGGTCGGGGCGTTCGGTGGAGAGCACCTGCGGCACGGGGGAGAGCGGATGCTCCTCGATGAGCTGCTCGATGGTACCGCCCGCAAGGATCATCTCGGTGTCGATGGCGGCAAGGCGGCGGCGCAGCTCCGCGATCAAACGCGGGTTGCAGACGCGCTCCCGATAGCACAGCGCGATGCGCACGCGGTTCCCCGCGCCTGCATCGCGAAATTCGCAGATGAAATCCTCCGTCTTAATGATGCGCCTCAGCTGCGTCACGCAGGTGCGGATGTTCTCCGTGAAGGCCTCGTTGGGGCCGATGACGGTGGCTTCGTTGCGCGTCTCGCCGATGCTGCGGCAGGCAAAGCCGCGGGTGTCCATCAGGACGGCCTCATCGTCACCTTGGATAAGCACGGCGCTGCGTCCCTCCAGTACGGCGGTCTTCAGCTCGCTCCAGTCCTTGGTCAGAGCCGCCTCCTGCATGGCAAAGATGCGCTTTAGGAAGAAGTCGGCCTTGCCTCGTTCGGGCACAGGAGGGAGGACAGGCTTTAGGACGGGTTTTAGGATGAAGTCGTCGATTTGATCCTCGTCCGCCATGCCGTTCATGAAGACGAGCACAAGGGGCGTGCGGCCTCCCGCCGTCACCTCGCGCAGGTTGAGGTCGGTGTTGATCTCGGCGGAAAACTCCCGCTTGAGGCGTGCGACATTCTCGCTAAGCTCCGTGGAGATGCGCGTATCCTCCGCTTGTTTTGGCTTGCGCTGCTCCTGCCAACCGCCGAAAAAGCGCGGTTCGCCCGTCTCCGTTTCCAGAAGCTCAAAGAGATGATAGGGTTCGTCAAAGCGCAGCGCGCTCGTTCGTTCGTCATTCATGGCGGTAGTATGCGCAGGGGACTTTGGCAATATGTGGAGAAAAGCCTTGGCAAGGGGCGGCAAAGACCCTCCGAAAAGTTATGCGCAGGATAATAGATTATTTCCTATATTCGTACAGCTACTTGTTATTTAGTCCGTAACCGACTATAATTATGCAGGAAACAGGGGAACAGGCGCCGATTAGGGGAAACGGGGACTGTAAAAACTGTATAAATATTTGATAAAAACCATGATTATACAGTGGCTAAAAGTGCCTATTTTATTAGCATTTCCCGAATCGGGACTTGTTTTCGAAAAGTCAATGCATAAGCGCCTGCGGCGATTTTGCTGTTGACATCAAATCGGATATGATGTAATATAAACTATAGAATCGGAGTTTTCTATATGCCGTCCGCGGCAAAGGAGTCGTTTCGAAAGGATTGGATATGATGAGGAAAAAGGCTTTTCAGCTTGTGATCGTACTGTTGCTGGCAGTTTTATGCGCCTTTTCGTCCGCCTGCTCCAAAATTGGCGAGGCTGTCGATCCCGGTGCGTGGGGCTATGACTGCTGCGTGACCTACGACGCGTTGGGCGGCATCATCAACGCACGCGAAGTGCGCACGACCTATTATCTTACAAACTCCTATGTGTACAAGCCTTCCGGCTCCGACGGCATGCTGATCGAGCCCAAGCGCGACGGTTACGTTTTGGCGGGTTGGTACACCGCCAAGGCCGAGCCCATCGAGGGCAGCGTGGAGGATTACACCTTCCTTGCCGAGGATCGCTGGGACTTCAACACCGACCGTGTGCAGGAGGACATGACCCTCTATGCGCGCTGGCTGCCCCGCGGCAAGGTCGATTACATCAATGCCGACACAGGCGATATCCTGTTCAGCAAAAACATCACTTCCGAATCTCCCATTCAGGAGCTTTCCTCCAGTGTTTTGTCCATGATAAAGCCCGAGGGCATGACCTTCAACGGCTACTATGCCGATGAAGCCTGCACGATCCCTTACGACTTCGGCCAGTACATCCACGTCGATCCCAACCCGACCGAGGCGGCGCTGTACGCGACCCTTACCGAGATGTTCCCCGATTACTTGGCGGCATACGAGTACGTTCCCCCCACCGAGGAGGAGCTGGAGGACGAGACCCGCGACATGAGCTGGGCATTTCTCAATAAGCTGGGTTATCAGCTTTTGACCGATGACGAAGCGGCCATCGCCGAGATCAACGCGGCCAAGGATCAGCTCATCGAGCAGGCCATCGACGATTACCTCGTCAATACTGCCGAGCGCGTGGTCTACATCAAGTATACGCAGGGCAACTTCATCCGTGTGCGCAGCGTGAACGATCTGAAGATTGGCGGCAAGGTCGGCTTGTATTCCGAGGATCTGATGGGCAATCCCATCGACGGCTACCTCATCGAGAACGATATCGACCTCAGCGGTGTAGCCTTCACCGTCAGCGAGAGCTTCTCCGGACGCATCGAGGGCAACGGACATACGCTCAAGAATCTGACCATCTCCGTGTCCAGCAAGAAGCTGGACAGCGACACGCAAAAGCTCATCGGCCTGACCGCGCTGATGGACGGCGCCACGATCCGTGACCTGACCATCGAAAACGCGTCCATCAAGCTGAGCGTCAACAGCGGCATCGCCGTAACGGGCGGCCTGTTGGCAGCCGAAGGCAAGAATGTCACCTTCGAGAACGTCCACTTCAAGGGACTGAGCATTAATAGCGGCAACGGCGACGACGGCAAGGCCAAGTATACCTTGGGCGACCTGTTCGGCAGTTCCTCCGGCTGCACCTTCACGGGCTGCACGGCCGAGGATCTCACGGTCGAAGTACGCAGGCCGCAGTCTCTCACGCTGGCGATCTTCACCCTGCCCGCTGCGGAATAAGCGGCAGACGAAGACGCAAAAACACAATACGTTTAAACCCGACGGCGGGATAAGCTGTTGGTTTTAAAAAAAAAAGATGGAGGTATTATCAATGAAGAACAACATCGCAAAAATTGTCGCATTGCTGATTTGCGCAATGATGTTGCTGGCCGTGATCGGCTGTGGCGGCGGCACCGGCACCGATGTAACTACACCGACCGATGCACCGAAGACGGATGGAACGGACACGCCGGAAGAGACCGACGCTCCCGTTGTGATCCTGCCCGACGTTCCCGCAGATCGTTATGACGCGACCGTCACCGAGAGAACGGGCGCTAACGCCACCAACCCGTTGGTTCTGAGCGTTGGCACGCTGGACGGCAAGTTCAGCCCCTTCTTTGCGACGTCCGCATACGACACCGAGATCGAAGGTCAGACCCAGCTTGGTCTGCTCTACTACGACAAGACGGGCGCACCGCTTGCCGGCGTAGAGTATCCCTGCTATGCGTATTCCTACACCCAGGAAGTAAACGGTGAGGGCGATGCGCAGACCTCGACCTACAAGTTCATGCTCAAGAACGGACTGACCTTCTCCGATGGCAGCGCAATGACCGTCAAGGACGTCCTGTTCACCATCTACACGCTGTGCGATCCTCTGTACGACGGCTCCAGCACCTTCTACACCATGAATGTACAGGGTCTCAGCGAGTATCGTCTGCAGACCAGCGCTGACGCTCTGGCCGTTGCCGATGCGATTATCGCAGCCGGCATCAGCACTGCTGAAGACGGCACCATGGTCATGGGCGCCGCCGACGGTGCGACCGTCGAGCAGCAGACTGCATTCTGGGCATACTTCGATCAGGCCGGCGAGAAGTTCGCGCAGGAGATCGTGGATTATGTCAACACAAAGTACGGCGCTGACAACTATGTACAGGGCTACTTTGCGGCAGACCTGACCTATGCTGACGTCGCGGCCGATGATTTCCTGAAGGTCGCCTACGGCATGGCAATGTGGGGCTTCGGCGCCTATGAAGCCGGCGTCTTCACCGATGCTTTGGGCAACACCTACACCCTGGGTACCGACAGCCTGACCGCTGCCGATTACTGGAAGAACATTCTGGGCGCCTACGGCTATGACATCACCGACAACGGCATCAACCGCGAAGCTGCGGGCGATCTGCGTGTTGAGGATTACTGCCGTGATCTGTACATCGCCAATGAGGGCAGCGTCGAAGGCGGCGTCGCCAGCATCAGCGGTATCACCTACGGCACCGAAGTCTGCGAGGACGGCGTTGAGCGCGAGTTCATCCAGGTCGTCTGCAACGGCGTCGACCCGACCGCCATCTTCAAGCTGGGCGTTGCGGTTTGCCCCTGCGCTTACTACACCGAAGCCTTCACGGGCGAAGTCAACGAGTTTGGCGTAGCGCTGAACAATGCGGACTTCATCCAGTGCCTGAAGGACAAGAACAACGCCCCCATGGGCGCAGGCCCCCTGACCTTCGTCGAGTACAAGGACAACGTCGTTTACTTTGAGGCGAACGACAGCTTCGTTCTCGGTTCCCCGAAGATCAAGTACATCCGTTATCAGGAAGTCAACTCCGGCTCCGAGCTGGATGCTCTGCTGACTGACACCGTTGACTTTGCAGATCCTTCCGCGAGCACGGCGATCATCAACGACATCACCGCAGGCGAAGGCGACTATGCCAAGTTGGCCTACACCCTGGTCGACAACGACGGCTACGGCTACATTGGCATCAACGCCCAGGCGATCCCTGAGTGGCAGGTCCGTCAGGCCATTGCACATGCCTGCAACGTCGAGCTGACCATCGAGAACTACTACGGCGAGCTGGCAACTGTCAACTACCGCACCATGACCAAGATCCAGTGGGCATACCCCGAGAACCCCGAGAACCTGTATCCGTACGATGCGACCGGCGAGACCTCCAAGGCTCTGTTCCTGGCAGCCGGCTACACCTATGACGAGGCAGCGAACGTAATGTACTATCCTGCCGAGTATAGCTACTATCCCGAGAAGGCCGGCCAGCCCGTCGTCATCAAGGCGACCCTGCCCAGCGACGCTTCCGACCATCCCGCAGGCTCCGTGTTCCTGGATATGCAGAAGGTTCTTGCGAGCATCGGCGTAACGATCAACATCGAGACCGACACCAGCTTGCTCAACAAGCTGAGCACCGCCTACGAGTCCGGCATCCAGATCTGGACGGCAGCTTGGGGCAACGGCGGTCAGGATCCGGATATGTTCCAGGTTTGGTACTCCGATCCCGCCGTCAACCAGTCCACCTCTCCCTCCGCGAAGGGTCTGTACTGGCTGTATCAGAATGGCAGCGACGAGCAGAAGGCAGTTCTGACCGAGCTCAACAGCTTGATCGTCGCCGGTCGTTCCACGCTGGATGTTGAAGAGCGCAAGGTCATTTACGCCGAGGCTCTTGAACTGTCCACCTCTCTGGCAACAGAGATCCCGACCTATCAGAGAAAGAACATGTATGTGTACGACAAGGAAGTCATCAATGCCGACACCATGTTCAGCGGTGATGATGTGACCCCGTTCCAGAGCCCGATGGCTTACATCTGGAACATCGAGCTCATTGGCTAATCAGCCGATGCGCCACATTCAATCACAAAACATGTAGCATCAAAGACGCAAGGCTCGGCGATCGCAGCCGAGTCTTGCGTCCGCTAATACTATAACGAGGGTTGGGAGTAATAGCGCATGTGGAAGTATATCCGTACAAGGCTGTTGCTGGCTGTTATCATCCTACTGGGCGTATCCCTGTTGATCTACGCGCTCAGTATGCTGATGCCTGCCGACTACATCGATAACCAGACAGCCGCCGCTTTATCAAACGGTTCGATGACAAGGGACGATGTTAATCGTCTGAAAGAATTATATGGCTTGGCCGACAAATCCTTCTTTGGTATCATCAAAGGATACGGTAAATGGCTGGCCGGCGTGTTCACGGGAGACTTGGGCTACTCCTTCCTGTATGGCAAGCCCGTGACCACGGTCATCAGCGAAAACATGTGGATATCTTTCATCTTGGCTTTGATATCCCTGATCTTTGAGATCGTCATATCCATACCGCTTGGTATAAAAGCGGCAGTAAAGCAATACAGCGGCTACGACTATACAGTCTCGGTATTGGCCATGGCGGGCACGGCCTTACCGTCATTCTTCTTAGCCGCGTTGCTAATGAACATCTTCTGTATAAAATTGGGTTGGTTCCCGCTGCAGGGTCTTACGACGGCCACGCGTGTGTTTGGGGCCGGCGACGGCTTTGCCATCTTCCTTGACAAGGCTTGGCACTGCGTGCTGCCCATCACGGTACTGACGCTGTTGAGCATTGGCGGCCTGATGCGTTACACCCGTACCAATATGCTGGAGGTTATGAACGCCGACTATATCCGTACGGCACGTGCCAAGGGCTTAAGCGAGCATACCGTCGTCTATAAGCACGCTTTCCGTAACACCTTCATCCCGTTGGTCACAACGCTTTCCGGCACGCTTCCCAGCCTGTTCGGCGGCGCAATGATCACCGAGACCGTGTTTGCCATACCGGGCATTGGCTATATGGCCTTGCGAGCAACGCAGCAAGGCGATATTCCGTTCATCATGGGCTATAACATGTTCCTTGCGGTACTGACCGTCCTTGGCATGATCATTTCCGACTTCATGTACATGGTCGTCGATCCGCGTGTGAAACTGAAGTAAAGGAGGCGGAATACTGTGTCGATCAAAAAAGACAAGAAGACAGATCCAAAGAACGCTGTCAACAAGACTGTCAAAAGCGGCGCCGCCGCCTATACAGACGTATCGGGCATCGAGCTTACGAACGACGAGAACTTTCAGGTCATGTCGCCCGGACGCATGGTCGCCAAGCGCTTCTTCCGCAGCAAGCTGTCGGTAGTTGGTCTGTGCATCATCATCTTTATCTTCCTGTTCTCATTTGTAGGACCCATCATCGTCGACATGACTTGGGGCTACGGGGAGACGGAATCCTTCAAGATCGAGCGTGCGTCGGACATGATCACCATCTACAACTTCAAGGCGCCCGACGGCAGGGTCTACGATTACTATGACCAGTCCACCTCGACCGTCATCTATAAGGCGCCGCCTTCCGCCGAGCATTGGCTGGGAACCGACACCAACGGCTTCGACGTCTTTGTGCGTCTGATGTACGGCGGCCGTATTTCGCTCATCATCTCCTTCTTAGTCATCTTTTTGGAGATGTTCATTGGCGTCATACTGGGCGGCATTGCAGGGTACTTTGGCGGTTGGGTCGATCAGGTCATCATGCGTATCGTCGACATCTTCTTCTGCTTGCCGACGCTGCCCATCCTGCTCATCCTGTCCGCGACCATCGCGTCCATTGAGGCCATTCCGCCCGAGCACCGCATCTATTACATGATGGGCTTCTTGACCCTCATGGGTTGGGCAGGCACGGCACGACTGGTGCGTGGTCAGATCCTGATGCTGCGCGAGCAGGAATACATGATGGCGGCGGAGACGACGGGCATACCCGCCCGCAAGAAGATCTCCAAGCACTTGATCCCCAACGTCATGCCGCAGCTGATCGTCAGCGCAACGCTTGGCTTGGGCGGCGTCATCCTGTACGAATCCACGCTGTCCTACCTGAGCCTTGGCGTTCCCTTCCCGCGTGCGGCTTGGGGCTCCATGATCTCCTTGGCAGATCCGTCCAAGGGGCAGGAGATCTTGTCCAACTACCCGAATATGTGGATGCCCGCAGGCATTCTGATCGTTATGACCGTACTGGGCTTCAGCTTTGTAGGCGACGGTTTGCGCGATGCATTTGACCCGCGAATGAAGAGGTAGCGCCATGGAAAAGAACACGACTAAAGAGCGGAAGCTCAAGAAAAACCAGATCAAGGGCGTCGACGACGTTGCGTATCTGACGCTTCGGGAGGAGCGGAAGATCGACCACGAGAATGCAAAGATCATGCGCACCTACGAGCGCCGCATGAACCGCAAGAACGTGTCGGAAGCCGAATATCTCACCAAGATGCACGACGACAACAATGTTGTCGAGTTCGACGATCTGCACACCTTCTTCTATACAGACCTTGGCACGGTCAAGGCGGTCAACGGCGTCAGCTTCAACGTACCCAAGGGCACGGTCGTCGGCGTCGTGGGCGAATCGGGCTGCGGCAAGTCCGTGACCAGTCTTTCGTTGATGCAGTTAGTGCAATCGCCGCAGGGTCAGATCGTACAGGGCGAGATCCGCTACGCAGCGGACAACGGCAAGTGCTACAACATTGCCAAGATGCCCCGCGATCAGATGCTGCACATTCGCGGCCGCGAGATCGCTATGATCTTCCAAGAGCCAATGACCAGCTTAAACCCCGTGTTCACCATCGGCGATCAGATGGACGAAGTCGTCCTGCTGCACGTCGAAGGCTCCACGCCGGAATCCGCCAAGGCACGTTCCTTGGAGATGCTGCAGCTGGTGGGCATCGCCATGGGCGACAAGGTCTATGGCAGCTATCCGCACGAGCTTTCGGGCGGTATGCGGCAGCGTGTCATGATCGCCATGGCACTCTCCTGCAACCCCCGCCTCATCATTGCGGATGAGCCGACCACGGCGTTGGACGTGACCATTCAGGCGCAGATCCTCGACCTTTTGCGCGACGTCAAGCACAAGATCAACGGCAGCATCATGCTGATCACCCACGACCTTGGCGTTATTGCGGAGATGGCGGAGTACGTTGTGGTCATGTACGCAGGCCGCATCGTGGAGAAGGGCACGGTGGAGGAGATCTTCTTCCATCCCAAGCATCCCTACACGGTCGGTCTGATGCGCAGCAAACCCAGCGTCAACAAGAAGGTCGATCGTCTGTACAGCATCCCCGGTCAGGTGCCGAACCCGATCAACATGCCCAATCACTGCTACTTCATGAACCGCTGCGAGAAATGCACCGAAAACTGCAGCGGTGAGTATCCACCGATGATCCAATTCTCCCCGACGCATTTTGCGTCCTGCTATCTGTACGCGGACGATCCCAACAGGGAGATCTACGGCTCGCTTGCGGACGAGGGAAAGGAGTAAGCTATGGAACAGCCGAAGAAGGACAACATCCTTGTCGTCAAGCATCTAAAGAAGTACTATCCCGTCAACGGCGGCGTATTCCACAAGGCCAAGATCTTCAACAAGGCCGTGGACGACGTTTCGTTCAGCATCGAACGCGGAACGACCATGGGTCTGGTGGGCGAATCCGGCTGCGGCAAGACCACGGTCGGCCGCACCATCCTGCGTCTGCACGATGTGACGGCGGGCACGGTTCTGTTCAACGGGATCGATCTTGCGACCGTCCGCAAGGACGCGCTGCGCAAGATGCGTCCGCAGATGCAGATGATCTTCCAAGATCCCTACTCCAGCCTGTCGCCGCGTATGCCTGTAGGCGAGATCATCGGAGAAGCCGTCAAGGAGCACAATATCGTGCCCCGTTCCCAGTACAAGGCGTACATCACCAAGGTCATGCGTGACTGCGGCCTGCAGCCCCAATACTTCTATCGCTATCCGCACGAGTTTTCGGGTGGTCAGCGACAGAGGATCTGCATTGCCCGCGCCGTGGCGCTCAACCCCCAGCTCATCATCTGCGACGAGCCTGTCAGCGCGTTGGACGTGTCCATTCAGGCACAGATCATCAACCTGATGATGGATCTGCAGAAGCAGTTTGGTTATACCTACCTGTTCATCTCGCACGATCTGTCGGTGGTCGAGCATATCTCCAAGACGATCGGCGTCATGTATTTGGGTTCCATGGTCGAAATGGGCGACAAGGACAAGATCTTTGACAACCCCATGCATCCGTACACGCAGGCGCTGCTCAGCGCCGTGCCCATGCCCGACCCGTCCTACAAGATGAAGCGTATCATTCTGGAGGGCGACATTCCCTCTCCCGCCAATCCGCCTTCGGGCTGCAAGTTCCGCACGCGCTGCAGCAAGTGCATGGAGATCTGCTCCAAGGTGGCTCCCATCTTCAAGGAGTACGAGCCGGGACACAGCGTAGCCTGCCATCTGTACAATCAGGATCCGCCTCCCGAGGAGGCCGACGAGGAGCAGACGGAAGCCGCAAAGACCGAAGAGTAAGCCATGTGCCGCAAGCGCAAGAAAAAGGCTGAGTGGATCGACGACGGTCGCGTGATCGCCAACATGAACGTGGAGGGGATGCACAACGCGATCTATCGCCCGCGCAGCCGCCGCAGGTTCGACGAGTTTGGCGAGACGCCTCCGCCTAAGTCCGATCCCATTGAGCTGAAGCGCAAGGAACGTTGGGCGATCGCCAAGGGCGTTACGTTGGCCTTCCTGTTAGTGGCGCTCATCTTTACGGCGATATTCGTGGCGATCTACTTTTTCACCACCAAGGTTTGGTTTGCATAAAGCAAGCAGGATCAAAAAAGCTCGGTTCGCCGAGCTTTTCTGTATTTTAGTTTCAAGGAGGACAGAGCCCTATGTTGGAGGTCGTGGAGCTGCGTGAGGCGCGGCGGCTCTTGCTGGATGCTACAGCATCGCGTCGCATGTGCGCAAAAGAAGCGCCGCTTGCGGAAGCATTTTTTGGTGTGCTTGCCGAGGACGTCACTGCAAAAACAGCGATCCCACCCTTCGACCGCTCCGTCGTGGACGGGTATGCGCTTGCGGCGCGGGACAGCTACGGCGCGTCGGAGAGCCTGCCCGCCGTCCTAAATTGCGTGGGCGAGATCCGCATGGGCGAAAGCCCCCGCTTTGCGCTTGGGGAGGGCGAGTGCGCGTACATTCCCACAGGCGCCATGCTGCCAAAGGGCGCTGACGCGGTGCTGATGCTTGAGCACAGCCGCAGGACGGACGACGGTCTCATCCTTGCTGAACGCTGCATCGCGCAGGGCGCAAACGTTTTGAAGGCGGGCAGCGACCGCGGGGCGGGCGAGCTGCTTTTGAAAAAGGGACGCGTCTTAGGCGCAAGGGAACTGGGCGTACTGGCGGCGGGGGGCGTGGCAAGCGTTCGGATCTATGAAAAGCCCCGCGTTGCCATCCTTTCCACGGGGGACGAACTGGTGCCCGCAGGCGCCGTTCGGGACGAAGCCAAGATCTTTGAAGCGAACAGCACGCTGCTTGCGGGCGCGGTGCGCTTGGCGGGAGGCGAACCGATCTATCGGGGCGTCGTGGCGGACGACCCATCGGCGCTTACGGAGGCGCTGCACGCGGCTGCAGCCACGAGCGACCTTGTGCTTGCGTCGGGCGGCAGCTCGGCGGGGGAGCGCGATTTTATGGCAAGCTGCCTGATGGCGGAGGGCAGCCTGCTGTTCCACGGGATCGCTGTCAAACCGGGCAAGCCCACCTTGGCGGGTCTTCTCAACGGCACGCCCGTGCTGGGACTGGCGGGGCATCCCATGGCGGCGTACCTGCTGTGCCTGTGGCTGGCCGTACCGCTTTTGCGCACGCTCACGAACAGGGACGAGACGATCAAGTCCACCCATGCGTATCTTACGATGGCGGTACCCTCCAACGAGGGACGCGAGACGCTCTTGCCCGTGCGGCTGGAGGGCGAAACAGCCATCCCCCTGTTCGGCCGTTCGGGTCTGATAACCCCGCTGACCGAAGCGGACGGCTTTTTGCGTATCCCCCGCGGCAGCGAGGGCGCGGCAGCGGGCGAACAGGTCGAGGTCTATGCGTTTTCGGCGTTTTCGGACGGCAGATAGAAGGGAGCAGGGCAATGGCATATCTTAGCAACATCCCCTTGGAGGAGGCGCAGAGGCTCTATTTATCGGAGCTGCGTGAAGCGGGACTGCAGCCGCGCACGGAGCGCATCCCCGTTCGGGAGAGCTTGGGTCGCGTGACGGCACAGGCGGTGTATGCGCGCTGCAGCGCCCCGCCGTATTGTGCCTGCGCCATGGACGGCATTGCGCTCAAGGCACAGCTTACAAATGGTGCAAGCCCGGAAGCGCCGCTCCTTTTGCGCCAAGAGCAATACATCCCCGTGGACACGGGGGATCCCCTGCCCGACGGCTGCGACGCTGTTGTGATGATCGAGGACTGCATCCCTGCGGCGGAGGGACTTCTGCTGCAGGGGGCGGCGGCGCCCTGGCAGCATGTGCGGCAGATCGGCGAGGACATCTCGGCGGGGGACATGCTCCTGCCCTCCTTTGTGAGCGTGGATGCAGCCGCCATAGGCGCGCTGCTTGCGGGCGGCGTGACGGAGCTTTGGGTCACGGCGCGTCCAAGGGTCGCCATCCTGCCCACGGGGGACGAACTGACGGAGCCGGGCGAGCATATTCAAACGGGGGAGGTGCCGGAGTTCAACTCCGCCATCTTTGCGGCGCTCATCAAGGACTGGGGCGGGGAAGCCATGGTGCTGCCCTTTGTGCCGGACGATAAAAGCCGCATCCGTGCGGCGCTTAAGGAGGCGCTGCCGCAGTCGGAGCTGCTGCTCATCGGCGCGGGGACGTCGGCGGGACGGGACGACAACACAGCCGCGATCATCAAGGAGGCGGGCACGCTCGTCTGCCACGGCGTGGCGATCAGACCCGGCAAGCCCGTGGCGTTGGGTCGCGTGGGCGCGAAGGTCGTGGTGGGCGTACCCGGCTATCCCGTGTCGGGCATCGTGGTCTTGGAGCAGCTGGTCAAGCCCGTGGTGGACGCGCTGCTCGGACGCGAGAGCGCGGAGGCGGAGCTTGTTCCCGTGCGCCTCAGCCGCCGGCTCACATCCTCGCTCAAGTATCGGGAGTTCATCCGCGCAAGCCTCGGCTATGCGTCGGACGGTACGCTGACAGCCACGCCGCTGGAGCGGGGGGCGGGGGTGGTCAGCTCCTTTGTCAAGGCGGACTGCCTCATCGACCTGCCGCAGAACAGCGAGGGGGCGGAGCAGGGGGCGTTCGTTTCGGCAAGGCTGCTGCGTTCGCCTTGGCGCATCCGCAACACCGTGCGCATCGTGGGCAGTCACGACCCGCTTTTGAGCGAGGCGATGGATCTTTTGCGCAGGCGCGACCCGCGTTACTACGTCTCCTCCTCCCATGTGGGCAGTTTGGGCGGCATCTTTGCCGTGTCCGAGGGCGAGGCGGCGCTTGGCGGGGTGCATCTGTTGGACGAGACCACAGGCGTCTACAACGAAAGCTACATCGAGCGCTACTGCCCGCAGGGCGGGGTGTCGCTGATAGGGCTGGTGCAGCGAGTGCAGGGCTTGATGGTCGCAAAGGGAAATCCCTTGGGGATCAAGGATCTATTCGATGTGATCGAGGGCAGCTTGCGCTATGTCAACCGCCAACGCGGGGCGGGGACAAGGGTGCTGCTGGATCATCTGCTCAAGCAGGCGGGCGTGCGCGGCGAGGCGCTCAACGGCTATGCGCGGGAGGAGCTGACGCATACGGCGGTGGCTGCGGCGGTGGCGGCAGGCAGCGCGGACTGCGGTCTTGGCATTTGGTCGGCGGCGCGCATGTATGATCTGGACTTCATACCCATCTGCGAGGAGCAGTACGACCTGTTGGCGTCCACAGAGCAATTGGAGCGCGAGTCGGTGGCTGCATTTATGGAGACCCTAAGGAGCCAGGCGTTTGCCGAACGCGTAGAGGCGCTGGGCGGGTATCGCTTGGATCACGCGGGGGAGCTTCGCCGCAGGTTTTAGCGGTAGATCCCCCAAAAATGGAAAGGGCTGCCGCAGGGGGAAAGCGGCAGCCACGATCCGTGGGGAAGGAGAAACAGGAGCGTCGCCCCGAACCTTTGCCGTGCCGCAGGGCGACCATGCGGACGGCGGGAGTTGTCAAGTATGGGAACGTTTCTTGAGGCGGATGATGGCAAACACCAACGTTGCAATGGGCACCACGCCTATGGGGATGAGATAGGCAAGGCTGCGCAGGTAGGGATCGGTCGATGCCGTGTCCTCCTTTTCGGCGATACCGTCCGTTGCGGCGTCATCCATGAGGGTCGTCGTTTGGGCGGCTTCCCCGATCTCCACATAGACCTTATCGCCATAGAGGGAGTTTAGCTCCGCTTTCACGGCGTCCGCATCGGCGGCGCTTGCGCTGACCACCACGCGAAATTCCTTGCCGCTTTCGCCAAAGCCCGTCTCGCCCGACCAACCGACGCCGCAGCCGTTGATGGCAAGGCTCTTGTCCGCCATGCGAGCGCTCAACGCCGTCTGTATGGCGCGTAGCTCGTTGTAGGAGTAGGCGCAGCCGACAAACTGCATGCTGTCGGGTGCGTCCAAGAGCGCCCGAAGCTCTGCCGTGCGCGCCTCGGTCGGGGCGACAAGCAGGATGCAAAGCTGCTGCACGCCGTTCGAATCAGGCTCGCTCATGTATACGCCGCCCACATCATCGGGGTAGCCGTCCCGCTCCCAAGCTTCAAACAGCGCCTGTCCATCGGGAAAGGCAGCAGCCAAGGCTGCGGCGGGAAACACGAGGCAGACTGCCAAAAGCAGTGCGCCAAGGAGGAAAGCTTTCAAACGCATGATCGGATACGCCCCTTTCAACCATAATACCATAGGCGCGGCGCAAAGGTTGCGCTAAGCTGAAAAAATCAAGACAAGTTACGGCATTTCCCGCTAAGGACTTGAAAATACCTGTTTCTTTTTTACGCCGAACTGCTATAATACAAGTATCAAACTTAGGAGGATCCTTCATGCAAGCTGCATTCAGCAAGGCGCTCACAAAGGCCAAGCCCACGCTTCAAAAGCTGCTTGACGCGCTTTTGGCCGTCTATCCCTTTGCGTCCGTACTGGCCTGCGACACCCGCGCCAAGGTATATTCCGTGTCGCGTGCAGGCAGCAACATCTCTGAGAACGGGCTGCTGGGCAGCAGCGGCTATGTCATAAAGGTCTACGACGGGGAGAGCTACGGCGAGTATTCGTTCAACGAGCTGAACGAGCAAGCTATCCCCCGTATCCTCACGCGCATTGCGGACACCCTCATGCCCCTCAAAGACAAGCTTCCCGCAGGGCTCACAAGCGAGCGCTACGACTGCCTGCCCGACGAGGCAATGACGCTCAGCAAGGCGACGGACTACGAGCTGCACCCCGAGACCTTGGGAGACGAGGCCATCTTGGGCAAGCTCCTACACATCCGTGAGCAGGCGCTCCATGCGGACGAACGCCTGCTGGACTGCAGCGCCTTTGCCAACTGGCAGAGCTATTCCAAGCTGTTCCTGTCCAAGAACCGCTGCTTGGAGCAGAGTGTGCTTTGGACGACGGGGGGCATGTCCCTCATGGCGGCGCGGGGCGAGGAGATCAAGGAGTACTACAGGGGCTTCTCCTGCTTGGGCGGCGCGGAGCTGTTCGACCAAATGGCCGAGGCGGTGCCGCAGGCGGTGGAGACGGTCGTGGCGCTATTGGACAGCCTGCCGATGACCCCCGGCGAGTACGACTGCGTCTGCACGCCCGAGGTGACGGGCATGATCGTCCACGAGGCCTTCGGGCATGGCGTGGAGATGGACATGTTCGTTAAGGATCGAGCCTTGGCGCGCTCCTATATCGGCAAGCGCGTGGCGTCCCCGCTGGTCACGATGTACGACGGCGCGGCGGCGGTGCGCGAGGCTGCCACCTGCTTCTTCGACGACGAGGGCACGCCCACGGGTGAGACCAAGATCATCGACAAGGGCATCCTTGTGGCGGGCATGAGCGACGCGCAGAGTGCCATGTTCCTTGGCAGCAAGCCCACGGGCAACGGCCGCCGCGAGAGCTTCGCACGCAAGGCCTACACCCGCATGACCAACACCTACTTTGCAGGCGGCACGGACTCCGTAGAGGACATGATCACCTCTATAAAGGACGGCTTCCTTTTGGACAATCCCACAAGCGGCATGGAGGATCCCAAGAACTGGGGCATCCAGTGCATGGTCAACTTTGCAAGAGAGATCAAGGACGGCA
This sequence comes from uncultured Oscillospiraceae bacterium, assembly GCA_964490325.1. Classification (GTDB taxonomy): domain Bacteria; phylum Bacillota; class Clostridia; order Christensenellales; family CAG-138; genus DAOPJM01. Next base: position 36,718 of record CAZBBX010000004.1, read on the forward strand.
AGCTGACGGGACGTCTGTTCTCGCCCATCGTACTGACGGGCTATGTACCGGATCTATTGGAGTCCATCAGCATGATGTCGCCCGATGTGGAGCTTTCCGGCGGCGGCTACTGCGGCAAGGGCTACAAGGAGTGGGTCAAGGTCTCCGACGGCGGCCCCTACATCAAGGCACGCATCCGTTTGGGCTAAGGAGGATACGACTGTGACAGATTTGATCCTTACCGTATTAAAGCGCTTGGGCGTGGAAAAGTATCGGCTGCTTGAAAAGACCACCGCCTCCACGGAGCTGTTCTTCGTCAAGAAGGCGCTGGATCTGCGCCGCGTCAAGGACGTTCACGTTTGCCAAGTGACGCTGTTTTGCCCCTTCGAGTACGAGGGCAGGCAAATGCTGGGGCAGTCCACGGCGCTGATCCATCCGGGCATGGATATGGCGGCGGTGGAGCGGTCGCTGTCCGAGGCATATCGGGCGGCGGGCTTTGTCAAAAATCCCGACTATGCCCTGCCGGATCCCATACTTGCCCCCTTCAAGGCCGATCAAAGCAGCTTGGAGGGCAGGGAGCAGGCGGATATCGCCTTTAGGATGACGGAGGCGCTGTATCAAGGCGATGTGCGCAAGACGGCGTTTATCAACTCCGCCGAGCTTTTCATCGAAAAGACCGTCACGCGCATCCTTTCGTCCGAGGGGACGGAGCTGTCCTACGGCAAGAACACCGTCAAGGGCGAGTTCGTGGTGCAGTGCAAAACCCCGCAGGATGTGGAGCAGTATCGCAGCTTCCGTTACGACGACTTGGACACGGAGGCGCTCAAAGCAAAGGTCACGGAGGCGCTGGACGCGGTGGAGGCAAGAGCCGCCGCTGCGGCAAGTCCCGTCAAGGGCTGCTATGACGTGCTGCTGACGGGGGAGCATGTGCGCACGGTGCTGGGTTACTACCTGTTCCGTGCAGGCGCTTCGTCGGTGTACGCCAAGTATTCAAACTTTGCGGTCGGGCAAAGCGCGCAGGGCGAGGGGATCACGGGTGAAAAGCTCAATCTCACGCTCACGGCGCGGGAGCCCTATTCCGAGGAGGGTGTGGCTCTGCGGGATCGGCAGCTCATAAAAGACGGAACGCTCTGCTGCCTGTTTGGGAACACGCGCTTCTGCCGCTACCTTGGCATCGAGCCTACGGGCGTATATGACAGCGTGCGTCTGGACAACGGTACAAAGCCTCTTGCCGAGCTGCGCAAGGGACGCGTGCTGGAGCCTGTCAGCTTCTCCGATTTTCAGATGGACGAGTTTTCAGGCCACTTTTCGGGCGAGATCCGCTTGGCCTACCTCTATGAGGACGGCAAGCGCAGCATCCTGACGGGCGGTTCCATCAACGGGAACCTGTTGGAGTGCCAAAATGCGCTGACCTTCTCCTTGGAGCGCTGCAAGGACACGGGCTACGAAGGCCCCTTTGCCCTGCTTGCGCCTAAGGTAGCCGTTGCAGGCCGCACGGAATAAGGGCGCATCCCGAAGCTCCGCCTTCCGTGCGGGCTTTGGAGCAGTTCATCGTTGTCGCCTCCCGCAGGGTGCGGGGGGATGGAGTACAGTTCGGTAGAGTAGATGCTGCGCGTTTGCCCTTGGGCATCCAGTGGCAGGGGATGGGAAGTCGCCCCTGCACGAAAGGCGCATTGCCGCGGTGCAGCATCGCGTCCGCTGCCAACGCATCGGAGGCAAGGTGTCTGTTTCGCCCTGCTCTCTTTGTGCGCATGGTCGGCAAAGAGAGGAGGGCTTATTTTATGGATCGTTTCTTTCAAGTGCGCAATCTTGCGCGCATGGCGCTGCTGATCGCCTGCACGGTGGTGCTGGCTCGCTATGTCGGCATCCAGCTGTCCGACAGTCTGCGCATCAGCTTTGAGTGCGTTCCCATCCTGCTTGCGGGCATATGGCTGGGTCCCGTTGCGGGGGCTTTGGTCGGAGCGCTTGCCGACGTCATCGGGATGCTGCTTGCCCCCAGCGGGCCGTATTTTCCCATCCTGACGCTTACGCCCGCTTTGCTTGGAGCGCTGGCGGGGCTTTGCGCTCTGGCGATCCGTCGGGACAGGCTGAACCTGTGGCGCACGGCGCTGCTTGTAGTGGGCTGCGATCTATTGGTCAATCTTTTGTGGGGCAGCTTTGCGGTGCAGCTCTACCTGCTTGTCATCGTGGGAAAGAACGTGCCGTATTGGACGGTATTGGCGGGTCGTCTGGCGCCCAAGGCGGTGCTGGCGGTCTTGGATGCAGCCATCACTGCGCCGCTGTATCTGGCGCTGGAGCGAGCCTTGCAGCATCCCAAGCGGCAAAAGGGCGGCTTGGCGTAGAGCATAGCAGGAAGCAAAGGGCAAGGGAGGGGACGACAATGAAGCGATGGATCTGTGCGGGACTGTGCCTGCTGCTGCTTTTCTGCGGCGCCTGCAGCGCGGGACAAAAGGACGCGGCGGAAACGAACGAGCTGTACCGCGCCGAGGCGGAACCGCAGGCGCAGCAGACGAGCGACGCCTATCGCAACTACTACGAGATCTTCGTCTACTCGTTTTACGATTCCGACGGCGACGGCGTGGGCGACCTGAACGGCGTTACGCAAAAGCTGGACTACATCGCCTCCATGGGCTTCAACGGGATCTGGCTCATGCCCATCTGCCCTTCGCCCACCTACCACAAGTATGACGCTTGCGATTACTGCGCCGTTGATCCGCTCTATGGGGACTTGGACGACTTTTCTGCACTCACCAAGGCGGCGCATGAGCGCGGAATCACCGTCATAACGGATCTGGTGCTCAACCATACCTCCTGTGAGCATCCTTGGTTCACGGCGGCCTGCGAGGCGCTGCGCAGCGGCGACTTGAGCTGCCCCTACATCGGGTACTACAACTTCACCACCGAAACGGGCAAGAGCGGCTACGAACGGCTCAGCGGCACGGACTATTGGTACGAATGCCGTTTTTGGAGCGGTATGCCCGATCTGAACTTGGACAGCGCCGCGGTGCGAAAGGAGATTAGCGGCATCACGGACTTTTGGCTGGGACTGGGTGCGGACGGCTTTCGACTGGACGCGGTAACAAGCTATTATACGGGCAACGTGGAAAAGAACGTGGAGTTTTTAAGCTATGTCAACGACTGCTGCAAGGCGGCGGATCCCGACTGCTATCTGGTGGGCGAGGCGTGGGAGGCAAGCTATTCCCGCATCCGCAGCTACTATGCAAGCGGGGTGGACAGCTTCTTCCTTTTCCCGCTTGCGCAGGATACGGGAGACTTGGCGAACATCCTTAAGGACAATCGCACGGACGGCGGCGCCAAGTACGGCGCGCTGCTGCTCTCCTTGCAGGAGACCTTCGACACGGGGGTCATGGCGCCCTTTCTCTGTAACCACGACACGGCGCGTTCGGCAAGCTTCCTTCGTTCGAGCCGCGAGGACAAGATCAAGATGGCGGCGGGGCTGCTGTTCCTGTTAAGCGGCGCCACCTTCACCTACTATGGCGAGGAGATCGGCATGACAGGCTCGGGGCAGGATCCCAACAAGCGCATCGCCTTCTTGTGGGAGGACGACCGCAGCGCGGCGGGCTATACCTTTGTACCCCCCGACGGTGCAGCGGTGACGGACAAGAGCTATGTGTATCCCTCCGCCGCGTCGCAGCAAGCGGACGCAAGCTCCATCCTCAATTACTACAAGACGGCGCTGCTCCTTCGCAACGCCTACCCTGCCGTTGCACGCGGCACGGCAAACGTGGTGGAGCAGAGCGCGTCCGAACGGCTCTGCCTCATCGAAAAGACTTGGAACGGGGAGCGCGTCCTGCTTGCCGTCAACACGGATCCTGCGGAGACGCTGACCCTTTCAATGGACTTTGATGCGCTGGGCTACAGCACCGTGGGCGGACAGCTTCTAAGCGACGTCACCGTGCGCGGCGGCCTTAGCTTGGACGGTCAAACGCTGACCCTCCCGCCCTATTCCATCCTTGTTCTTATCCCCTAAAGGCTTCAACAGCTCTTATTTTCAAACAGCGGCTCTATATGGGTCTTGATCAGATCGATGGGATCCTTACAGCGCCCCGCAAAACGGGAGGCAATGGCCACGGTCAGCCCCCGTTTTTTGTTGACGTAGATGGCGTTTCCGCCGTCGCCCAAGGCGGCAAAGCTCTGCTCCGTCGGGTCAATGATCCACCACAGGTATCCGTAGCGCAGCTCGTTAAGTCGGCTGTGCTCCTGTGTGCTTTCCGTAAGAAAAGCTTCGAGCACGAGGCTCTTTCCCGCAAAGCTCCCGTTGTTCAGGCAAAGCTGCCCAAGCAGCGCCATGTCGTTGGCTGTGAGAAACAAGCCCCAGCCTGCGGTGTTCACGCCCTTGGGATCCGCCACCCAGCCCTCTTTGTGATGCTCGCGCATGATGGCAAATTGCTCCTCCTTGCTGTGGAACACAATGTTCTCCCTTACGCCGACGCCCAAGGGCACAAACAGCTTTTCCATGGCATAGCTTAGGGGCGTTTGCCCCGTTGCCGCCGCCAAAACACCCGTCAGGATATCGGGGCCGATGAGCGGGGCATAGCGAAACTGTCCGATCTCGCCCTTACCGCCGAGCAGGTCGAGGGAGGCGCGCACCCAGTCCTCGCTTGTGAAGTACTTGGTATAGGGCGCGGAGCGATACTTATAGGGCGCGGTCATGGTCAGTAGGTCGATAAGGCGTATCCTTTGGATCGTCTTTTCACCGCGCTTGACTGTATATGCGGGGAAAAAGTCCAAGACCCTCTGCTCCACGCTGCCGATCGCTCCCTCCTTTAGAGCAATGCCGATCAGCAGGGATACGATACTTTTGGTCACGGAGAACACATGGAAGGCGTCCTTCCCGCCGTATCCGTTAAAATACGCCTCGTACAGCGTTTCCTCCCGCCCGCGAACGAGCAGACCGCACACGTTTTTATACTCGGTTTGTATGAGCGCTTCCAAGGCGCTTGTGTCCGCTTGCAGCATGGTCTCACTTCCCTTCCAAGCTAAGGATACGGGCATTACAAATGTTTTGCAAGCGGTTTTTTCGGGCGGAAGCTCTTTAGCTGCTGCACAGCGCGCCAAGCGAGCGCTTGATGAGGCGGGAGATCTGCACCTGTGAAAGTCCC
>CAZBBX010000004.1:41919-67764 GCA_964490325.1 uncultured Oscillospiraceae bacterium
CGAGGCGGCAGGCGCTCCAATAGGGCGTTTACGGTCATTTGATCCAACAGCTTTTGCTTTTCCAAGCGGCTTTTCGGTTGGAAGTTCTTCAACCGCTGCGCAGCGCGCCAAGCGAGCGCTTGATGAGGCGGGAGATCTGCACCTGTGAAAGTCCCAAGCGCGCAGCGATCTCGGCCTGCGTCAGATCGGCGTAGTAGCGCAGCCGCAGTATAAGCGCTTCGCGAGGCGGCAGGCGCTCCAATAGGGCGTTTACGGTCATTTGATCCAACAGCTTTTCCTCCTCGCTGTCCGTGCCCAAGAAGGCGAGCAGGGGGGCGTCCTCCTCGCCATAGGCAGCGTCGATCGAAAGCGGCGTTTCGCGGCCTGCAAGCGCCATGGCAAGCTCCTCGGGGGATACCATCAGCTTCTCGGCAAGCCCCGCGACGCCCAAGTCCTCCCCCTCCTGTAAAAGCGCGGCAGCCCTTGCCGCTAACGCCTTTGCGGAGCGAGGGACGGCTACAGCGCCGTCGTCGCGCAAAAAACGCTTGATCTCTCCTGCGATGAGGGGTACGGCGTAGGTGGAAAACTGTACGCCAAAGGAGGGATCGAAGCGCCGTATCGCCTTGACAAGACCCATGCTGCCCAGCTGTACAAGGTCGCCCATGTCCACGCCGCGGTCGCGATAGCGCTTTGCAATGGCGTATACCAAGGGGAGATTGCGTTCGCACAGCAGCGCTTCCGCGTTCGCGTCGCCCGCGTTGGCGCTTTTCAGCAGGGGCAAAAAGTCGGCGTCCCTACTGCTCGGCGCGTCCGCCATGCCGCGAAAACCGTTTGACCATCGTTACGGACGTCCCCTTCCCGGGGGAGGAAACGACGCGTACCTCCTCCATGAAGGCCTCCATGACGGCAAAGCCCATACCGCTGCGTTCCAGCTCGGGCTTGGAGGTATAGAAGGGCTTGCGGGCAAGCTCGATGTCGGCAATGCCGGTACCCTCGTCGCTCACCACAACGGTGAAGCGTTCATCCTCGATCGAACAGCGCAGCGTGACAACGCCGTCCTCTCTGTTTTCGTACCCGTGGATGATGGCGTTGGTGACGGCCTCGCTCACGGCGGTGCGCAGGTCGGACAGCTCCTCGATCGTCGGGTTCTGCTGCGCGGCAAAGGCTGCCGCCACAGCGCGGGCAAAGCTTTCGTTCTGCGAAAGGCTCAAGAAACGCAATTCCATTTCATTATGTATCATGCCGCACCTCCTACTGCCGTTCGACCAGGGCATACAGCCCCGACATGCGGAAGATGCGGTCGATGGGCGCGCTCATGCCGCTCACGATCAGCCGTCCGCCTCGAAGGGACAGCGTACGATAGCGTCCCAGTATGACGCCAAGCCCCGCGCTGTCCATAAAGCTCAGCTCCTCAAGATCCAGCATCAGCTCGCGCACGGATACATCGTGCAGCAGGGTGTCGAGCATGATGCGCGTACGTTCCGCGCTGTGGTGATCCAGCTCCCCAATGAGCTTCACCGTCAGCCGTGGACCGCGCTTGACCGCATCCAGTTCCATAGCTCCTCCTTGTGGCGCAGATATGCGCTTACTACTGTATTCCACGGCTAAAATTTGCAACCTCTTTGGAAGGCGGACGGCTTTTGCCGTATCGCGGCGGCTTTTGCCGCATAGCCTGTTCTATGAAGAAAGGGAAGCTTTTTTACGGTCTGCTCCTGCTTGCGCTGTGTCTGACGCTGGCGCTCGGTCCCTGCCTCATTCGCAAAGATGCGGGCAAGGACTGGCGCTATCTGCGCTTTGAGCGCGACAAGGCGGACTTTGCGGGGACCATCGTGCTGTATCACATCGTGGACGCCCGACCCTTCCGCGGGAGCCTCAGCTATTTTCTGACTAAGCGCGCCGAGGAGTTTCACAAGCTGTATCCCTCCGTCTATATCGAGGTCGTCGGCATGAGCGAGGCGGACTTTCGCGAACGGCTCGCCTATGGGCGGCTGCCCCACGCGCTCAGCTTCTTTGCAGGCTCGGTCACGGCGGACGATCTTGACGACTTCCCCTTAGAGGCGCCGTCCCTTCGAACGGGACTGCCCGCAGAGGAGCGCGCCCTGCCGTGGTGTCTGTCTTACTATGTCCTTGCCTACGCGGATCCTGCGGCAAAGCAAAAGAGCCTTGCGGAGCTGTACGCGGCGGGACAGCTGTATGCAGAGGATTGGATCGCGGCGCGGCTCGGCCTTGCGGCGGCGGGGGAAACGCCCGACTACGACCGCTTTGCGGCGGGGGACTGCGCGGCGGCGGTGGTGGATCTGGGGCAGGCGGGACGGCTGCTTGCGGCGGGAAAGCTGACCCAACTCAGCCTTGCTCCCTTGGATGCGGTGACGGACGAGGTCTGCTATATGGGCGTGTATCGCGGCACGGACGCGGCGCGTGCGGCGTGGATCGCCCGCTTCTATGCCTTTTTGATGGAGGAGGAAACGCAGCAGAAGCTCTCCGCCTACGGACTGTTCACGGCGGCGGCGGAGGTTGCGGACGTGTTCTCCGACAGCCGCCTGCAGACGCTTACGGAGGCGTATACCGAACCCTGCTGCTGCAAGCCCTTCCTGCTTGCCGCGCAGCGGGATACGCTCTACCAAGACGCGGCCTTGGCGGCGGACGGCGACGAGGACGCCAAGCAGCGCTTTTTGGAGCGCTTTCATCTTGTGTTTCCCACAGAGAACTGATATACTGTAAACATGAAATATGATAGGCAAGCTATGGCCGCCGCGCTCAAGTCCTTGGGCGCGGAGGAGAACATCCCTCTTTCCGAACTGACCAGCTTTCGCATCGGCGGGCCCGCCCTGTTTGTTTTGCGGCCGCGTTCGCCCAAGGACGCCGCGCTGGCTCTAAAGCTTTGCGCCGAGGCGGGCTGCCCCGTGGAGCTGTTGGGGCGGGGCAGCAACGTGTTGGCGTCGGACAAGGGCTTTGACGGCCTGCTGCTGCGCATGGACGCTGCGGCTGAAGAACCGATCTGGTCGCAATGCGGCGTTACGGCATCGGCTTGCTATCCGTTGACCAAGCTTGCCACAGAGGCGCTTGCCCGCGGCCTGATGGGTCTTGAGTGCATGGCGGGCATCCCCGGCACACTGGGCGGCGCCATCGCCATGAACGCAGGCGCATATGGCGCAAGCATCGCGCCGCTCCTACGGCGCGTGCAGCTCGTTTGCGACACGGGGGAGACGAGCTGGGAGGATGCGGACGCGTCGCAGTTTTCCTATCGCGTCAGCCCCTATGCCTATCCCAAGCGCTGCGTTTGGGCGGCCGAGCTGCAGCTGCAGCGGGACGACGGCAGCGCCGCGGAACGCTTTGCGGACTGCAGGAAGCAGCGCAGGGAGAAGCAGCCGCTGGAGCTGGCTTCGGCGGGAAGCACCTTTTTGCGCCCCAAGGGACACTTTGCGGGGGCACTCATCGAGGGCTGCGGCCTGAAGGGCTATCGCGTGGGACAGGCGGCGGTGTCCGACAAGCACGCGGGTTTTGTCGTCAACCTCGGCGGCGCGACCGCGGCGGAGGTCTTGGCGGTCATCCGCCATGTCTGTGAGACGGTGCTTGATAAGACGGGCGTGCTTCTACATTGTGAGATCAAGCTTTTGGGCTTTGACGGGGAGGATGTACTATGAAACTCATCATCGTATCGGGCATGAGCGGCGCGGGCAAGTCGCTGGCGCTGAACTCCTTGGAGGAGCTTGGCTTCTTCTGCGTGGACAACCTTCCCAGCTCCATGCTGCAGGAATTTGTGCAGCTTTGCAAGAACGCCACGCCGCAGGTCAAGCAGGCGGCGGTGACCATCGACAGCCGCGAGAGTCTGCTTTCCCGCAGTCCCTCGTCCATGCTGGCGGCCATTCGTGCGGTGGACGTGCCCTACGAGATCCTCTTTTTGGACGCTCGTGACGATGTGCTGCGCAAGCGCTACAACGAAACAAGGCGCAGGCATCCCTTGGGCGAGGCGGGGGACGCGGAATCGGGCGTGCGGCACGAGCGTGTATACCTGCAGTTCATGCGCGACCGCGCCAACTATATCTTGGATACCAGCGACATTGCACCGCGCAACTTCACCAAGGTCATGCAAAAGCTGGTGCCGGAGATGAACGCGGAGGAGATGAGCGTCGTCGTGTCGAGCTTCGGCTACAAGCGCGGCGTGCCCGTGGACGCGGATTTTGTGCTGGATCTGCGCTTTTGCGAGAATCCCTTCTACTATGCTGAGCTGCGTGAGCTGTCGGGCTTGGACGAGCCTGTGCGCAATTTCGTGCTGGCGCAGCCCTATGTCAAGGAGTATTTGGACGATATTACGCACATGGTGCTCACCGTCATTCCTCTTTTTTCAAAGCAGGACAAGCATATGCTTCGCGTGTGCTTCGGCTGCACGGGTGGAAGGCATCGCTCGGTGGCGGCGGCGGAGGAGCTTGCACGGCGCTTGGCGGCGGCGGGACAGGCCGTGCGCAGCTATCACCGCGATCTTAGCTCGGAGGCGGCGGACATCGAGGAACGCTTCTCAGGAAAGGACGAAACATGAGCTTTTCCGCCAAGATCAAGGACGAGCTTGTTCGCATACGCTTAAAAAGCGAGCTGACGCGCCGCGCACAGCTCAGCGGCCTTGCCTTAAGCTGCGGCTCCCTGCGGCTCAATCGCAGCCCGCAGATCCTTTTTGAAACGGAGCATGCAGAGCTGGCTCGGCATATCGCGGGGTTGATCGAGGCGCAGTACCATTGCGAAGCCTCCATCGAGCGTGTGGCGCGGCAGCATCGCAAGCTGCCAAAGCTTCGGGTGCGCATGGACGGCGCGGCGTCGTTGGCGCTCATCGGCGATACGGGGCTGATGAACGTTGACGAGACGGGAGCCTTTACGGGGGCGGATCTTCCCGCCTTCCTCTGGGACAGCGATGAGGCGAAGCGCGCCTTTTTGCGGGGCTTTTTTCTGGGCGCGGGGGTCTGCCCCGATCCGGGGCGCGGCGCCTATGGCTTGGAGCTGATCTGCTTGGACGAGCATCGAGCGCAGCGCGTGACGGAGCTGATACACGAATACGGTCTGCTGCCCAAGCGCGTTTTGCGTGGGGAGCGCTGGCTCGTGTACCTGCGCGGCGGCGACGAGGTGACAGGCTTCTTGGCGCTCATCGGTGCGAACGCGGCCGTACTCCAATTTGAGAATGTCCGCGTCGAGAAGGAGACGCGCAACTATGTCAACCGCACGACCAACTGCGACAACGCCAACTTGGATAAGCAGGTGGAGGCGGGGCTGAAGCAGCTTACCGCCATAGAGTGCATCGAGCGCAGCATGCCGCTTGGCGAGCTGCCCGCATCACTGTACGAGGCTGCGATCCTGCGCAGGGAGGATCCCAACGCGACCATAGCGGAGCTTGCGGACAAGGCGGGCATACGCAAGTCGGGCATGAACCATCGCCTGCAGCGCCTGTTGGCGTTGGCGGAGGAGCTGAACGCCTCCGCAGGGAGGGAGTAAGCATGGCGTACGGGGAGTTTGCAGCTTGGTACGATCGCATGATGACGTCGGTGGACTATGATCGTTGGGGCAAGTACCTCGTCGAGCTGATCCGCCTGCACGCGCCCACCGCAAAGCCCACCCTGCTGGACGCGGCCTGCGGCACAGGCAACCTGACGCTGCGCTTTGCAAAGGCGGGGTATCCCGTCATTGGCAGCGATCTGTCGGAGGAAATGCTGTCCGTTGCGCAGCAAAAGGCGCGGGACGCCTGCCTGTCCATCCCGTTCATCAGGCAGGATCTTTGCTCCATCCAACTGCATCGACCCGTGGACGTCATCAACTGCGCCTGCGACGGCGTAAACTACCTGCAGGACGAGGAAGCGTTGCTTGCGTTCTTCACCGCCGCCCATGCCGCTTTGACGGCGGGGGGACTGCTGCTGTTCGACGTATCCTCCGCGTATAAGCTGGAGCATATTTTGGGCGACAGGGCGTTCTGTGACGAGGGGGAGGACTGGGCATACCTCTGCCGTAACGCGTTCGACAGCAAGTCGCGGCGCATCCAAATGGACCTGAGCTGTTATGTGCGGGAGGGCGCGCTCTATCGCAGGTTTACGGAGCGGCATTGGCAATGCGCCTTTGAGCGGGATACGCTCACGGCGGCGCTCAAGGCGGCGGGCTTCGAGCCGCTTGTCCAATACGGCGACTTTGGCAAAAAGGACGCCGAGGCGACTGCGGAGCGCATACAATTTGCAGCAAGAAAGAAGGAACGAACAAATGGATAGTTTGGTTCGCGGATTGATAGAGAACAACGCGCTGCGCTTTTCGGCGATCGACGCAAAGGAGCTTGTAACGGAGGCGCGGCGCATACACGGCCTGTCGCGTGTGGCCACGGCGGCGCTGGGACGGCAGCTGATGATGACCTGCATGATGGCGGCCGACCTCAAGAACGCCACGGACGAGGTGACAACGAGCATCTCGGCGGACGGCCCCGCAGGAAAGCTCATCTGCGTGGGGCGCTATGGCGCACTGGTCAAGGGCTGCGTGTCGTCGCCCGAAACGGAGCTGCCGCCGCGTGAGGACGGCAAGCTTGACGTAAGCGGCTATGTAGGCAAGGACGGCAAGCTGTCCGTGGTGCGCGACCTGTCGCTCAAGGAGCCGTATGTGGGGCTTTGCAAGCTGGTCTCAGGCGAGATCGCGGAGGATTTTGCGCAGTATTTCACCCTGAGCGAGCAGCAGCCTTCCCTGGTCTATCTGGGCGTGCATGTGCGCGCCGAGGACGGGGCGGTGCTGTCGGCGGGGGGCTTGGTGGTGCAGACCCTGCCCAACTGCCCTGCGGAGGCCATCGACCGCGTGATGGAGCGCCTGCCGAAGATGCAGGGCTTGGCGGAGGGTCTAAGCCAAGGCGCGTCCTTGGAGGCGTTGCTTGATGAGATCTTTGAAGGCGAGGGTCTTTCCGTCACGGAGCGGCTGACGCCCGCCTACCGCTGCGACTGCAGCCGCGCCCGCATCGAGCGCGCCCTGATCGCGTTGGGACGGGAGGAGCTTCAAACGCTGATCGAGGAGGACGGCAAGGCGGAGCTGTGCTGCGGCTTTTGCGCTTCAAAGTATACCTTTGATCGGGAGCAGCTGACGGTTCTTTTACAGAGCGCCAAGGGAAGGGAGGCAGAGGGCGAGCATGGGAACTGAGGTTCGGGACGGCGGCGTTGTGCTGCCCTTTGAGCAGGACGCCGACTTTTATCTTCGCATGGGGCAAAAATACGAGGATACAGGCGATCTTCCGCGTGCGCTGCAATACATCAAGCGCGCCTACAAAAAGTCGCCCACCTCCGTGGAGACCGCGCTTTCTCTTGCCGTGCTGTACAACCATATGCAGCGCTTCGAGGACAGCACGCGGGTACTTATGTGCATGGGCAACTATACGCAGCTGCCAAGTGAGGCACTGTTTGGGCTTGCGGGCAACTTCATGTCGCTCAACGAGTTTGACGCGGCGCGGCGCTGCATCGAGCAGTATCTTACCGCAGAGGGCGACGGCCCCTTCTCCGAGGAGGCGCTGGACTATCTGGATCTGCTGGACGATCCCGACGAGCTTGCCGACCAGCTGGGGCTTGACGAGGGCGAGGACGTGGAGCTGGTCAACAGCCTTCGCAACGCGCACAATCTGCACGCCTGCCACAAGGACAAGGAAGCGCACGAGTACCTCATGGGTCTCAAGGAGAGCTACAAGGATTCGCAGCTGCTGGCGTTGGAGTTAGCGCTGACGGAACTGTGCTTGGCGGACTACGCCACGGCGGAGCAGCGACTGTTTGAGCTGATGAAAAGGGACAGCCGCAGCGTGCGCGCACGCTGCATGATGGCACTTTTATACCTGTCCACCAAGCGCAAAAAGGACGCCAAGGACATGATGGACGGCATCGAGCTGACCAATGACACGCAGCCCGAGATCCGCGGCAACGTGGCGCTGCTGTATCTGGAGTTAGACGAGTTTGAAAGGGCGGACGCGATCCTTGCGGAGCTGCTGCGGATCTTGCCCTATGACACACAGCTTTTGCACCAGTATGCGTACTGCCGCTACCGTTTGGGCGACAAGGAGACGGCACAAGACTGCTATCACACCCTCTTGACCATGGATGAGGACGACTTGGTGGCGACCTACTATTTAGAGCAGAGCCGCTTGGACGAGGACGAATTTACGTCAAAGCGCTGGTGCGCGGCGTATGAGCTGCCGTTTGGAGCGGCGCTGCCGTTCATCAACAGACTGGCGGACGCGATGAAGCTGACGGAGGAAACGGAGCTGAAGACGCAGTGGGAGGACGTGGAGTTTCGCCGCATCGTCCGCTGGGCGCTCCTCACGCAGCCCGAAAACCTCAAGAAGATGGCGATCGCCATACTGGGCATCGTGCGCGGCACGGAGGCGGCGTCGCTTTTGCAGGATTTTCTGCTGCGCACCGACGAGGCGGACGAGGATAAGCAGCTTGCGGTGGCGGCGCTGCGCTACATGGGCGTGCACGAACCGTACCCGATGTACTTCAACGGCTGCTGGCAGTTTGGGGCGATCCGCGAAATGGTCGATCCCGAGGAGCTGCCCCTTTCCTACCATTCCATCCTCGACAAGCTGGATCGCATCGAGGAGCTGGAGGGGATGCCGCCGCGTGCAGGCGAGGTCGCAGCGCGCATCTTTTTGTACTATCTGTCCATGCTGGAGGGCGAGTATCCGCGCATCACGCAGCCGCAGGAGCAGGCGATGGCGGCGGCGTTTTCCCTGATGGCGGCGCACGCGCTGCAGTCGGAACTGACGCCGGAGGATCTGTGCAAGCTGTTCGGCGTGACGCTGCGGCGGCTCAACAATGCCCTCAGCAAGATCTTCAGCGCCATTGAAAAGGAGTGAGTATGCACTTTTTTGCCACCTGTAAACTGGGCTTGGAATCCACCGTGGCGTCGCAGCTTCGCGCCTTGGAGCTGGAGCCAGAAAGCGTCAACGATGCGCGCATCGACTTTCAAAGCGACTATGCGGGCATGGCGCGGGCGCTTGTATGGCTTCGGACGGCGGAGCGCCTTTTGATGGAGGTCGGCTCCTTTGAGGCGCACAGCTTTGACGAGCTGTTCGAGGGGACCAAGGCGCTGCCGTGGAAGCGCTACCTTGGGCCGAACACCCGCATCCATGTGACGGGCAAGTCCGCAAAGAGCGGCTTGTTCTCCGTGTCCGACTGTCAAAGCATCGTCAAAAAGGCGATCGTGGAGAATCTCAAGACCGCGTGGCAGGTGAACAGCCTCCCCGAGACGGGGGAGGAGCTCATCGTGGAGGTGGGGCTGCTGCGCGATCAGGCCACCTTGGCGTTGGATTGCTGCGGTGCGGGACTGTCGCGGCGCGGCTATCGAACCTACAACGTGGCGGCGCCCCTGTCCGAGACCTTAGGCGCGGGGCTGCTGCTGCTTTCGCAGTATCGGGGCGACCGCCCCTTGATCGATCCCATGTGCGGTTCGGGTACGCTGCCCATCGAGGCGGCGCTGATCGCGCAGCATCGCGCCCCGTCCCTGCAGCGCGAGTTTGCCTGCGAGGCGTGGCGCTTCCTGCCAAAGGAGGCGCTGCGCTTGGCGCGGGAGGAGGCGCAGGACAGCGTCTTGGATCGTCCCGTGGACATTTTGGGCTGCGACATCGATGCGCACAGTATCGAGCTGTGCAAGCGCCATGCAAAGAAGGCGGGGGTCATGGTCAACTGGCGTGTGGCGGATGTGCGCGAGCTTACAAGCGACAAGGCAGGCGGCCTGTTGATCGTCAACCCACCCTACGGCGAGCGGATGTCCAGCACCAAGGCGGCAACGGAGATGGCGCGTACCCTGCGCGGGGTGTACGAGGCGCTGCCGGGGTGGCAGCTGAGTGTCATCAGCTCGCTGACGGAGTTCGAGCGCGCCTATGGCAAGCGGGCGGACAAGCGCCGCAAACTGTCCAACGGCGGCCTGCCTTGCACCCTGTATCAGTATTTTGCAGCGCGTGAGGACAGAGCATGAAGGCACTGGTGCTGCTCATCGACGGCGCTGCGGACTGGCCGATCGAGGCTCTGGGCGGCAGAACGCCCTTGGAGGCGGCGGAGCATCCCGCCATGGACGCCCTTGCGCGCAGCGCGGGCTTGTTCGGCTTGACCCGCACGATCCCAAACGGCCTGCCCGCAGGCAGCGATGTTGCAAACCTCTCCGTGTTCGGCTTCGATCCCACGCTTTGCTACAGCGGCCGTTCCCCCTTGGAGGCGGCAAGCTTGGGCGTTTCCATGGCGAAGGACGATGTGGCGTACCGCATGAACCTTATCACGCTCTCGAAGGCGGACGAGCCGGAGACGGCCTCCCTGCGAGACTATTCGGCGGGGGAGATGACGACCACGGAGGCAAGGCAGCTGGTGGACGCGCTTAGGGACGCGCTTGGTTCGGAGGCGGAACGAGTCTTGGGCGTTCCCTTCGGGGGGCGCGGTCTTAGTTTGTACGACGGCTTCTCCTATCGGCACATCTGTATGCTGCACCATGCAAAAACGGGGGCAAAGCTGACGCCGCCCCACGACATTTCGGGCAAGCCCGTGGCACCGTATTGGCCAAAGGGCGAGAACGCGGATATCCTAAATGCCCTGAGCCGCCTTTCTTTGCGCGTATTTGCCGACCATCCCGTCAATGTCGCAAGGAGAGCTAAGGGGCAGAACACGGCGGACTGCGCTTGGTTCTGGGGCGAGGGTACAAAGCCCGCCATCCCCTCGTTTTACGAGCGCTATGGCGTTAAGGGCGCTGTGGTGTCGGCGGTGGATCTCATCTTCGGCATCGGTCAGGCGGCGGGCATGCGCACCATCCATGTGGAGGGCGCAACGGGTACCTTTGAAAGCGACTTTGCAAAAAAGGCGGAGGCAGCGTGGAATGCATTTAGTGAGAACGAGCTGGTCTATCTGCATATGGAAGGCCCTGACGAGTGCGGCCATCACGGACAGCTGCGGGAGAAGATCCTTTGCTTGGAGCGCATCGACCGCTTGGCTGTGTCGCCGCTTTTAACGCGTCTTTTGGAGCAGGGGGAGCCGTACAGCGTGCTGCTCATGCCCGATCATCCCACGCCCCTGAAGGTGATGACCCATGTCGCCGAGCCTGTCCCCTTTGCACTGTACCATCGTGGCGACGACGAACGGCGCAGCGCACGCTTCACCGAAGCGGACGCCCGTGCCACAGGCCTTTCCTTTGGCGACGCCTACCGTCTTATGCCCCTGCTGCTGAAGATCTGACCCGAGAAGCAGCGCTCATCCAAGTAAAAAAACAGAAATAAATCCCCCTCTCACGGCGCAAAAGGCTTCCTTTGCAGCGGGAAAGGGGGATATTTTGCGTCCTTGTGCGGCGCCTCGACAGCTTTTACAGGGTCTTGATCGTCTGCAGCACCTCATCGACGGTGGAGCAGATGCGGTTGTCCAGCAGGCCGCCCACGAAGTTGTTCAGGCGGAAGGTCTCGTTGTAGTAGTTGCGCACATCGCTCTTATACGCCAGCATCTTCTTGCTTAGGCCGTAGCCCAAGCCGATCTCCGCAGCGGTGCCCGAATCCATCTCCAACCCGTTGCAGTTGGCCAGCAGGTAATCACACAGCTTGATCGCCTTGTGATCCATGTAGAAGCAGGCGGTCTTGACAAGCACGGTGCTGTCCTTGTCGATGACCACCTCCTGCGGCAAGAAGGTCGTATACCCGTCGGCACGCAGGGCGTCGGAGAGGCGTTGGTTGCAATAGCGGTCGCCCTCGTTAAACAGCGGCCCCGCCATATAGACCTTCTTTTTGCCCTCGGCATAGGGATGCAGATACTTTTGCAGCGCCTCGACCGTCTTTGCGTCCGTGATGCGCCCAAACTTTGCATCAAAGGGGAGGGACGCGTCCCCATATTTTTCCGTAAAAACGGGTCTGCACACGCCGTCTGTCACATAGACCGCAAAGTTCGGATCCGTCTCGCTTCCGTAATAGAACTCCATACAAGCATCCTCCAATAAGAAAGTACTATTACCATATCATTTTCTCGCAAGGATTGCAAGAGCTAAGCCTTGGGAAAGCGTACCAAGTCGTCATCTAAAAAGCAGCCTCGCGGCGGCGGAAAAACGCAGGGGGAACAGCGGGAAAGCCGTATAAAAAAGGCGGGGGAGAAGCCTTAGGCCTCTCTCCCACCCTGTAGCTTTCGCTGCACCCTCTGCCGCGGCGTTCCGAGGAAAGCAAAACGGCAAAGGCGCTTCCTGCTGCTTTAGCGCTTTTCGAGCAAGGCGCGGCGGCGTTGAACAAGCGCCAGTCCCACAAGAGCCGTCAGTGCGACGCCCACAAAGACAAAGGCCACAGTGGACTCGCCCGTCTTGGACAGGCCATAGATGCGCGTGGCGGCGTCGTCAAACTGCGCCTGCGTAGCGTTCTCATTGGCCAGCAGCTTCTTTGCATCGGCAAGAGCTGCTTCCCACTTTGCGCGGAGCTTAGCGGAGAACTTGGAGGAATCGCTGCCGTTCAGCACGGCTTCGGCGTAGGTCACAGCCGCGTTCAAGCGCGTTGCATCGGCAAGCGGGGTGGTCAAGGCGACATACAGCGCATCGATTTGGGCGTCGCTCAGACCGCAGGCGGTCAGATAAGCGCGAGCGCCCTCGGCAAGCGTGGCCTTATCGCCCTTGATGGCGGCCAGCATGGGCGCAAACTGCGTGCCGACGATGGCGTACTTTTCGGTGTCTGCGACCAGTCCGTAGTAGTTGCTGTAGGAGCGCATGTAGTCGGCGTACAGCTCGTCCTCACTGCCTTCACACAGAGCGCCAAGCAGCGCGGATACGAAGCCCGCACGATCCTTGCCCTCGTTGCAATGCACCACATAGGGACCCTTGTTCGCCAGCATGAACTCCGCGGCGGTCTTGACGCCCGCCTTGAACGCCTCCGCGGTGTAGTCGATGCCCATGTTCAGCAGCACGACCTTGCCCGCGTCATACAGACCCTTGTAGTAGGGAGAATCAAAGCCCTCCGCAGCAACGTAGCCCGCCACGTCCTCGGCGGAATCGGCAAGGTCGATACCCACCTTGATACCTGCGGCCTCACAGGCGTCGTCCGCATAGGCGGCGCGCCCCAGCTCGTTGTTCAGCGGATTGGAGGAGCGATACAGGATACCGTCTGCGACCTTGCCGACCTTGATCATGCGGAAGTTTGCAAACTCGGCGTCGCTCAGGGAGGCGTAATCGCTGCGCACATTGGTGCGGGTGAGGTTGCGGATCTCGTACTCGGTCTGATAGCCCAGCTTGGTGTTCAGGGTCAGCACCACATGGTCGCCTGCGGCCACGCCGTAGGTGGCGCCAAGGGAGGTGTAGTTGATGGCAACGGCAATGTTGGTGTGGGTCGGATAGGCGCGCACCAAGGGCTCACCCTTGTCCACAAAGTAGCCGTCCAGATAGGGCACGTTGTCGGCGGCATACTTGAGTTCGCCGTCTGTTGCGCCGTAGATGCGCACATCCAGCGTGTCGCTGAAGGCATAGTCGGCGTTCATGTCGCTGATAAGGACGTCCAGCACGGCATGGCCGTACTTTTCGATGGAGGTGACGGTGCCCGCCGTAGTCAGTTCGCCCACGGAGGAGCCGCTCACGGTGTAGCAGGCCAGCAGCTGACGGATCTCCGCCGCACTAAGACCCAGTCCGCTCACATAGCTCACAGCCAGCGCCTGCAGGTCGACGTCGGCAGCGCCGATGTCCGCAACGCCAAAGGCGCTCTCCAGCGTCTTTTTGATGTTGCTGTTTGCGATGGCTTGGTACTTTTCCGTGTCGGCGGCGGTCACGCCGTAGTAGTTGTAATAGCTGACCATGTAGTCGTCCACGACCTCGTCAAGCGTTGCGCCTGCAAGGCATTCCAAGATGGCGGCCACAAAGCCTGCACGATCCTTGCCCTCATTGCAGTGGATCAGATAGGGGCCGGGGTTTGCGATCATAAAGCGCAGCCCTTCGGCAAGCTTGGTCCGAAACGCGGCATCGCTGAAGTCAACGGCCATGTTCAGGGCAACGACCTGACCTGCGGCATACAGGGACTGATAGTAGGGGGAATCGAAGCCCTCGGCGGCGATGTAGCCATCGATGGCCGCGGTATCGTCCGCAAGGTTGATGACGGTGGAGATCTTGGCAAGCTCCGCTGCATCGTCGGCATAGGCTGCGCGGCCAATGGCGTTGTTGACGGGGCTGGAGGAGCGATACAGGGCGCCGGGGATGACCGTGCCCGCCTTAACGGCGCGGAAGTTGGCAAATTCGGCGTCGGTCAGCGCGGGATAGTCTTCACGGTTGTTGGTGCGGGTGAGCTGGTGCTGGATATACGCATCATAGTATCCGCCCGCAACGGACAGCTCGATCGCAACTACATCGCCCACGGCAAGGCCATAGGTAGTGGCAAAGTTGGCCATGTTGATGGCCAGCTGCAGATTTGCTCCGCTCATCGCCACAAGCGCGGGTGATTTTAGATCCACATCGCTGTAGTTCGATACCAAGGGAAGCTCCAGCGTGGTCTCGTTAAAGACCACCTTGACGACGTCGCCGTAGGCATAGCCGTAACTCAGGAACAGCTCAGTGCTGATGCTCAAGTACACATTACCGTATTTGCTCAGCTCCGTGGCGTTCGCTGTGACCTGGGGCGTCTCCGCAGAGGCAAAGCCGATGCAGCCAAACAGCAGCAGCGCTGCCAGCATAAGGGATAACATACGATGCTTTCTCATGAATATCGCTCCTTCTCCATATAAGATCTGTTTTGCCGTACAAAAGCGAGCGTCTGTCGAGCCGTCTTTTCGATCCGCCGTCCCATAGTCAAAAGCAAAGCGCCCCGCAGTTCCCGTTCGGGGCAAATGGCGCAAGCTTCAAAAAACGGATGTGAGAAAAGATTGGTTCGGCAGCCTGCGCGCTTCCTTTCAGCGCAACACCAGTATAGCAGTTTTTTCGCCTATCCGCAAGAGAAAGTTCAGCTTCACAAACGGGGCAAAACTTGTTATACTGTGTTCATATGGATAAGAATTGTGAGTTTATGCCGATCCGCACGGAGAACATCCTGCGGCTGTCGCCCTACTTAGCGGGCGAAAACTATGGGATCTGCGACAACATGATAGGCGCGATCTACCAATGGCGGGACGCGTACAAGAGCGCCTTTGCCATTGCGGGCAACATGCTCGTCATGCGCGCCGTCTACGAGGGCATCGGGCTTTCCTACACCTACCCCTTGGGGAACGGCTCTTTGGACGAGGCGCTCCGCTGCTGCGAGGCGGACGCCGCCGCAAACGGACAGCCCCTGCGCTTTTGCGTGGTGCCCAAGACGGGTGCGGAGGTCTTGCTTCGGCGCTACGGCGAGCGCTGCACCGCAGAGCCGCGCCGCGAGTGGGCGGACTACCTGTACGAATGTCAGGCCTTTTTGGAGTATGCGGGCAACAAGCTGCACACGCAGCGCAACCACGTCAACCGCTTTGTGCGCGAGCATCCAAACGCGGTGCTTTCCCCCATCAATGACGCGCTGTTCCCCGCCTGCACGGCCTTCTTGGAGCGCCTTGGGCAGCGGGACGAGCTAAGCAGGATTGAAAGAAACGAGATACGCGGCGCTATGGAGCTGATGGCTCTGCGCGACGCCTTGGGGCAGAAGGCGGCGGCGCTCACGGAGGACGGACGCATCTTGGCTCTGTCCGTCGGGGAGCGCACGGGCGATGTGCTGTATGTGCATGTGGAGAAGGCGGACACGGCTGTGCCGGGCGCTTTTCCCGCAATGGCGCAGGCCTTTGTCCGCTATGCGGGAGAGGGCCTTACCTATGTCAACCGCGAGGACGATGCGGGGGACGAGGGCATACGCGAGTCCAAGGAACGCTATCGCCCCTGCCGCATGATCGAAAAATTCTATGTAACGGTGAGGTAGCAATGGGCGGATTACTGGAGAAGACGCCGCGCTTCGGCACAGGCGGCGACATGCAGTGGTGGAAGGAGCGGGTGGTCTACCAGATCTATCCGCGCAGCTTTCAGGACAGCAACGGCGACGGCTTTGGCGACCTGAACGGGATCATTTCCCGCTTGGACTATCTCAAGGCGCTGGGCGTGGGCATCCTGTGGCTTTCTCCCGTTTACCCCTCGCCCCAGTGCGACAACGGCTACGACATCTCCGACTATCGCAGCATCGACAGCCGTTTTGGAAGCTTAACGGACTTTGACCGTCTTGTGGCGGAAGCCAAAGCGCGGGACATCCGCATCGTGATGGATCTGGTCGTCAACCACAGCTCGGATCAGCACGAATGGTTTTTGCGCAGCAGGCGCGGCGAGAAGCCCTACGACGAGTACTATATCTGGCGCAAGGGGCGGGGCAAGCGGCCGCCCAACAACTGGACGAGCTTCTTTGGCGGCAGCGCGTGGACGTTCGACGCGGAGCGCGGCGAATGGTATCTGCACCTGTTTGCGCCCGAGCAGCCCGACCTCAACTATCGCAGCGAGGCCGTGTGCCGCGAGGTGGAGGGCGTCCTAAAGTTTTGGCTCGATCACGGCGTGGCGGGTTTCCGCTGCGATGTGATCAACATTCTGTGGAAGGACAGCCTTAAAAACGGCTTCCCCAAGCCTGCGCTGACGGGTTCGGAATACTATCTGGGCAGGGAGGGAACGCACGAGCTGCTCAAGCGCTTCCACAGCGAGGTGCTGGGTAGGTATGATTGCTTCACCGTGGGCGAGACCGTCTTTGTGACGCCAAAAAAGGCCAAGCTGCTGACCGATCCTGCCCGCGGCGAGCTGGACATGGTGTTTGCCTTCGAGCATATGGAGACGGACTGCTTTTTGATCAAGTGGCTGCCGCGGCGCTTCAAGCCTGCGCGCCTGTACAAGGTGCTGGACAGGTGGCAAAAGAAGCTGCCGTGGAACGCCAACTACCTTGAAAATCACGACCAGCCCCGCTCCCTGTCCCGCTTTGGGAGCAGCAAGGAACCCGTCATGAGCGCAAAGGCGCTTGCCACGCTGCTTTTATGCCTGCGCGGCACGCCCTTTCTGTATCAGGGACAGGAGCTGGGCATGAAAAACGCCGACTTTACGGATCCGTCACAGGTGCAGGATGTGGAATCCAAGCGCATGGTGACCGTGCTCAAAAAGCTGGGCTATTCCGACAGGCATTGCTGGAAGCTGGTGCAGCGGGTCAGCCGCGACAATGCGCGCACGCCCATGCAGTGGGACGGAAGCAGGGAGGCGGGCTTTACGACGGGTACACCTTGGCTCAAGGTCAACGACGGATACAAAAGTGTCAACGCGGTGGCGGAGGAAGCGGACGAAGGCTCCGTGCTGTGGTACTATCGAAGGCTCATCGCCTTCCGCAAGGACAGCCCTGCGCTGCTGTACGGCAGCTACAAGCAGAGCTTTCAGTACGGCAGCTGCTTTGGCTTCGAGCGGCGGTATCGGGGCAAGGCCTTAGGGATCGTAGTCAACCTTTCCGACAAAAAGTCAGCCGTTCCCGCCGTGGGCAAGGTCATCTTCGGCAACAGCACGCGCAAGCTGCTGGACTGTGAACTCGAACCGTGGGAGGCGCTCATCTTGGAGCGCTGAACGCGGATAAAAGGAAGGCTTACAAACACCATCAAACCAGGAATTACGGACAGGAGGATCGAACACATGGCAGTTAAACCGGTATTGGTCATTATGGCAGCAGGCATGGGCAGCCGCTTTGGCGGACTCAAGCAGATGACGCCCATCGACGACGCGGGACAGGTCATCATCGACTATTCCATCTACGACGCCAAGCGCGCAGGCTTCGAGACCATCGTCTGCATCATCAAAAAGGAGATGGAGCAGGACTTTGAGCAGCTCGTCGGCAAGCGCATCCGTCCCTTTGTGGAGCTGAAGTACGCCTTCCAGCGGCAGGACGCCCTGCCTAATGGATACAGCATCCCTATAGGCCGCGTCAAGCCTTGGGGCACGGCACACGCGGTGCTCTGCGCCAAGGATGAGATCGGCAACGCGCCCTTTGCGGTGCTCAATGCGGATGATTTTTACGGTGCAAGCGCCTTTGGCAGCATCTATGACTATCTGGCCGCACCCCATGGCAAGACCGAGCACGCCATGGTCGGCTACCTGCTGCGCAACACCCTGTCCGACAGCGGCTCCGTGGCGCGGGGCGTGTGCAACGTGGACGAAAACGGCAAGCTCGCCACCATGGATGAGCGCCTGAAGGTCATCCCCTACGAGGGCGAGGCCGCCTATTCCGAGGACGAGGGCAAGAGCTGGGTCAAGCTCTCCGGCGACACCCCAGTCTCCATGAACCTGTTTGGCTTCATGCCCTCCATCATGGACGAATTGCAGCAGCGTTTCCCGCCCTTCTTGGACAAGAACCTGCCCATCAACCCTCTCAAGTGCGAGTACCTTCTGCCGCGTGTGGCGGACGAGCTGGTGCACGAGGGCAAGGCAAGCTTCACCGTTCTGCACAGCGCGGACAGCTGGCACGGCATGACCTATCGCGAGGATCTGCCGCTTTTGGAGGCAGCCTTGACCGATATGAAGCGGGAGGGCAAGTACCCCAATGCGCTCTGGCGCTGAGCCTTGACGCGCCTGTTCGAGCTGACGCGGCAGTATCGGGTGCTGTCGCTCATAGGCCTTGGCAAGAACGTGGGCAAGACAACCGCGCTTGCCGCGCTCATCCGCGCACAGGCGGAGGAGGGGCGCGTGTTGGGACTCAGCTCCGTAGGGCGTGACGGCGAGCGCAGCGACCTTGTGACGGGAACAAAGAAGCCGCCCCTCTTTGTGAGGGAGGGAACGCTCTTTGCCACGGCGTCGGGCGCATTGGCGGATTGCGACTGCACAAAGGAGCTGCTTAAGGCAACCAACATCACAACGCCCCTGGGCGAGGTGCTGGTCTGCCGCGCAAGAAGCAGCGGCTATGTGCTGCTGGCAGGACCTTCGACCACGCAGGGACTGCGCTTGATCGGTGAGCAACTCACCGCATTGGGAGCGGAGCGCATCTATCTGGATGGAGCGCTGTTTCGCCGTGCCCCCGCAGATCCCCGCGTCAGCGACGCCTGCGTGCTGGCGACGGGTGCGGCGTATGCCCGCGATCCCGCCAAGATCGTCTGCGACACCTTGGCGGCGGCAGAGCTGATCGCCCTGCCCGCCACCAACGATTTTCCCTTGGGAAAGGACGCGACCCGCTTTCGTGCAAAGCGCGGTGCACAGACACTTCCTGCACAGACGCTTTCGGACGCCTTGGAGCAGGGGGTGGACGCCATCCTGCTGGGGGGCGCGGTGACGGAGGAACGCCTAAGGCCGCTCCTTACGGGCACGGGGGAGGCGGAGGGTCTGCGCCTTACGGCGGAGGACTGCTGCCGCATCCTGCTTGGCGCGGAGGCACAGGTGCGGCTCAAGCGGCGCGGCGTGAAGCTCTTTGTGCAGCGTCCCGCAACGCTTGCCGCCATCACGGTATCGCCCTTCGATCCACGCGGCAACAGCTTGGATGTTCGGCTGCTCATGGACGCCATCAAAAAGCGCAGCCCCGTGCCCGTGCTGGACGTGCTTGCTGACGAAGCGGCGCAGGACGAGGCGTAGGACGGCTGCAGGAAAGATTTGGAGGATGCCATGCTTACGGACGCACAGCAAAAGCGGATAGGCTTCACCTTCGTTCTAAACGCCTTAGAGCCGTATTCCCCCTACGGGGAGGCGCAAAAGCGCGCACTGTTGCCGTATTCGGACGAGGCGGCGCTAAACGCGGAGCTTGACGCGCTGGAAGCCCTCGGTAAGGCCACAGCCGCCCATCCAACTGCGGCGGACACCGTGGCGCAGGGCTTGATGCAGCTTCGTTCGATCGACGGCTCTCTTGACCGCATCCAAAGGAAGCAGGCGGAGGCGTTGGATCTGTTTTTGCTTAAGGGCTATCTGATAACCTTGGAGCGCATGACGCCGCAGCTTAACGCGCTCTTAGCGGACGAAGCGCTCTTGGCGCTCCTTCCGCCGCCGCTTACGGACGCGCTCGACATTTTGGACGCAACGGGGGAGCGCTCCCCCGCATTCCTCATCAGCGAGCGCTGGTCAGAGGAGCTTTCGCGCATCCGCAGCGAAAAGCGCGCCCTGCTGCGCCGCGTCAACGAGGCGAATACGGACGCGTGGGAGGCGGAGCGCAGCGCGCTTTGCGCCTTGGAGGAGCGGGAGGAACGGCGCGTGCTGCTTGCTTTGCAGGAGCGTCTGCTGGTGCAGCTTGCCGCCGTGCGCACATCCCAAATATGTTTGGGCAGACTGGACTTTTTACTGGCAAAGGGGCGCTTGGCAAGGCGTTTTGCCGCGGTGCGGCCGCACATCGGCGGGACGGAGCTGCGCTGTACGGGTCTTGTGCGACCCGATCTTATGGAGCGGCTGCGCGAGACGGGACGCGGCTTTACGCCGATAGATCTTACATTGCCCCGCGGCGCGACGGTCTTGGTTGGAGCGAACATGGGCGGCAAGTCAGTCGCCTTGGAAACGCTGGCGCTCAACGTACTTTTGGCGCGCTGCGGCCTGTTCGTCTTTGCAAAAAGCGCCGAGATCCCCTTCTTTACGGAGCTGTCCATCCTTTGCGAGGACGGCGGCAGCGCTCTTAGCGGCCTGTCCAGCTTTGGAGCGGAGCTGACGCAGCTGCAGGCTTCCTTGGAGGGGCTTACGGACGCCGCCTACCCGCTGCTGCTCTTGGACGAACCTGCACGCGGCACCAATCCCAACGAGGGAGCCGCTATATCAGCCGCCATCGTGCGCCGCCTCAACAAGGCGAACGCCGTGAGCCTGCTGTCCACGCATTACGACGGAGTGGCGCAGTATGCGGCAAAGCGCTACCGCGTGGCGGGGCTGCGGCGCGAGGCGGGCAGGGGACTGCCCTTGGAGGCGTGCATGGAGTACGGCCTTGTCGAACTGCAAGCGGACGAGCGCGTTCCGCGTGACGCGCTGCGCGTCTGCCGCAGGATGGGCTTGGACGAGGCTCTGATCGCCGATGCGGAGACACTTTTAAGCGAGCGCGACAAGTAAAGTCAGCGCTCCCCTTCTAAACACAAGTCGGCGCTCCCCTTTTAAATATAGATCACTTGTCAATAGCTGTCGTCGTCCCCGTTATGCAGGATGGGATCCTCAAGCGCAGGCACCAGGTCGGAGTATCCCCACAGGAGCGCATCCACCCAGCTGCGCTGCGGATCATCCTTGCCGGAGTGCCGGTTGACATGCTCCCCCATATTTGAGTGGATCAAAACCGCGTCCGCACTTGACCAGATTTACATTCCATTTTGGGTGGATTAGAAACGTAGACGATGTCGAACTCATAGCCTACTGACTGCAGTTTACATTCCATTTTGGGTGGATTAGAAACGATCGCGGCGGCGGCTACGACCCACCCGTGCTTGGGTTTACATTCCATTTTGGGTGGATTAGAAACGAGTAGGCGTTCTCCTTAATCCCTTCATCGTCTCGGTTTACATTCCATTTTGGGTGGATTAGAAACGAACTCCTTAAAGGCGCGAAGCATCGGGTATCAAGGTTTACATTCCATTTTGGGTGGATTAGAAACGAACTAGCGGTTCGCGTGTTGGGCTAAAAAAAGGAGTTTACATTCCATTTTGGGTGGATTAGAAACCGGGATGCTGAACGAGCTGTCGTGCCACTGATCAGTTTACATTCCATTTTGGGTGGATTAGAAACGACAGCGATCATCACCGCCGTGGTCGGTCTGGTCGTGTTTACATTCCATTTTGGGTGGATTAGAAACGCAGCTCGGCGCGTGACGATCACAAGCGTTGACGCGTTTACATTCCATTTTGGGTGGATTAGAAACCGGTCGATCACCGCCGCGTTTGGCACGTAGTCCTTGTTTACATTCCATTTTGGGTGGATTAGAAACTGCGCCTCATCTGGGGTACACTGAGAGTATAGCACAATTTACATTCCATTTTGGGTGGATTAGAAACGAGCCGCGCACGGCAGGCATGGTGCTGGCGGGCTAATTTACATTCCATTTTGGGTGGATTAGAAACGCGGAGAATCCTTCTACAGGAAGGCAGAATCTCCAATTTACATTCCATTTTGGGTGGATTAGAAACCGTATTGGCATGCGCGCACGAACGCGGTATAATACATTTACATTCCATTTTGGGTGGATTAGAAACCAGGGTACGGGAGATCCATCAACAATAGTTATATAAATTTACATTCCATTTTGGGTGGATTAGAAACGTAGGTGTCCCATATATGGGACAGGAGCGTGTAGAGCATTTACATTCCATTTTGGGTGGATTAGAAACAATCAGCGGGACTTTGCCATCAGGCTCAATCTTATACATTTACATTCCATTTTGGGTGGATTAGAAACGCAAGGAGCCTGCAGATGCCGTATCTGCTGCAATCAATTTACATTCCATTTTGGGTGGATTAGAAACAGTTAGTCCAGCCATGACTTGACAAACTCCTTTACATATTTACATTCCATTTTGGGTGGATTAGAAACCGATGGCGATGATGTAACCTATCTTGCCTATCCTCTATTTACATTCCATTTTGGGTGGATTAGAAACGCCGTGGAACGCCCTGAACAGGTGGATCTCGCCGTATTTACATTCCATTTTGGGTGGATTAGAAACGCCGCTCCCACGCCGACACCGCCTATTAAACCAACATTTACATTCCATTTTGGGTGGATTAGAAACTATGCTCTCGTTTCGGCGGCACAGGTTGCCATGACCGATTTACATTCCATTTTGGGTGGATTAGAAACGCGGTCGCATGTTCTCTATTGACAGCATGGACAACGATTTACATTCCATTTTGGGTGGATTAGAAACGGTAGTAGCTTCGGTTGATCTCGTAAAAGTCGCTCGAATTTACATTCCATTTTGGGTGGATTAGAAACGGCGCTGTTAACAGCGTCAACGACGCGGCGAACTGATTTACATTCCATTTTGGGTGGATTAGAAACCGCCCGGGAACATGATCTTTTCTCCACCAACCTCAAAATTTACATTCCATTTTGGGTGGATTAGAAACCGGTCAACTTCGATCCCGTAACGCTCGGACATCAACAATTTACATTCCATTTTGGGTGGATTAGAAACTCGATCAACTCACCGCCGATGTTGTCTTGCCTGTACACATTTACATTCCATTTTGGGTGGATTAGAAACTTATCTGCTTCTGGCTTTATCTCTTTTAGATATTCTTATTTACATTCCATTTTGGGTGGATTAGAAACGCGGGAATCCTGCTGACCGATTTTACGCCTGCAACATTTACATTCCATTTTGGGTGGATTAGAAACGGACGGCGCAACCATCACCACATGCGTAGATGTGCATTTACATTCCATTTTGGGTGGATTAGAAACCAAGACGCTGCTTGCGCTGCTTGCGCTGCTGCTCCATTTACATTCCATTTTGGGTGGATTAGAAACTTGCTGCACTTGAGATGCCGTGCAAGCCCTACCATCGATTTACATTCCATTTTGGGTGGATTAGAAACCCAGCGCTTATCCAGAGCAACATCGATCTTTGGTTTATTTACATTCCATTTTGGGTGGATTAGAAACGCCGTGTAATCCTCGCCACCGTAAGCCGCATCAATAATTTACATTCCATTTTGGGTGGATTAGAAACCATGATACCGTCTACAGTGTACAGCCACATATTCAGATTTACATTCCATTTTGGGTGGATTAGAAACGATGTCTGTGATGATGCTCATTTTTGTGGTTGACGATTTACATTCCATTTTGGGTGGATTAGAAACAGGAATTAACAGCCTGATCATATGTACCCCACATTTATTTACATTCCATTTTGGGTGGATTAGAAACCGAGCCGCGTATAGCCGCCATGGTGCTTGCGGGGTAATTTACATTCCATTTTGGGTGGATTAGAAACCATGTTCCCGGGCGATCCAGATGCGGAAGGGTATTATTTACATTCCATTTTGGGTGGATTAGAAACGCAATGTCTACGCCCACGGAGAGTACACCCGCGAATTTACATTCCATTTTGGGTGGATTAGAAACCTGATCCGCCGCCGCCGCCAGGCGCTTGTAGCTGTTGATTTACATTCCATTTTGGGTGGATTAGAAACGACTCCAAGATCGCCGCCATGGTGCTGGCGGGATAATTTACATTCCATTTTGGGTGGATTAGAAACCTTCTCCCTCTGCTGGCCGATGGCTGTTTTGTGGTGATTTACATTCCATTTTGGGTGGATTAGAAACTCTTATCGATGAAGCAGGATAATGTCTTATCCACAAATTTACATTCCATTTTGGGTGGATTAGAAACTACATCCGCACACGCATGCGGATGATTCCATCTAATATTTACATTCCATTTTGGGTGGATTAGAAACAAACGCCCTGTCAAGCCCTAGAAAATCCCGAAATGTATTTACATTCCATTTTGGGTGGATTAGAAACGCCAGCTGCTTAACGCACTGTCTGATATCATCGATGATTTACATTCCATTTTGGGTGGATTAGAAACGCCGTGTAATCCTCGCCACCGTAAGCCGCATCAATAATTTACATTCCATTTTGGGTGGATTAGAAACCATGATACCGTCTACAGTGTACAGCCACATATTCAGATTTACATTCCATTTTGGGTGGATTAGAAACTTCGTATTTTGCTGTGCTGTCCGTTAGTTTGTTTATATTTACATTCCATTTTGGGTGGATTAGAAACCCATCCTCAACAGCTGCCGCTTCCAGCTTGGAGAATTTACATTCCATTTTGGGTGGATTAGAAACTTGATGCACGCGTGAAACAATCTTTGCCATCTTTATTTACATTCCATTTTGGGTGGATTAGAAACGGA
Organism: uncultured Oscillospiraceae bacterium; assembly: GCA_964490325.1. Classification (GTDB taxonomy): domain Bacteria; phylum Bacillota; class Clostridia; order Christensenellales; family CAG-138; genus DAOPJM01. The sequence continues at coordinate 66,634 of CAZBBX010000004.1, forward strand.
CGCCCTTGTCGTCCACCACCGCGCCGCAAAGCGATTTACATTCCATTTTGGGTGGATTAGAAACGCAACTGTATTGCCCGACCGCAAAGGACATTGAAGATTTACATTCCATTTTGGGTGGATTAGAAACACGGTATATGCACTCCCGTGGCGCAGGCAGACCTAATTTACATTCCATTTTGGGTGGATTAGAAACTCGGGCAGCGAAACACGTGCACCTACATCCACCTCGATTTACATTCCATTTTGGGTGGATTAGAAACGGCGAGATCAAGCTGTACAAGGCGTTTCGCGGGCAGATTTACATTCCATTTTGGGTGGATTAGAAACCAAATCAGCTTGTTTGGAGCGGAGCCGGAGAAATCGATTTACATTCCATTTTGGGTGGATTAGAAACCACGTAGGCGTATGCCGCCGTCGTGGGCATAGTGTATTTACATTCCATTTTGGGTGGATTAGAAACGCCCCGTCGTCATGTCGTAGATCAGCGCGGACGGAAATTTACATTCCATTTTGGGTGGATTAGAAACCAAGTGAAGATTAACGAATACGTTCACTATATCAAAATTTACATTCCATTTTGGGTGGATTAGAAACGAGTTGAGGAGTACACGCTAGCTCACTCCCTGCAATTTACATTCCATTTTGGGTGGATTAGAAACGAAGCGGCAGCTGTTGAGGATGGAGAGCATTCTTGATTTACATTCCATTTTGGGTGGATTAGAAACAACCGTTGTAGTTTCCAACGAAGCGTAAAGAAGGAGATTTACATTCCATTTTGGGTGGATTAGAAACCGTCCACGGACTCAGCAACACGGTAGATGCAAGCATATTTACATTCCATTTTGGGTGGATTAGAAACGGGACGCTGGCACGGCGGAATATACACATTAACCGATTTACATTCCATTTTGGGTGGATTAGAAACCTACTCCACCTACATCGTTAACCGCGCTGGGTGGGCATTTACATTCCATTTTGGGTGGATTAGAAACGTGGATATTAAACTGTACGACGCGAATTTTGAGACCACATTTACATTCCATTTTGGGTGGATTAGAAACCGCTTCAATTTGAGATGTCGATCCACGCTGATGATGATTTACATTCCATTTTGGGTGGATTAGAAAC
>CAZBBX010000004.1:67864-94152 GCA_964490325.1 uncultured Oscillospiraceae bacterium
AGATGTCGATCCACGCTGATGATGATTTACATTCCATTTTGGGTGGATTAGAAACCTTATGTAGAAATATACTACATTTTTAGCCACTTTTCAAGTATGAAATTGTCAAGGTGCTGTTTTTTCCAAAGTTAGTTCTGCGGCAATGCGGGGTCACAAGGCGATTTTCCCTAAACCACACAGGTTTCGAGCCTTGTCGATGTCCCGCACTTTTTACAACAGCATAGGTCGACAATTCCCCCTTTCCAAACAGGAGCTGCGCCTGCGCCCTTTGCCGATGATTCGATCCCGCGTGGCAGACGATGTATCGTTCCTTCCCGACTCTGTTTGCGGCAGACATCCGGCAAACACGCTCAACCGTTCCTCCTTCTTTTCATGCAGTACGGTCGGCTGCCCAAGAGTCCAAATCGATCCCTTAGCAGCATCGATCCGTCACAAGAATCGTTCTGGTGTTTCTGCTGCGTCAGTAAGGAGCTCTTTTTTCATCCACACATTGTTTCTTGCGGTAAACAGGATGCAGGAATCCCGATCGCTGCGCAGGCTTGCGGACAGATCCATCTTCAGCGCCATCAGCTGCGGCGGGGTCAGTTCGCCTTCAAACACGGAGTTCTGGATGTGCGACAGGTATCGTTTGCAGGTCTTGAACACATTTCGCAGTGCTCTTGCATCCGCTGCACGTTCTTTTTCCGCCGAGGACAGCGCAATGTCGTACATACAGATCACGTACATTTTTCACCACCAGATCCGAAAGCCTTCATATGGCTTCTCGCCCATCAGATGCTTGATCAGCTTATAGCATTCCAAACGGATCAGATGCTGATAACTGACCTCTCGATTCAGGTCCTTATGCGTGATGGTCTGCTTCATACGTTTATCAAACTCCTCAACGATCTTTCGAATGCCCTTTTCCTTGATCCTTAGGTACGCAAGGCTCGCGTCCAGATCGTCATCTGTGATCTGGTTTCTATTCAGCATGGAAAAGATAAGGCGGTCAACGATGAGCGGCTTGAACACCTCGGAGATATCCAACGCAAGGGAAAAGCGCTTTGATCCGGGCTCATGCAGATAACTGACGGTAGGGTTCAGCTGCGTATGATAGATCTCGGACAGCACCTTTGTATACATGATGGAATTACAATAGGACAGCAAGGTATTGATCAGATTATCAGGCGGACGCCGAACACGCTTGCTAAAATCGATCTGCTGATCGATTATCGTATTGAAAGCTTCATAATACTGTCGGTGGATCATCCCCTCACAACCCATCAATTCTTGGATGCTGCTCGTATTTTCGATCAAATCGATATACCGTCTTACCTCTTGCATTTGCGCGGAAACATCCTTGCCCCGTCCATTGTAGTAGCGCAGATTGCGATAGATGTTTTCAGCGGCGGCAGTAACAAATTCCTGTGCGATCTTCATTCGCAGCGCAGGGTCGGCATAGTGCGCTGCCTGCTGCGTCAACAGCTGACCGCTCACACGCGTCTCGCGGGGATAGAAGGAGCCACAGTAGAACTCATAGTAGTTGAACATATGCACAGGAATGCCCTTTGCGCCCAGAAACGCAAAGAGCGCACTGTTAAAACGCAGGCTGCCAAACGCATAGATGTCGTAGACCCGTTCTATCGGGATATCCTTTTTTGTGCCGTCCTCCGTTTCAAAGGTAAGGCTGTTGTCTCTGCGCTGCAGCTCCCCCGATGAAAAGAGATAATAGGATCCGTCCATACCGCACTCCTTCTGTCCCGCCGAGATCATTTATCTGCACTTGCCGCCTGCTGCAAGGCCGCGCTTTACAGGGAAAGGCTCTTTCTATATATAGCACAGCTCATAGAATGCACATTTTCGGCACACGTTGACCCGCGTGCAGGCAGGCGGCGCAGCTTTGCTTTCCATGATCGCTTGTATGGCGATAAGCTCTTGCTCGATCCGCTGCGCATCCTCTGTGGTGAGCGTCACCTTTTGAATGAAGTTTTCCGTGGGCACGCGCAGTTCACCCGTAGTTTCCACGCCCTTTTCTCGAAGAACATAGAGGTAGTATTGGAGCTGCGCAATGGCGGCATCCTTTTCGGCACTGCTTTTTTTGATCTCAAACACGGTTTTGTCGCGCATGAAATCAATGCACGCACGCTCGTCTATCATAATGTGCTTATGCTCCCGCGCATAGGAGCCTTCATCGATCAGCTTACCGATCTGCACGTTATCCGAATTTTCTTCCATGCAAATATCGTGGGAGACATACCACAGCTTTCTTGGGCAAATATGATAGTATGCAAAAAGCATTCCCGAAACGCAGTTCATAGGCATCGAAAATCGTCGGACTCGACGTCGTCCCTTGCTTGCAGCTCCAGACCGCAGCCGCAGAGCGTTTCCGCGCAAAAGGTATAGGGGAAGCGCGCACGATATATGCGCGGCAGCTGCGGGTGTTTGGCACACAACGGAAGATAGGCGGCGTCGATCCTTCCGTTGCTTCGCCGCTGATAGGAGGTGGATATGGAAACGGTCTCATCGAGCAAAAGCGCTTCCGCCTGTAAGCGCTCGTGCAGCGACCTGCTTGCCAAGCCGTTTTCGATCCGCTCCAGTGTTCCATCGTTCAGCATTCGGTCAAAGGTCGCTTCGTCCATGACGCTGATGCTTGCGATCTCGCGGAACTTTTGCAGCGCTTCTTTGCCCTCCATGCCGTAGACAGGCAGATCCCGCAAGGCGTTATAGCTCTTTGTAAGCGCGGCATAGTATGCGCTTTTGCGCAGCGCCGCAGCATCGTATACCGTTTCGACATACCGACACTTGTCCGCTTCGGAAAATGGCTTGCCGCAGTATTGCAGCAGGTATTCCACGGAGCGGCTGTTGATCAGTTCGTCTCGATATACGGAATGCGCTTCCGCCGTGTCATAGATGCGCACATTAGGCGTAAGTGCCGTGTACTCACGCTTGCGATAGCAGCGCCCCATGCGCTGCAGCAGATTATCCGCAGGGCACAGCTCCGTATAGAGCAGATCAAAGTCCACATCCAAGCTTGCCTCGACCACCTGCGTTGTGACCCAACAGCCAACAGCGTACGTCGAACGGGAGAAGCGGAGTATGGCCTCCTCCAGCAGACGTCTGTGCCCACGCTTAAAGCGGGCATGCAGCACACGCACATTCACGCCGAGGGTCATCAGCCTGTTATATACCGCATCCGCTTTGTTGACCGTGTTGACAATGACCAAGACCTTATGCGTCTTGGCAGCCTCGGCTATGGCGGCATAATCAAGATCGCCCTCCGTAAAGGAGGGAACATGGCGGATATAGGGCGTAAGGAAGGGGCCGATATTGGTAAAGGGAATGCCCTTGCGCTGCATGAAGTCCGTCAGCACCGGCGGCATGGTAGCGCTCATGATCGTAAAATGACCGCCAAGCTGCGTAAGGTACTGCAGCCCCATGATGAGTTTTGCAGCGATGTCGGGGGAGTAGGCTTGGATCTCATCGATCACCACGTTGGCGTTATGCAGGACGGCAGGCAGTATCTCACTGCCGTTATACTTGTATACAAAGGTAAAAAGCTGATCGACCGTGCAGACGGTCAACGGATAGGAGAAGAGCCTTGCCGTTTTGCTGCGAGTGAGCGCCTCGTCCAAGTTGTCGCTTTCCCACAGTACGTTCAAAGCGTCCGAATGCAGCAGCCCGCAGGCGGCAAAGCCATACTCCGTTGCCTGCGTCCCGTGCAGCCGCTCATAGATCGCGTTGATGGACACCTTGAGGGGCAACGTATAAAACAGCTTACCTGCTCCGTTCCAAAGGCAAGCTGCTTCCGTCTTTCCCATACCGGTGGATGCGGTGACGATCAGGTTTTGTCCGCGAAGCGACTGCATTGCGGCTTGGACGGGGCGAAAGGCAAAGCCCTGCTTTCGCATCTTGTCTTCCACCACTTCTGCTATCGACAGACCGTTTTGAAGGGGAGACAGCTCGATGGGCAGCCGCTCAAACGAGCTTGCCGCGTAATCCAGACGATTGAGTGTTCCCTTGATGAGCGCGTACCGCAAGTAGCTTTGCACCGAGCTGCTTGCGGCGTTCATGTTTACGCGGCTGAGATAGTCTGCGGGGAGCTTAACTCCCACAAACGGGGAAAGGTCCTCATCCAAAGCGCGGCGGACGTCATCGTTGCTTCTTGGATCGCGGGCATGGTGATAAAAGACGGCTTTTATCAGCAGGGATGTATCCTCACGCCCAAAGCGGGCGTCCAACTGCTCCAAGGACAGAAAGGCGGGACTCAAGTACCCGTGGGGCAGCTCCTTGATGGCACAATACAACTTTTCCCGTTCTGCATTTTCCGCAAAGTCCATGTGCCGGGCGGCGGCGATCTTTTTGCGGAAAGCATAATTAAGCTTGCCCAGATCGTGCGTGCGCGCAGCCTCTCGGATCAGGGCAAGCTCTGTTGTGTCCAAACAGTCAGGATACACGGCTAACAGTTCGTCAAGCTTTTCCAAGAGCCTCGCTGTATGTTGCGCTATGGTTTCCGACGGCTTGGATTTTGCATAGCAACAGGCTGTCAGGGCTTGAACATCCATATCCGTGCTCTCCATCTTCAGACTAAGTAAACGGGTATCTCCTTGTCTTCGAAATAGTCCGCAAGCGTCATGCCGCTTTGCGCCAACTGCGTTCCCTTGCAGATGCAGCGCACCGTGCAGCGTTCCGCCCATTCGCGCATCTTATCGGCCTTTGACGCAGTTATAGCCGCCTCCGTCTTTTTCTTGTTCTTTGGCAGCGGTTTGATGTCGTGGTACGCAAACACCTTGCCGATCGAATAGATCGTACCGGGCAGCGCATCCTCGGACGCCGCGGTCGGAACGTACATGTCGTAATACGCCAACGGCGTCTGCGATGCGGCGTGCAGCGTCACCGCCTCCACGCTGTCGAAACGGATCAGATCCTCATATCTGCCGAGGCTGGGATACACAGGCGGATCCGCCAAGGCCGCTACGATCACGTCGACGTCCGCTACGTCCTTCGGCGCGATATGCAGCAACAGCTCGACATCCGTGAGGAGCTCATAACTGTGCGGACCGCGGCCCACGCCATCCAACTCACCGCTCCCGTCCGCCCGATCAACGCCAAAGGCGTGTCGCCCGGGTTCATACTTGATGGGACCAAAGCTATAGTTCGTTGCGTAATCGTTCACAACGCCCGCTGTATTGCCTTGGACGCCAATGTCCATGGGGTGATAGCTTTTCCAGCCGCAAAGCGCATGGACCATACCGATGACAGAGGAAAACGGCGGCAGCGGATAGCTCTCCTTAATTAAAAAGCTGGCGGGCTTTCGATAGTTGGGCATCTGCTGGAACGCGTGGATCCGTACTGCCCTAATCATGGTATTCTTCCCGTACACGGGTACGCAGAGCATCGAACAAAACGGAGACGGAGGAGGCGTTGAGCTCCTTCACGGCTTCTTCAGAATTGAGGAAAGCACCATCCACGATGCCTGCAAGCGTATTCATGCGCGTATCTTCGCAGGAGTCCGCCAGCTGCGCAAGCTGCTTGACGTCCAAGCGACCCCGCACAACACGGCAGCGTCCTTCAAAGTAGGGCGCCTTTCTTGCATATACGCCGCCAATTGCAAAGATGGGGGAAAGGTTTTCGCGGCGTCCCTTGATGTCGCGGTACAGGAACTGAATGGTCTCCAACAGATCACACACGCGCTGCGCACGCAGTTCGGGAGCGATCTCGGAGTGGCTGTTTGGATCCACGCCAACGCGGTCCAGATCGATGGTCAGCGTATAGCAATACAGGGAATGCTGGATCTCGCTTTGCGCAATGCTGTTTAGAATTGGTTTGCCCTGCACATCGCCTCTGGAGGAAAGCCCCATATTGGTCAGAAAATCCAGATCGCTGTTATACGGTTCCAGCGCGATGGCGTTGCTCAAGCGCACGACTGCGCTGCGAACGTCCGCTCCGCCTGCATCGTCGTTTTCCTTGCTTTTGCTGCGAGTCTTCATATAGCCGAACAGATCGATCTCGGGATACTCATCGATCTTGGCGGACGGCGCAAACTGTACGACGCCGTTTTCGCCATGGACAGGGGTGTCGTCTGCGCCCATCTGCTTTACGATGCTGTAGCGCATGGCCTGCCTTGAAATGTAGCTGTACATGTTTCCGTCGCCGCGGCTCATCTTTTTGAGGGAAGTGATGTTGCCGATCCCCTCTCCGTAGTTGGCGCTTTCCGCCTCGAACACGATCGTAAGCGTAAGACCTTTTCTGCTAAGCATTGGTGTTCTCCTCCTTATTGTCCCTTTTTCCCTGCATCTCCGCACCGGATTTCAAGCCAAGCAGAAATGCAAATGCAAGCTGTTGAAAGTCCTCATCGGATTCAAAGCAACCGAAAAGGATGTCCGGCACGGGTTTTCCGATACCGGAATAGGTACGAATGAGCAGTTCCAAATACCGCTCGCGATTGACAAGCGATGCTGCGTTCAATAGCTGATATACCAGTCCCCGCAGTCGGTTATCCTTGTCCGCTTCCAATACGACGTCCTTTGTCAGCAGAGCACGGAGCCTGCTGCCCTCTTGCTTTGCCACATACGCACGCTTGATGTTGCCTTCCACCTTATTTCCTCCCTTGCTGTTGATCTGAATGTTGAGTATGCTGCCAAGGTTTTCAATGCGTCTTCCGCTGTCGAGCGCGATCCGCAAAAGCAAGGCGATCAGCGGGTATTGATTGCGGCCGAGTACGACGTTTTCTATGCACTGCCGAAATACGTTAATGCCCGTATTTCCATATTTTGCGTACAAAGGTCGGATCCGCTCAAAGTCTCGTCGGCAGTTCACAAAGACTTCGATCGCGGATCGATCTACCGTACGCATGGAATAGTGATCCAGATCCTTCTCTCGGATAATGACTTGAATGTTGGACAGACGTTCCTTGAGCGCCGTCAGCTTGTCCATGGTAAATGCCGCATATATGCTTGCAAACCCATCGTTGCTCGGCACTTCACGTTGGTTCAGGGCATTCATGGAACCCAGCAAAATGCTTACATCGGAATTGTTGTTGATGAAGATGGCGTCCCGTCCTCTGTACTCGAAGCCCAGCGGGGCAAGCGCGCCGACAAAGGCGCAGAGGGGACACAGATAGGCGTCGGGATTCAAATTCCAGTAGTACGAGCGCTTCTTGCCAAGATCGTTCGCCGTATCCGTAAAGGTGGAAAGCGGCAGTTCCTCGTATGTGCCGAGGGGCGTTTTTCCCCTCGCCACCTTTCCGCATTGGATACAGAGCACTCGACCACCCACCTGCTTGACGTCCGCTTCCTCGGTGCCGATCATGAGCCGCAGCGGATCGACGAATTTTTGGTTGAAGGCGTCCCCGGGATCGGTCTCGCGATAGTGGAAAAATGCTGCGCCGCTTCCCTTGTTGTCCACATAGAAAAGCTTGATCTGATCGTACATAATGTCTCGAAATACGAGCTGCCGTTCGATCTCATCCTGCTGCAAAAGCGCGTGCAGCTCGTCATATGTTGCTTTCTTGAGAGCCTGATCCTCCTTGGAGGCCTTGATCTTCGCAACAAGCGACCCGATCGGCGCATCAACGCCCTTATCCCGCAGGATCTGATAGGCGGATTGATAGCTGGGCTTATTGAGCATGTCCAGCATGGGCTTATACAGCTCATCGGCCTTCTTGCAAAACTCCCGCGTATAGTCGCCATTGGCTTGTGCATAAAGCTTGTCCAGCTCAGCTTTCTCAGCCAATACACGAGAAAACTTGGTCTGCTCCTTCAAATGGTACACGAGCGTGTCCACAAACAGCTTGCCAAGATCACGGGTCAAAAGGTAATCACGGGAAACCAGCAGCGATTGTCCGGAGAGCTGATACTCCCTGCCTTCGCAGCAGTCCCCGTAATCCTCGTCATAGCGCAGCATGTGAATAAGCCCTACGACGCCGGCATTATACAGGAAGTCCTGTAAACGAAATTCTACGAATTCCCCCGTCATGGCTTCACCTCCTTGCAAGCGCGAACATGCCAAAGCCCTCGCTTCTTCGACTGCCCATGCCCCCTGCCAGCAGCAGAGTTAGATCCTCGGGGGCGCCATCCAACTCGTATGTGCCGATCGAACAGCGTATCTTCACGCCGAAGGCGTCCACGACCGTTTTTCGAGGCTGCAGGGGCGTCAGCTTCACACTGTGTGCGGGATCGTCCAGCAGCCTTGCATTCACGGCATGCAGGCAGTCGCTAAACTCGTCATCCGAATATATATAGTAGCGATCGGGCTTGTCCGCGACATGCTGCCGCACGACAAGGGGGCTGAGAAAACGGATGATGATCGGGCTTGTGCGAAGGATCTGCATGGGCTTTGCCGTAACGCGTTCGGGCTTGAGCGCGTTGCCGTCCGCCAAGGCGTAGGACTTGCCGCGGCTTTTCAAAAACGCGTTGTACAGATAGAGTGCGTCCATTTCATTGCGAGAGGAAAGCAGAATGCGAACAGAGGCGTCCCGCAGACGGATGCAGGTCGGTTCAAAGTCGGGTTCGGAAAGCAATACGGAAAAAGTGAAGTCCTTCATGATGGCTCCGCCGTCATACAGCATGCGAAAGCGCTCCGGATACTCTTCGCTTAGGACTGACTTGATCAGACTGACAATGGCGTCGCGGTACTCCCGCGGCAGCTGCGGTTTACGCAGCAAAGCTTGCACTTCAACGATCATCTGTATCATCCTTCCCGTGAACTACTGTGTATTTCTATTGTTGTTACTTGTCGGCGTGGATACCGAACACATATCGCCGATGATGCATCAGAATACTATTAATACTTTGCCTCATAAATATACCATAAGCACATATCTATGTCAAGCAAAAAATGACCGATCAACGCGTTCTTTTCGGCCAAGGTCAACGCGTTCGGATCCGTTGCTTGCGGCCCCTTTCGTCCGGCGATCCCGTATACATCTGCCTTGCGGGAAACCTTTCTGCAGGCACTGCGTCATCTTGTCAGACAAGTTTTGACAGACGTATCCGCCCCTCCCCCCGATCCCGACCGAAAATTCACAGCTTGTTAACGCTTCCGTGACAGAGCCGCCTTATCATTTTTGTATGATCTATGGGAGCCTGTTCCCTTCAAGCCGCAGGAAAAGCGGCGCAGGTCGGGAACGGGTGCGCAGCGGGTCGGCGCGGCCGTTTCTAAAAAGCAGCGGCGCCTTGTCTGTCCTGTTGCCTTTCAAAAAAGGAGGTTCCCATGAAACGGTATTTCAGTCTGGCGTTTAGTATGCTGTTGCTTATGGCGTCGCTCGGCTGCGAGATCAAGGCGGATAACATCGTAAACGACGGCGGCGACTCCGATCCCATCCACATCGTCGGTACCGCCGAGAGCGCAACGCCCGATACGACCGCCACCAACTATATCGGCGGCGTAACGATCGACACCCCCGTGGCGACTGCCACGCCCACGCCGGAGCCGACGCCTACCCCAAGCCCCACTCCCACGCCGACGCCCACCATCACGCCGACGCTTACCCCCACGCCCACAGTGGGCGTGACCCCCACTCCCAACAGCACCAAGGCGGAGCAGTTCATTGCCATTGCCAAGGGGCAGCTTGACGCGCCCTATGTGCGCGGCGGTGTGAGCGTTGAGACGGACGGCGGCTATGATCCCGGCGGCTTCATCTACTTCTGCCTCAAGCAGATGGGCGAGAGCTGCCGCCACAAGACCTCCAAGGGCTATTCCGAGATGGAGGAGTGGACGTATATCAGCGACATGGATCAGCTGTTGGCGGGAGATCTGATCTTCTTCCGCGTCAGCGACAGCACGGACGTCAACTGCGCCTGCATCTATCTGGGCGATGGGCTGATGATCTACCCCTCCTCAAGCGAGGGTAAGGTCATCACCGCCAAGCTGCGCACCGACTACTGGATCCACGCCTTCGCCTTTGGACGCAGGGTATACGGTTAAGGCCTTGTTTCCCCCGTTTTCGCGCTTGCGTTTTTCAAAAAAACGGGTATACTGAACGCAAAGAAACGGGGGGCATGAAACATGCAAAAGGCGAGCTGCAGTAAGATCGATCCGAACACATGGCCGCGCAAGGCGCACTGCGACTTTTTTGGCGGACTGGAGGTACCCTTCTACAGCGTCACCTTCCCCGTTGACGCGACCAAGGTCTACCGCGTCGCCAAGGCGCGGGAGCTGTCCTTTTACCTTTGCATGATCTATGTCGCCACCCGTGCCGTCAACCGCGTGCAGGCCTTCCGCTATAAGCTGCGCGGCGAGGGGGTCGTGCTGTGGGACACGCTGTCCCCCTCCTTTACCATCCCCTGGGGCGACGGTCTGTTCGCCATCCTCAACATGGACTTCGACCCGACGGAGGATCTTGCGGCCTTCTGCTCAAGAGCGTCGCAGCTTTCGACGGCGCTGACAAAGCCGCTGCCCGACGCCGATGAGGACGCAAGGGACGATCTGATCTACTTCTCCTGCCTGCCTTGGCTTTCTTATACGCAGGTGACGCAGGAGCATTCCCTCGACCGCGGCGACTCCGTGCCGCGCTTGATGTGGGGGCGTTTCACCAAGGAGGACGAAACAATCCGCCTGCCCTTTACGGTGCAGGTGAACCATCGCCTGATCGACGGCGCGCATCTTGGCGCGCTGAACGAGGCGCTCACGGCGGAGTTTACAGACTTATACGAAAGGGAGCTTTCTCGATGAAGGATCAAAAAAAAGCGGATACTGCGGAAACGGGCGCTGCGCCCGTCCAAAAAAAGAAGCGCTTTTGGCAGCGCGGCTGGTTCATCGTCCTCTGCTGCGTGCTGGGTTTCTTTCTGCTGTTTGGGCTGACCTTTGCCCTGACCCTCAACGCCCGCCGTCAGACGGAAGCGCAGCGCACCGCGCCGCCGACCTCCACGCCCACGGCGATCCCTTCCCCTACGCCCGTTCCCGAGCGCAACTACGACAAGGGCGAAACGCTGTCCTTTGATCCCGACACGAGCGCTTTAGGGATGGAAGCCTCCGTACTGGAGGATTTTGCGGACGAGCTGGGCGCTGCCTACTGGGTGGACGTGACCCCCGACTCCCTAAAGGCGGTCAGCGACGCCATCGTCATTCGCCACACCCTCATCGAGTGCAGTTACCTTGTGCAGGACGGCGCATACTACCGCTTGGGCGAGGGCTTGGGCGGCTACGGCGTGATGGACATGCTGGTCTGCGACCTGAACTTTGATGGTACAAATGAAATTTTATACACCTATTCCTTTGGAAATCAGTCAGAATATACCTCCAAGGTAGGCTGGTTCGACCTTGCCGCCCATACGGACGTCCATTCCGATTTCTCTCTCCCGCAGGGAAACCTTGCACTGGCCAACGAGGACGGCGCCTGCATCCTCTATCGCTGCACACGCGGCGACGGCGCGACCGAGGGCGGCTACGTTCTGTATCTGGGCGACCGCTTGGGAGAGCTTGTCGAGGACGACTCCGCCCTGTTCCTGCTTTTAGCATAAGGAAATATTCTCCCAAGTTGGGACGGATTTCCAAGATTCCCGCCAAAGCGACAGAGACAGGCGTTATTCGCAGCGGCGAATAGTGACTTTAAAACTTTATCAATAATTTTCTTGACAGAAGACAGGGCGCCTTGCTATAATAATATAGATTCAAGGGTGGAACCCTGTTTTCGTGTATTTTCGGTACCGAAGGGACGAAAGACTTGTCAAAGGCAGAGCAGGATACGGAGCGTTTGGACTACACGGCGTTGTTCGAGCGCTTACGGCATAAGTATACAGAGCACGGCCTGCCGCTCAAGGCGACCTTCGAGCTGACGCCCCGCTGCACGCTGAACTGTCATATGTGCTACATGCACGTTGACGGCCTACAGCGAAAGGAGCTTGCCACCGAGCAATGGCTGTCCGTCATGCGGGACGCCTGCGATGCGGGGCTGCTCTATGCGGGACTGAGCGGCGGCGAATGCACGCTGCATCCGGGCTTTGCCGAGATCTACCGCTACCTCAAGTCCCGCGGCGTCTTCGTGACGGTGCAGACCAACGGAACGCTTATGGACGAAACGCTTGTTTCCCTCTTTTCCGAGCTGCCGCCGCGTTCAGTCCGCACAACGCTCTACGGAGCGGATGCAGCGGGCTACGAGCGAATCACGGGACACAAAGAGGCCTTTGAAAAGGTGGTCAGGGGACTGAAGCTGCTCAAGGCGGCCAATATCCGCAGCGATATCACGCTGACGGTGACAAGGCAGCTGTTCAACGATCTGCCCCGCGTGTTGGCACTGGCCTCGGAGCTGGCCAACGGTTCGGTCAACGTGGACAGCGATCTGATGCAGCCGCAGGCTGAAACGGGACGGGAGCTCAACGATTTTGCATTGAGCATGGACGAGCAGGCAGCCGTGTGGCGGCAGCTCATCGATCCCGACAAGCCGCCGATGATCTCGGACGCAAGCGCGTTGGGACGCTTTTCGGGGATGCCCTGCACGGCGGGTCTTTGCTCCTTCTGGATGAACTGGGAGGGCGTGATGACTCCCTGCCTGAGCTTTCCGCTTGCGGAGGGACGACCCTTGGACGAGGGTTTCCTGCCCGCTTGGAAGCGCATCAACGCCGCAGCCAAGGCCTATCGCCGTTCCGACGAATGTCTCGGCTGCCCCCACCTCAACGCTTGTAAGTTTTGTCCCGCACGTTATGCCTTGGCAAGCGGCGGGTTGGGCGCTCGGTTGGGCGCTCGTCCCTGCAACATCGAAGCGCGCCTGCTTCCCATGACGGTTGCAAGGGAGGTATGCAAAACCGATGGATTCTGTTAATACTTTTACAGGAGGTAAAAAAAAATGAAGAAGGCTTACAAAAAACCCACAATCGTCGCGATCGCCCTTGATCTGGACGAGCATATCACCGCAGGAAGCGGTGTCCCGTCGGGACAGTGCGGATGGAATTGGTCGGGATCAACCGCACAAACCTGCCAAACCTCCGGCTGGGGCAGCTACGAAGGCCAAAACTAATAAGCACAAACCAATAGCCTATGGTTTTTGACCCAAGCGGCATCTGTATCCGTGTCGATGATACGGATACAGATGCGCTTTGCTTTCAATCCTTTATCCCCTTTTCCTGCGAAGCGTCCGCCATCGATGTGGAGCTTCGGCTTTGCTCTGCGCCCTTTACCGTCCCCGTACCGCTCAACTGCTATGGGCAGGCGCAGATCGGCTCCGTTGGCAAGCGCTTTTTCTATGTCGGCACTGACGACGTCGCCCTGTGTACGGAGAGCGCGGCCTTGCCCCTTACGGAACGTTGGACGCTGTATCTAAGGCAAAAGGACGAGCCGAAGGCGGCGCTGCAGGCGCAGCTGCTGTTGCGGCTGGCCTTTGAGTCTCTTTTTGCCAAGCGCGGCGGCGTATCGCCCCATGCGGGCTGCCTGACGCGAAACGGGGAAGCGCTGCTGTTCATGGCGCCCTCGCGCGGCGGCAAGAGCAGTCTGATGGAGCGCTGGCGGCGGGGCGCGCCCGCTTGGACGGTGCTTAACGCCGACAGGCCGAGCCTGTCGCTTCACAACGGCAAGGTCAGCGTGAGCGGCGCGCCCTGGAGCGGGGTGGAGAACGTCTACCGAAGCGAAACGGCACGGCCCTTGGCGCTTATCGACCTCAGGCACGGGCGGGAAAACCGCCTGCGCCGCCTGTCTGCGCAGGAAGCCTATGCGGCGCTCCTTGCCCGCTGTTCCCTGCCCGTGTGGGACGCGGAGGCTGCCGCTGCCGCCGCTAAAACGGTGCGGCTGCTTGCGGAGGCGCTGCCCCTGTATCGCATGGACTGCGTCAACGAGCAAAGCGCTGCGGACGCCCTAATGAACGCGCTTGCGGAGGACGACATTCTGCCGCTGCAATGGACGGCGGCGGCGCAGGCGCAGCGGCTGCTGCCCACGGAGCGCGACATGCAGCGTGGGAGCGGGTATTCTCAAAAGGAGCTCGACGGGAGCCTGTATGCGCTGCCCGTCCATGGCGGCGAGGCGCTGCGCTTGGACGGCTGCGCACCCTTTCTGTGGGAAAGGCTGTCAAGGCCGCAGACCAAAACGGAGCTGCTCAACGCGCTGCTTGCCGAATATGCTGTTGAGCGGGACGAGGCGGCGGCGGACTTGGACGCGTTCCTGTCAAAGCTCAAGGCGCTTGACGCCTTGGAGGACGTCCGATAAAGCAGAAAAACAAAACGCGGCGGGAGTACGATGCTCCCGCCGTGTTGTTGTATAAGGGCTTCTCAGCTGCGCAGCGGAGCGCCGCTCTTTTTTAGGGTCTCGATGACCGTGTCAAAGGCTTCCTTGATCTCCTCGTCCACCAGCGTATGATCCTCGGCATGGAGGTTGAAGGTGAACGCAAGGCTCTTCATGCCCGCAGGAACGCCCACGCCGCGGTATACGTCGAACAGCTTGACGTCGGTGAGGATGGGGCGGATGGGCGCGCTGTAGATCCGATCGATCAGCGCCTGCGCCGTCACGGATTCATCGACCACGACCGCCAGATCCCTTGCGACCAGCGGAAAGCGCGGCAGCGGACGGAAGGTGGGCGTACCCTGTTTGAGCCTGTGCAGGGCGTCAAAGGACAGCTCCGCCAGATACACGGGTACGGTACCCAGTGAGAAGGCGCGCAGCACCTCGGGATGCGCCTGTCCCAGCTCGCCGATGCATTCCTCGCCGACATAGATGTCCGCAGCCCGTCCCGGCTGGAACAGCGGCGCCGTGCCTGCGCGGAAGCGTGCGTGTATGCCAAAGGCGCCAAGCAGCTCCTCCACGGCGCCCTTGAGGGTGAAGAAGCTCTCCCCCTCCCCAAAGAACGCCAAGCCGATCTTTTTGCGCTCCGCGGGCAGCTCCCCGCCCAAGTCGATATGCACGTTGCCGACCTCCATGAAGCGGCCATAGCCCGTCTTGCGGTTGACATTGCGCGCAGCGGAATCCAGCATTCCCATGTACAGCGTCGTGCGCATCAGGCTTTGATCCTCGCCAAAGGGGTTCATAAGGCGCACCGCCCTGCGGCGCTCATCGTCCTTCCGCAGGCGCAGCGCGTCCAAGGCGGCGGGGCCTGTGAAGTTGTAGTTGTACATCTCCAAGCAGCCCAAGGCCACCAGCGTGTCCTTGACGGCGTCCTCGTCGCGGAAGGCGTCGCTGATGCTGCCGCGAAAGGTCTCTCCCGTCATCAGCACGGGAGGGATGCGGTCGAGGCCGTAGGCGCGGCCGACCTCCTCGGCGATGTCCCAGTCGGTCTCGATGCCCGACTCGATGTCGCCCCGCTCGTGCGGAATGCGGATGTGCAGCTTCGATCCGTCTTGGATGGGCACGGCTTCGATGTGCAGAGGCCTTAAAAGCTCCGCCATCTCCTTGGCGGTCAGGGAGAGGTTTAGGATGCGGTCAATGTGCGCCACATCGGCGTCCACCTCGCGATCGTTCAGGTCGGCGCTGCATACATCGATGAGCTCGCCCACGACGCGGCCCGCGCCAAGCTCCGTGATGAGCTGTACGGCACGCTTGAGCGCAAGGCAGGCGTTGACCGGCTCCACACCCTTGATGAAGCGTGCGGCGGCGTCCGTGACATGATGCAGCTTCTTGGCGGTGTGACGGATGTTGCTGCCCACAAAGCAGGCGGATTCCAAGAACACAGCCTTGGTGTCCGCCGTGATCTCGGAATTGAGACCGCCCATCACACCCGCAATGCCCACGCCCTTTTCGGGGTCGGCGATGAGCAGCATGTCGCTGTCCAGCTCGTAGCCCTTGCCGTCCAAGGTGGTGATGTTCTCGCCATCGGCGGCGCGGCGCACGACGATCTGACCGTCCTTGATGCAGCGCAGGTCGAAGGCGTGCATGGGCTGCCCATACTCCACCAAGATATAGTTGGTGATGTCCACGATGTTGTTGATGGGACGGAAGCCCATCTCCCTGAGGCGGCGGCGCAGCCAACGCGGGGAAGGCTCGATGCGAATGTCCGTCATCACGCGTCCGCAGTAGCGGGGGCAAAGCTCGGGCGCAAGCACGCTTACGCCTGCATAGGCGTGCACGTCGCCCTCTCCCGTGATCCGGGGCAGGACGGGATCCCGCATGGTCTGCCCCAAGGCGGCGGCGGCCTCACGACACAGCCCCAGAACGCCGTTGCAGTCGGGGCGGTTGGGGGTCAGGTCAAACAAAAAGATGGTGTCGTCCATGTCCAGCGCCTCGGCAATGTCCACGCCGATGGGGGTATCCTCCTTGAGGATGAGGATGCCGTCCACGTCCGCGCCTTCGTACTCGGCGTCGGTAATGTCCAGCTCCTTGCCGGAGCAGAACATGCCATAGCTCTCCACGCCCCGCAGCGTGGCGGTGGAAAAGATCGTCCCGCGGATGTTTGCGCCCACCAAGGCGACAGGCACGAGGGCACCCGCAAAGACGTTCGTTGCGTTGGTCAGGATCTGAACGGTCTTGTCGCCCACATCCACCTGACAGATCTTCAGTCGCTCCGCGTTGGGATGCTGCTCGATGGACAGGATACGCCCCGTCTTTACGCCACTGATATTGGGCAGCTCCTTCTCCGTGCCGGCGGGTTCAAAGCCGCGCCACATCATGCGGCGCAGGAACTCCTCATCGCTCACGTTGAAGTCGACATATTCACAAAGCCATTTTTTCGGTAGTCTCATGGTACCTCCTCAGAACTGCCGCAGGAAGCGGGCGTCGTTCTCGTAGTTGTAGCGGATGTCGCTGATGCCGTAGCGCAGGCTGGTCACGCGATCCACGCCGATGCCAAAGGCAAAGGCCGACCACTCGTTGGGATCCAAGCCGCAGTTTTGCAGCTCGTGCGGGTTGGTGATGCCGCAGCCCAGTATCTCGATCCAGCCCGTGCCCTTGCACACGCGGCAGCCCTTGCCCCCGCAGATGGTGCAGCTCATGTCCAGCTCGGCGGAAGGCTCGGTGAAGGGGAAGTAGCTTGGGCGCAGCCGCGTCTTGACCTCGTCGCCGAAGACGGCGCGGATGAAGGTGTCCAGCGTGCCCGCAAGGTTTGCAATGTTGAGGTTGCGGTCGACCACAAAGCCCTCGATCTGCATGAACACGGGGCTGTGGCTGGCGTCCACCTCGTCCACGCGGAACACGCGGCCGGGCATGATGAGGCGGAAGGGAGGCTTGAGCGCGTTAAGCGCACGGATCTCCAGCGGCGAGGTGTGCGTGCGCAGCACGACGTTCTCGTTGACATAGAAGGTGTCCTGCATGTCGCGGGCGGGATGATCCTTGGGCAGGTTCAGCAGGGTGAAGTTGTTGTCGTCCAGCTCGATCTCCGGACCGTCGAACATGGAAAAGCCCATGCCGATGAGGGCGTCGCGGATGCAGCGATAGGTCTGGGTCATCGGGTGCAGCGCGCCCAAGGGACGGTCGATGACGCCCGGCTCGGTCACATCCAGCGCCTCGCGGGCAAAGCGCAGCGTTTGCGCCCTCTCGCGGAAGTAGCTGCGGCGCAGATCCATAGCGCCCTCCAGCTCGGACTTGGCGCGGTTGACGGCTGCGCCCACCTCCGCCCGCTCCTCCTTGGACAGCTTGCCCATGGTGCGCAAGATGGCGGTCAGGCGGCCGCCCTTACCGAACACCTCGGTGTTGAGCGCGTCCAGCTCCGTTTCGTCGTTGACCGCCTTGAGGCGTTCCAACGCGGCTTCTCGTATCTCCTGTAAGGTCTCCATAGCGTATTCTCCTCCTAAAAAAGAACATAAAAAGCGCCCGTCACAAAGGACGAGCGCATCGTGGTACCACCCTTGCTTCCCTGCATCGCCGTAAGGCGGGACAGGCTTTCCGCTGTATCGGGCTTACCCGTCGTCAACTACTTGCAAAGCCCCGCCTTGCTTTCCCCAACGCCGCTCCGAGGCGAACTAACCGCATCCGCCCATCCGCCCCGCTTTCATCGTCCGAGGCTCGCTAAGGGATGAACAAACGCTTTTCCTCATCTACGCGTTCATAATTAACTGCATTTTAGCATTCGCCCCGCCCCGCGTCAAGCCTTTTCTTCCGCAAAGCGGCGTCTGCCGCAGTGCCGTTTTTCTTCCTACAGGGACAGCTCCGTCTTGACCGTGGTGTGCGAAAGGATTCTGCCGCCGCGAATGACGTAGGCGCGCTCGGGCGTGAGGCGGATGGCGTCCCGCACATCCACGGCGTTCACGATCATAAGATCCGCCCGCTTGCCGACGGCAAGGCCGTACTCGCTCAGCTTCAGGATGCGTGCAGCGTCACAGGTGATCATGTCGTACAGCTTTTCGATCTCGTCGGGCAGGCTCATCTGCGCGGCATGGGCGGTGATGTTAGCCACCTGCAGCATATCGGCGCTGCCGTAGGGATAGAAGGTGTCCTTCACGCAGTCCTGCCCAAAGCTGACGGTCACGCCTGCGTTCAAAAGCTGCTTGACGCGGGTGATGCCGCGGCGGATGGGCTGCTTGTCCAAGCGTCCCTGCAGCATGAGGTTGGTGACGGGGTTGGTGATGATGCGGATGTCCGCCTTTCTCACCTTGTCGATGACATAGGCGGCATAGTGGTCGTCATAGGCGGCCAGCGCGCAGGTGTGCCCCGCCGTGACGCGTCCGATGTAACCGCGGCGCAGCGCCTCGTCGGCGACCATCTCCAAGGTGCGATAAAAGGGATCGTCGGACTCGTCAACGTGCATGTCGATGTCCGCGTCATACTTTTCCGCCAGATCGAAGCAGTACTTCACATGGGCGCGGGAATCGTCGGGACTTTGCTCGTTGGCAGGCATACCGCCCACCACGTCCGCGCCGCTGCGCATGGCCTCGTCCATCAGCTTTGCAGCGCCGGGATCCTTGAGGATGCCCTCCTGCGGGAAGGCGACGATCTGAATGTCCACGTCGCTGCGGTACTTTTCGCGCAGCGCCGCCACGCCCTCCAAGGGCTTCATTTTGCCGATGGTGTCCACATCCACATGGGAGCGCAAAAACAGCGTGCCGTTCTTGATCGCCTTTTTGACAACGTCCTCGCTTCGCGCCACGATGTCCGCCGTGGTGTAGTTCCGTTTGGCGTCCCACAGCAGCTCAATGGCCTCCTTGAGGGTGCCCGTCTTGTTCTTGGGTACGGCGTCAAAGACGTTGACCTTGTCCAGATGGATGTGCGGATCGATGAGACATTCCGTCACAAGCATCCCCTGTGCGTCGATCTGCTGTTCGGCAGCCATGTTGAGGTTCTGTGCGATCTCGACAATGCGTCCCTGATCGATGGCGATGTCCATCTGAGCCGTTTGTCCGCGCAGCCGCGCATTCTTGATAAGCAGTTGCATAAGCTGTCCTCCCTAATAAAAGAGTTTGCCCCGTCCGCGCCTTTTTAGCGGCGTTTGCAGGGCTTTCATCCTCTTTATTTTACCGCAGATGGGGGAAAGAGGTCAACGCCCAAAAACAGGCTTTTTTGTGACAAAACG
Organism: uncultured Oscillospiraceae bacterium; assembly: GCA_964490325.1. Classification (GTDB taxonomy): domain Bacteria; phylum Bacillota; class Clostridia; order Christensenellales; family CAG-138; genus DAOPJM01. Next base: position 87,198 of record CAZBBX010000004.1, read on the forward strand.
TCAAAGGGGAGAGAGCCTTGGATAAGTTCCTTGCAATTTCACAATTCTTCCCGTCCCACCCTTGCTTTTCTGAAAGCTGCGGGGTATAATACTATCAAAATGGGGTAGGATGAGGTTTTCGATGGGCTTGGCGCAGAAAATGCGCGGATCAACGCCCCCGAACCTCCGTCCCGCCAAACAGGAACCGAATCGAAAGGAGCAAAATTTACTATGAAGGCTTACATCGAAAAGTTAGGGATCATCGCCCCCAAAGCGGTGTACCGCAACCTGACCCCCGCCATTTTGGTGGAGAAAGCTTTGGAGCGCGGCGAGGGTACCCTCTCCGAGAGCGGCGCTCTGGTCGTCACCACAGGCAAGTACACGGGGCGTTCCCCCGACGATCGTTTCGTCGTTGACGTGCCCTCCATCCACGACAAGATCGACTGGGGCAAGATCAACATGCCCATCTCCGAGGAGAAGTTCGACCGCATCTACGGCAAGATGATGGCCTATCTGCAGGGACGCGACGTGTTTGTGTTCGACGGCTTTGCAGGCGCAGATCCCGCCTACCATCTGCCCGTGCGCGTGGTCAACGAGCTTGCCAGCCAGAACCTGTTCATCCATCAGCTCTTGGTGCGTCCCACCTTGGAGCAGCTGGACCACTTCGTCCCCGGCTTTACCATCATCGCGGCTCCGGGCTTCAAGTGCATCCCCGAGGTGGACGGCGTCCACTCCGAGGCGGCCATCCTTGTCAACTTCGAGCGCCGCATGGTCATCATCGCAGGCAGCCAGTATGCAGGCGAGATCAAAAAGTCCATCTTCTCCGTGATGAACTATCTGCTGCCGCAGCAGGGCGTGTTCACCATGCACTGCTCCGCCAACATCGGCAGCGACGGCGACTCTGCGCTGTTCTTCGGTCTGTCAGGCACGGGCAAGACCACCCTGTCCGCCGATCCCAACCGCTTCCTCATCGGCGACGACGAGCACGGCTGGTCGGACAAGGGCATCTTCAACATCGAGGGCGGCTGCTATGCCAAGTGCATCAACCTTTCCCACGAGAACGAGCCCTTCATCTGGGACGCCATCCGCTTTGGCTCCTTGGTCGAGAACGTCATTATGGATCCCGAAACGCGCACGCTCGACTTTGCCGACAAGTCCCTCACCGAGAACACCCGCGTGGGCTATCCCGTCAACTTCATTCCCAACTGCGTCATCCCCGGCGTAGGCTCCCATCCCAAGACGGTGGTGTTCCTCACGGCGGACGCCTTTGGCGTCATCCCGCCCATCAGCAAGCTGAACAAGGAGCAGGCCATGTACCACTTCGTCAGCGGCTACACCTCCAAGCTTGCGGGCACGGAGCGCGGCATCGTCGAACCGCAGACCACCTTCTCCACCTGCTTTGGCGCACCCTTCCTGCCCCTGCACCCCTCTGTGTATGCGGAGATGCTGGGCAAGCGCATCGAGGAGCATGACTCCAACGTCTACCTGGTCAACACGGGCTGGGCAGGCGGTCAGTACGGCGTAGGCAGCCGCATGAAGCTCAAGTACACCCGCGCCATGGTCACGGCAGCGCTCAACGGCAGCTTGGAGAACGCCAAGTTCGAGCGGGACCCCTACTTCAACGTGCTGGTCCCCACGACCTGCCCCGACGTGCCCGACGAGTTCCTCTCCCAGCGCAAGCTGTGGAAGGATACCGCCGCTTACGAAGCCACCGCGCAGGATCTGGCGAAGCGCTTTGTCAAGAACTTCCAAAAGTACAGCAACATGCCGCAGAACATCATCGACGCAGGCCCCAAGGCGTAAACGCCGTAAATACTTCCAAAGCATAAAAAAAGGAACGGCGCAAAAACCGTTCCTTTTTGCTGTTCTTTTAGTGGCGGCCGTGCTGCTGCACTTGACTTAGGTCGATCGCCGTCACCGCCAACTCACCCGAGAGCACAGCGCTGCTGAGCGCATCCGCCACGGCGTTTAGGATGCCCGCGGAGGAGTAGGTCGCGCCCGAAACGGCGTCCAACTCCAAGGACTGCTCGTCCACGATCGTATTTAGCAAAGCGGACGCCCTGCTGAAGTATTCCTGCGTGTCGTTTTCACTGAGCACCGTGACCGCGCTGACCGCGCCGCCCTCCACCGTGACGCTCACTTGGATCGTCCCGCGATAGCCCTGCGCCGATCCTTGGTAGCTCCCGTCCTGCAGCACCGCGCCGGAGAACGTGACCAACGGCGTTTGCGCGGCTGCAGTCTCGGCAGGCTCGTCGGTCTGCTCGGCAGGCTCCGCCGTCTCCGCGGCAGAGGCGGTCGGCACGGCGCTTGCCGTTGGAGCGTCGGATGCAAAGAGGCGGCTTGGCAGCGTGATGCCCACGTCGATCAGATGCAGCACAAGGCAGGCAAGCAGCAGCAGCGTCAGCACCCTATGCACGGGCAGGAAGGCGCGGCGCAGCCGTCGGCGCAGCAGACAGCTGAGCCCCAACAGCAATATGGCGGCCAAGCAGGCGCTGCCCCAGTTGAGCGTGAACAAAAGCGGCGCAGCCTGCATGGTAAGCAATGTCGCCGAGGCGGGATTGCCCGCAGCGATGCCGTGCAGCAGCCCAAAGCCGAGCGGCAGTACGCCGATAAGCGCGTGGGTCTTGTGGAAGCTGCGGTTGAGCTTGGGGCTGCGGCTGATGCGCGCCACATAGCGCAGCGCGGCGATCAGCGTAAGGATGGCCGTGATCCATGCGAGGATACAGCTTATGAGCATAGGGTACGCTCCTTACGGAATTTTGACCAGTATACCGCCTTTTCCTTTCGTTTTGCTGAAAACCAAAATAAGTTCAAATTTTCTCCGCAGTGCCGTTGCTTTTCCCTTCGCTGCGGTCGCCGCTGCCGAGCAGATGGTCAAAATGCTCCCGCTCCACGGCGCGGATGTGCGCATAGTAGCGCGCTTCCTTCGCGTCCTTCCGCTCCTTGCTGCGACCCAAAAGGAGGTTTAGCAAAAGCCCCGCCGCGATGATCAGCCCACCCCAAAAGCTCTTGCCGTCAAAGGACTGCCCCAGCAGCACATCCAAGAGGATCCCCGTGAAGATCTGCCCCGTAAAGGTCAGCAGCGTCAGGCGGAACGCAGGCAGCTTGGGAACGACGATGTTGAACAGCAGCACGGTCGCCACGCCCATCAGACCGCCCAAATACGCAACGGGGCTTGCCCAAGCCGCGTTCAAAAGCGGCCTTTGTAAAAGGAGTGCAAGCGCCAAGCAGATGGGTAGGCCGACCAGATGGTTGATGAAGGAACCAATGGCGGGGCTGAGCGCCGCGGAAAGTCTTGCGTTGACCGTACGCGACACAACGATCGTCACCCCCGCGGCCAGCGACAGCACGACCGCCAAGGCAGCGCCCGACACGCTTGCGTCCAGCAGAAAGACGACGCCGATCACGGCAGGCACAAAGCCTATGAGCGTGCTTGCCTGCAGGGGACGCTTTTGAAGCCCCAGCAAGCCGAAGCTGTCCAGCGTCAAGGCGGTCAGGCTCTGCCCCATCAGACCCAGCGCCACGATGCTCGTCATGCTGATGCGGCCAAAGGAAAAGTTGTTGAACAGCGTGGTCAGTACGCCGATGGCGCCGCCCAAGTACGCCCAAAACGGCGCCTTGCTCTTTAGCGTGATCCGCTCCCGCCGTATGACGCACAGGAGCGCCGCGCCGATGACGCCCACAAGATGGATGATGACCGCCGCCGTATATACGCCGTAGGTCCCCGACAGCTCACCATTCACGGCGACCATGACGGCAATGATGACGCCCGACAAAAGGCCTAAGATGGAATACATGCCCTTCGCCTCCCTTCGCCCCCATTGTACGGCGGAAAAGCCGCGCCACATAGGACATTTGTCATGGTGTTTGCCGCTGTGTTCTGCTATACTGAAGCAGGAGGGTGAAGTATGAAACGAAAAGCTTTGGATCAAACTGCGCGAGTGGTGCTGCGGGACTGCGGCCTCGATCCCGAAAAGCTTTGCGGCTGCGAGCTGTACTGCTTTGACGCGGGAGAGGCGATCTATACGCAGGGCAGACCCGTGGAGCGGCTCTACCTTGTGCTGCGGGGCAAGATCAAGGTCTGTATGCTGGCGGAAAACGGCAGGGATCTGACGCTGTGCTACACCATCACGGACGGCTTGCTGGGCGATGTGGAGCTGATGCGGGAAGAGCGGGTGGCCACGGCGACCTCGGTGGCGGTGTTTCCCTCGGTCTTGGTGAGCATACCCATCAGCGGGAACGAGCAGGATCCCACAGGGAACCTTGCGTTCATGACCTGCGTTGCAAAGGGACTTGCCGCCAAGCTCGTCCGCAGGGGCAACGAGCACATCGCCTCCGCGCTGTATTCGGGCAGGGCACGGCTCTGCGCCTACATCCTGACGGCGGAGCATGAGGGGCTGTTTTGCGATGTGCTGTCGGACGCCGCCAAGTCCATCGGCGTGAGCTACCGTCACCTGTTCCGCATCCTAAACGAGCTGTGCGACAAGGGCGTGCTGCAGCGGGAAACAAGCGGCTTTCGCATATTGGATCGGGCGTACCTTGAGCGGGAGAGTGCGCGCTGAGCTGCCCATGAAATTCCTTTTCTTGCGCACAGCGGGGTTTTATGCTATGCTTGCCCCATGGAATTTAGTCACGAACGCATCAAGGCGCTGCTGAGCGGCGCAAATTTAAGCCCCAACAAGGCGTTGGGACAGAACTTCTTCCTTGACGACGCCCTGCTTGCAGCGGCTGCGGCGGACTTTGCCGCAAGCGGCGAGAACGTGCTGGAGATCGGCGCGGGCTTGGGTGCCTTGACCGCGCCCCTGCTTGCCGTGGGTGCAAACGTGTGGGCGGTGGAGAAGGACGCAGCCTTGGCAGCCCTGCTGCCCGACGCCCTTGGCGAAGTCCTTGCAAGTCCCGCTGCGGGACGCTTGACGGTGCTGCACGCGGACGCGCTCAAATGCGACCTGTCCTTTGTGACGAGTGAATTTTTGGCCGCAGGCAACCTGCCCTACTACATCACAACGCCGCTTTGTGAGCGGCTCCTTAAGCTCCGCCCCCGCCGCCTGCTGCTGATGGTACAGCGCGAGGCAGGCGAACGCTTCTTTGCCAAGCCCTCCCACAAAAATTACGGAACGCTCTCCATCCTTTCGCAGCTGTACTATACGACAAGGCAGCTTGCCGCGCTGCCGCCCGAAAGCTATTGGCCGCAGCCTACCGTGGATTCCGTGCTGCTTTTGTTGGATCGCCGCACGGACGCGCCCGCGCTGCCGCCCGCCGCGTTTGCAGCCTTCATCGACCGCTGCCTGCTGCAGCGGCGCAAGACGCTCAAAAATAACCTGAAGGAGCTTGCCGCGCTGCCCGACGCGCTTACGGCGCTTGGGCTTAACGCCGATGTGCGCGGGGAGGCGCTCTCCCCCGAAATGCTGTTTAGGCTGTATCAGCTGCTGCTCGGCAATGCTTGACGGCATCCTGCAAGGATGATATACGATAATAAATTTACGATAATCGTTAAATAATACTTGACAAACGTAATACTGCGCTGTATACTTCCCTCGAAATGATCCATTGAGGGAGGGTTAAAGTGATGGACGAAAAACTAAAGAAGCTGCATGGCCTCAGCCATGCGATGGACATTGTGCTGAAGGTGCTGCGCATTCTGATGATCGTGGGCATGTCACTGCTCCTTGTTGTTGCGATCGTGCTGTACGCGCTGCCTGTCAACAAGCTGCTTGGTGAGATGGGCGGGCTGATATTCACCATTCCGCAGGAAGGCGCAAGTCTGCCTACCCCCGATTTAGACAGCGACACCCCCGCCGTGGTGGGCGAGCTGCTTGACGAAATGAACGATGTATTGGACGAGCTGCCTGCGGGAAGCTACAGCCTGTCGGAGCTTGGCGATTCCGTGACGGGCAGCGAGGGCGCTTCCGTGTGGAGCACGCTTTTAGGCTCCATCGACTGGCAGAGGGTCGTGCGGATCGCCGCCACCTTCGTGCTGCTTTCACTGCTGATCACGGGGGTGCTGTATGCCATTCTGCTGTTTGCGGGCAAGGTCTTTCACGCCATGCGCACGCAGGACAGTCCGTTCACGCGGGGCAATGTCAAAAACCTCAAGGTGGTGGGCTTTTTGATGATCGGGTACATCGGCGCAAAGTGTTTGGTCAGTACGATCATATCCGCGATCCTGCTGTCGGCGCTGCAGTCCGTTTCCAATGTGAACGTGAACTTTGGGCTGAACATCTCCTTTGCCGATGTGGTGTTTACGCTGGTGTTCTTCTGCTTGGCGTTGGTCTTTGATTACGGCTGCACGCTGCAGGAGCAGGCCGACACCACGCTGTGAGGCGAACATGATCGTGCTGCGACTGGATCGGATGATGGCCGACCGGAAGATGTCGTTGAACGAGCTGGCGGAACGCGTGGGGATTTCCAACGTCAACCTGTCCAACATCAAGACGGGAAAGGTCAGCGCGGTGCGCTTCTCCACGCTGAACGGCATCTGCGTGGCGCTGTACTGCCAACCCGGCGACATCCTTGAGTATGTACCCGACGAGAAGTGAACCTGCAAAGAAGCTTGCCCTTGGAACGCGGCTGCGTTCCTTGGGCAAGTTTTGGATCGGGAGCTTGTCGGCTCGATCTAAAAGCGATCGCAAAGAGCGAAAACAGGTCGAAAGGGACTGACCGAAGCTATCCGAAAACGACCGAAAGAGACGCCGCAAACTTGCTGCAAATGACCGAAAAAGGCGCCATAAATCATTTGACAAAGAAAAAGGCGGATGGTATAATACTGCTTGCGGGTCGGCCGCAGGGAGAAAGCGGCAGGCAAGCAGCCGTTTTGCCAACACTATAGGGGCATGATGTAATGGTAACATAGCGGTCTCCAAAACCGTTCTTGAGGGTTCGAGCCCTTCTGCCCCTGCCAAAAAAACAGTCGCCGTTTGGCGGCTGTTTTTTTGACAAAATAGGGAGGGCTCGAAGCCGCGGCCGCTGCTTTGCAGCG
>CAZBBX010000005.1:0-5897 GCA_964490325.1 uncultured Oscillospiraceae bacterium
CAAAATATCTATGTGGATAAGCAGTCCGGCAAAGATTTCAACCGTCCGCAGTACAAGAAAATGCTGCGGAAATTGAAAAAAGACGATCTGCTCTATATCAAGAGCATTGACCGTCTTGGACGAAACTATGAGGAAATTTTACAGCAATGGCGGATTCTCACGAAAGAAAAAGGCGTTGACATTGTGGTGTTGGATATGCCGCTGTTGGACACCCGCCGGGGCAAAGACCTAATGGGAACATTTCTCTCCGATATAGTGCTGCAGGTTCTGTCCTTTGTGGCAGAAAACGAGCGCACAAATATCAAACAACGCCAAGCCGAGGGAATTGCCGCTGCCAAAGCGCAGGGAATCAAGTTCGGCAGACCGCCTTTGCCCTTGCCGGATAACTTCTATGAGGTACACAAAGCATGGCGCAGTAAGAAAATAACCTTGAAACAAGCAGCGGAAGCCTGCAATATGCCGGTTGGCACATTCTACGGAAAGGCAAGAAAATTTGAAAATGTGGCTTAAACAAATCATGCCCTAAATTTGTAAAGGTGTACTTTTACAAATTGTAGGGCATTAAATTATATACTTTAATATTATACTCCAAAATATAAGATTTTTCAAGGTGTTGAACTGAACTTTTTCGATGGTAATTGTAACTTTTCTGTGTTTTGTAAAAGTACACATTGTAGAACACAAAGTTATACGAGCGAAAACATTAAAATTAATAAGGAGGACAACATATGTTTGACGAAAGATCTGGAAAGTGGATTAAAATTTACCGAGGATTAACGATTGCTTTGTTTTGGCTTTATATTGCCTTTGGCATTTTAGCCGGAATCGGAGATTCGTCTGCCGGGTTTTTGGATATAGGCATAGGTGGCGATGATGATGGTTTCTTGGATTTTATTGTATGGGTGCTGGCTGGTGGCTTTGTAGGATTTATTCAACTGGTCACCAATATGCTGATCATACAATTTTTCAACAATGTTCAGATTATCAGGGAGAAAATCGAATCAAGATAAGTTTATCACAGAATGTTTTCGCTTTTATGGCCAATGGTGCGTCTTATCGGATGTATCATTGGCCATTAACTTGCAGAATATTGCATTCAACGATATAATAACGAGGGGTGATTATCATGAAAAAGCATACTCACAAAATCATCATAAATAATAGTGAACGAATAGAAAAAAGCTTCTGTTATAATTTTGGAAAGACAAAAGATGTTTGCATCTCTGTTGGCTATGGAACAGTTGTTATTTCAGCAGAGTTATCTAAAATATACGATAAAGCGGAGATTATTTCGTTTGATGGGTATTTGTTCGGCGATGCGCTAAAAAAAGCATTGCTATTGCATTTAATTCTTTTTTCGAAAGATATAAGTCTTGATGAGGTATATGTTCAGATTGATAATGAAACTGAATGTGTTTTTACGAAATCCGCTAACGCTTACCCGTTGGTTTCCTCTTTGGTAGCAGAAGATCTTTCGCACCCCTTCACAACTATATGGGATGTCTCGGCTTGTCGAGGAATATTGGCACAAACGAAATCTTCATATGATGCGAGGATAGCATCTTTGTTTGCACTTATTTATAGTAAAACTAAAATATATGAATCTGAACGCTTCATATATTTATGGATGGCGTTTAATGGAATGTATAATTATTATTCTACGTTGATCTCCCAAAGTCATAATGGTATAAAAATCAAAAGAGAGTGCAACCAGATACGATATATGCAAAGACTTTTCAATCTTGGAGATGAGACAATTTCTGAGGATACCGAAAAAAGAAGAGTTGCTCAAGAGGTTACTTCATTTTTAAAAAATGCCCCAACACAAATTTCGAAAACTTATTTGGAATCTGAACGAGGCAAGGAGATAGCTCAGCGAATTCAAAAAGCATTGGTTAATCCGAAGACTTTGCGTGCGTATAATATTACTCCATATGGATATTTGCTTACTCAATATTCTTATAACACAAGATGCAATTTGTTTCATGCCAATAAGCCTATTTCGCTATTCTCATTTTCTAATGATCCTGACATTCAGTGTCTAAAAATCATCAACTACATACTTGAGGATTTTATCGAGACAAATTTACCACTATGGTTTTCATCGCAATACGAAACTGAATTTTTGTGGTCTTTCGCAAAACAGACAGAGATTATGAGATGACGGACATACATCGAAATAACCTATACGACATAAAAATCTATTAAGAAAAATCCCTTTGGAACAAAGGGCGCACTTCTATACGGGGTAAAACCCGTATGTGCGCTCTGCGAGGCTAACAGTCCGGACTTCAATCGTCCGGGCTGTTTTACGTCACTTCGTTCCGAACAAGGGGCTGCACCCCTTGTGCCGCGCAAGGCTGCGGCAGAGGAGCGGCTGACTGTCGAGCTGATCGAGAACGAGTACTGCCTGACAAGCTCGCACAGCATGACCAAGGAAAACTACATCGTCTTTGCAGCGCTCCTCACGGGCGACAGCCTGCTGCTGCGCCGCTTCTGGCCGGAGTGGGACTTTGTGACGCGCTTTCCCCGCCTTGCGCACGGCAAGCTGCTGTGGTACAGCGCCGCCGAAGGGCTTTTGTATCAGCTTCTGTAAGAAAAAAGGACTGTCGAACGGACAGCCCTTTTTTCATGCTTGGCCGCGGTCTCAGCCCAAACGGACGTATTTGCTTGGATCGACGGCTTTTCCGGAGATATAAAATGCAAAATGCAGATGCGCCGCCTCCGCGCACTCGGAAAGAGCGGAGGAACCGACCGTTCCCAGCACCGTGCCCGCGTTCACGCGGTCTCCCGTCTTGACGCGAATGTCCGCGCCCAGATTGGCGTAGAGCGTCACGCGGTCGTTGGAATGCTCCACCGTCACAAGGAAGCCCAGTACATCGTCCTCGCGCACGCTTTGTACCGTGCCGCCCAGCACGCACTTGACCTCCGTGCCTACGTCGGACGCGATGTCCACGCCCTCGTGCGTCGTCCATTGGTCAAGCGTCTTGCTGTAGATCAGCCGATCCGTTGCAAAGCCCCACACGATCTCACCGGAGAGCGGCGGCGCGGCCTTCGAGGATGTGGACGCCGCCTTGGGGGTCGCCGTGGGCGTGGGCGTGGGACTTGCCGTCAGAAGCGGCGTACCCGTGGTAAGCGTCAGCACACGCGGGGTAGCCGTGGGTGCGCTGAGCACGCTTTGCAGGGTCTCATCCTCGGATATGGCGACCTGCGCGACCGCGTTTGGATCGCTCGAGGGCGCAGCCGCCTGCTCGTCGTTGTTGGGAAGGGCTAAGATTGTTACCGCCGCGCCGACGATCAGCAGGCACAGTACCAGTACCACATAAAAGCCCTGTTGGGTCAAAAAGGTCTTTACTTTTGAAAAGCCTCGTTTCTGTCGTTCCATTGTCATCACCTCGCGGATAGTATGGACGGCTTTTTCGCGCCGCATACATCGAGGAAGAAAAGACGCGCAGCGCTTTTTCAAATTTGTTTTCATTTGAACTTGCGAAAAATCGAGCGTCCTTTGCCGTCGTACCGACTCGCCTTCTGCCTGATCCTGCCATTTTCTTCTCATTTGTGTCGAGCGTTTTTGCCCCCGCCCCGCGCCATTCCCCAAATTTTCACGGTCGCAAACGGCTAAAATGAGGTATGCGTCACGGCATTTTGGACAAACTGCAACTTTTATGCGGGCGGCTGCGGCAGCCCGAAACATGGAGTGGCCTTGTGCTGCTGCTTATGGGTCTGCTGCTGTCGCGCTGGCCCTTGGGTGAGCAGCTCGCGCCGCTGGGGCTTGCGCTGCTGTTTGCCTGTGAGCGAACGGGACGGCGCAGCGTGCTCGTGCTGAGCGGGATCCTGCTGTGGGGCGTTCTTGCGCCCGATCCGCGCTGGGGCGTTCTGCTTGCCGCCGTGCTGTTTTTTTTGCTGTCCCGCCTGCTGCGGCGGATGCTGCACGGCGTTCCGCCTGCGGCGCGGCTGATCCTTTTTTTGCTTTGCCAGCTTGCGGCAACGCCCTTTTTCATCACGGGAGACGGCAAGGACTGGGCGTATGCGGGACTGTCCCTGCTGCTGAGCGCGGCGGCGGGCTATGTTTTTTCCGCAGCTTTGCGCGCCCTGCGCTCCCTGACGCGCCGTCGTGTATTGGCGGAGAGGGAGCTGTGGAGCCTTGCTCTGTCCGCGGGTCTTGTGGCGGCGGGGCTGTGGGACGCCTGCTTTTTTGGCCTGTCCCTGCCTGTGGCGCTGCTGCTTTTTTGCTGCGGCGCGCTTGTATTGTCTTTGGGCGCACAGGGCGCCGTGGCGGGCGCCATCGCCGTCTTTGCTTATGGCGCGCTGACAAAAATGGATCCAAGCTCCCTTGCCGCGCTGCTTGGCGCTTTGGCCTTAGGCGTCTTTGCGCGGCGCTGGGGAAAAACGGGCGTGCTGCTGTCCTGCGGCACGGCAATTTTAGTGTCGGGCTGCCTGTTTACGGAGGGGACGCAGCTTCTCAACATCCAGACCGCCTTGGTCGGCGCTCTCCCCCTGCTGTTTTTGTCCCGCGAGGTGCTGCGCCGCTTGGGCGCGATCTTGGACGAGGGCAACAAGCGGGGAGCGGGCGCTGCGCTTGCGGCGGGGCGTATGCGCTGCTATGCCGCCGAAACGCTCACGGATTCGGCGCGAACGCTCAAGGAGCTGTCCGCCCTGTTTGCGCCCGAGGCGTCCCCGCCCCGCGACGACCGTCAGCTGCAGTGGACGATCCACGGCGCAAACCGCGTGTGCCGCGACTGCGTGTCCCGCGTCCTCTGCTGGGCGGATCCCTCCGCCATGCATGATGCGCTCCTACTGGCCGTCCGCGCCTACGGCAAGGGCGAGACCGTCACGCCGCAGCCGCCCATCGATGCGGATTGTCGGTATTTTTCCCAGCTCATCGCCTCGGCATACCTTGCCTTTGACCAAGCGGAGGCGCAGGCGGCACGCGAAAAGCGCGGGACGGCGCAGTTTGCCTTTGCCCTAAGGCAGCTTGACGGCCTTGGTGAGCTGCTGCTGCGCCGCGCCGACGCCCTGCTTGCCGAGCGTTGGCAGGACGATCGGGTCGAGCAGGCGCTGCTTTGCGCCTTTGAGCGCAGCGGCGTTCCGCTTTGCGGGGTCGATGTGCAATATCCCGACGGGCAGCTGCTGCTGCGCCTGCGGCTGCCCCGTGACGACGCCAACACGCCAAGAACGCTGAAGGGCTTGGCGGAACGCACGCTAAAGACGCCCCTGCGCGTGGTGGAGGAGCGGCAGACCGAGGAAGGCGGCGAGCTGCTCTTGGAGGAGGAGCGTGCCTTCCGCGTGGAGATGGCATTGGCGGCTCTGCCCGAATCGAACACGCAGGTCTCGGGCGACAGCTACGGAAGCTGCGGCCTGCAAAACGGCGGGATGCTCTATGTGCTCTCCGACGGCATGGGCAGCGGCGAACGCGCAAGGCGGGAGAGCAAGGCCGCCGTGGAGCTGCTGCTGGAGCTGACGCGGCTTGGTCTGCCCGATGCGCTGATCTATGAAAACCTCAACCGCCTGCTGCTGCGGCGCGGCGGCGCGGAGATGTATGCAACACTGGATTCCCTGCGGATCGACCTTGCCACGGGCAACGGCGTCCTGACAAAATTTGGCGCGCCGCCCTCCTATCTGCTGCGCATGGGACGCCTGACGCGCCTGTGCGGTGAGGCGCTGCCCTGCGGCATCGTTGACGAGGCCAAGCCCTCCTGCCTCAAGCTCAAGCTCCAGCAGCAGGATCGGCTGGTGCTGTGCTCCGACGGGGTCAGCGACGCCTTGGGCGCGTTGATCGAACCCGCCTTGACGGGGCTTGCCGCAAGACCCCGCGCCGAGCTTGCGGAAGCGCTGCTGCTTACCGCCAAGCGCCACGGCGCAAGCGACGACATGACCGTGATGGTCGTGGAGATCGC